>NZCW01000018.1 GCA_002688435.1 Dehalococcoidales bacterium
CAAGTTTTAAATGATTCCTCTGCCCCAGCGCCAGGATTCGCCGGGCAGATAGTCGGGATGGCAAAAGACGGAGAAAAAGAATTCCAACTCCAGCTGCCTCAGGACTATCCCCGAAAAGAACTGGCTGGGAAAGACACTCTTTTTAAAGTTAAGGTTGTGGAAATAAAGCAGGAGATACTTCCAGAACTGAACGATGATTTTGCTAAGCAACTTGGCCCGGAAATGAAGACAATGGAAACACTGAAGAAAGAAGTGACAATTAATTTAAAGTTCCGGGCAGAAGAGAAAGCCAGACTGGATTTTGAGGAAAGAGTAATTGAAGCAACGGTCCTCCAGGCCCAGATTATGTTCCCCCCGGTGCTGGTGGAAAATGAAAAAAGTCGGATGGTTGATGAGCAATCAAAACGTTTCCAGATGCAAGATGGTAACCTGGAAGGATACCTGAAAAATAAGAACAAGACCGAGGAGCAGTTACATGAAGAACTGCACCCGATAGCCACCAAAAGAATTACCACATCATTGGTGCTCGGTAAAATTGCCGAAACGGAAAAGATTGAGGTTGGAGAATCCGATATAGATGCCGAAATAGAAACTATGCTGAAAAGTGCCCCCGGAAACAAGGTAGAATTACAGAAATTAATGACTACCCCACAGTCTCGCGAGTCAGTCCGTCAAATCCTGACTGCCCGAAAGACGGTGCAACGATTGGCGGAAATAGCCCGTGGTTCCAAAAAGATAATACAGAATAAGGAGGCAAAGAAATGAATACTAACCCGAGGAATGTCATCCCTATGGTCATTGAAAGCGGTGCCCGAGGGGAGCGAGCCTTCGACATTTACTCGCTCTTGCTGAGGGAGCGTATCGTCATGCTGGGCATGCCGATTAACGACCAGATAGCCAATGTAGTTATCGCCCAGCTGCTCTATCTGGAGAGAGAAGACCCTGACAAAGACATCAGCCTTTATATTCATTGTCCCGGGGGTGTTATCAGTGCCGGGTTGGCTATCTACGATACCATGCAGCTTATCCGCTGTGATGTCTCGACTATTTGCGTCGGGCTGGCGGCCAGTATGGGCACACTACTCCTCTGTGCCGGCGCCAAGGGCAAGCGCTACACTTTGCCTAACGCCACGATACACCTGCATCAGGCGATTGGTGGTGCTCAGGGGCAAGCAGCCGATATTGAAATTGCCGCCCGCGAGATTATGCGGATGCAGGAAATAATACGGAACATTATCGTCAACCACACTGGCCAGCCAATGGATAAAGTAAGACGCGATACCGACCGCGATTTCTATCTTAACCCGGCACAGGCGGTAGACTATGGTATCGTGGACGAAGTTTTGGGCAAGTCGGTTGACGAAATCCTCAAGGCGACGGCGTCCGAGAAGAAGTCGGCCGGAAAAAGCAGAAGAGCCGGTAAGAAATAATTCTGGTGGGGGAGAAGATACCGGAAGAGAGAAGGTATAACTCTCTCTTTAGATTAGATATCGTCTTTTATTTTTTTGTCTATCTCGTCTGTCAGGTTGTATCCGTGAATCGGCCGTCCACCGACGTCAACAACTTTTTTTTCCGCGGTTACTTTAATTTTCCCCTGGCTGAAAGCCTTGATGGTAGCGATTATCAGGGGTAGTTCCCGGGCCATTCCGTGCTGGCGGATGAGATTGAACAAGGGATTAGCCTCGCCTTGTGACTGTTTAATCTGCGCGGAAGAATATCCTTTAATTTCCGCCCAGTGTTTATCAAACGACGCACCTCTAATCGGAAAGGTGTTGTAGCTGACCACCGGCCCTTTGTCTAGCTCTGGCGTCACCAAGTGAATTATCGTCCCTGTTTCTTTGGCCTCGCTGTCGATTAGCTGCCAGATGACCTCCTGCCAAGTCCCGACGGGGCCACCTGGGGCAGCTGGGTGGAGGTTTAGCATATCGTATTTCTGGCATATCTCCCGGCCCACAATCAGCATGTAGCCGTCCAGGACACATAGAGATGGTTGAAAACCATGCAGGCGCGCCATTATTTCCCGGTCATACTCAAGACGCCACAAAGGTAAAGTTTCTTTCGGGCCGGTATTTAAAGGTTTTTGGTGTTGGAACTTCTGGTAAGAAAAAGTGACCAGGGGAATATGATAGTCCTTGACCATCTGGAGAAATATATCGGTGGCTTCCGTTTCTCCGCGTTCTCGACTGCAGAAAACGAAGGCTATCTCGGCTTCAATCTCGCCTGACTGCATGTTGTCGTGTATCACCTTGAGGAGACTTCTTGACCCTGGTCCTCTGCCTGTGGAGAACCAACCCAGCTGATACATTTTTACCGCCCTTTAATGTTTTTCATCTTCGCCCAGGTGCTGTAAAGATGATTGAGAGGGTTTGTCTTACGCCCGATAATCTTACCTTTACCCAGGGCCTGGAGGAAATCGTCTCTACCCTCGAATTCCGGCATTTCTACGTAGGCGTTACCTATTTCATGAAGGGTATGGGCGTCACTGCCGGCGCTCTGGACGAGGCCGTGTTTCTCAGCAAAAGCCTGGATCTTAGTGGCATTATGAGTAAATGGGTTCCTTGAGTTGAAGCCCTCCATGATATCAATTTGTCCGGCAATCTCCTCCACTATCTTCGCGTTTAGTGCGGATGGACGAAGCGCATCAAAAGGGTGAGGAATGCAGACCAAGCCGTCCTGTGATTTTATCTGCGCTACCGTTTCCTCAGCAGATAATCCACCGGGTATACTTTCGTTTAAGAACATGCCCATAACTTCGCCGTGAGGAGTCAATACTTCCTCAGCCACAATAACACTAAAGGGAGACAGGCGTTGCATTTCCATGGCACCCTCGATGGTGCCATGGTCGGAAACGGCAATGCAGTTAATACCTACTTCCAGGCAGCGTTCGATGATTTTCTCCAGCGGCGTGTTACAGTCCATTGAATATTCGGTATGAATATGAAAGTCGGCTTTCAGCAATTCGGTCTCAGTTACTCCTTTCCAAATATTCTCCAGTACGGGTGTCAACCTTGATGATATCTCCTTGGTTGATAAACAGGGGTACCTGAGTGGTAAAGCTTGTCTCCAGTGTTGCTGGCTTGTTACCGGCGGTGGCGGTATCTCCTTTGAAGCCAGGATCGGTCTTCGTCACCTCAAGCTCAACGGTGATGGGTAGTGTAATCCCGACTATCTCGTCTTTGTAGCTGGTCACCTCGACTGATACACCTTCTTTCAGGTAATTGAGAGCCTCGCCTAGCTGGTCGGTGGTAATGGTAATCTGCTCAAAGATCCCCTCGTCCATAAAGTAATACAGGCCGCTGTCATTGTAGAGATACTGCATCGGCCGTGATTCGAGCCGCGCCCGGGTCAACTTTTCCGTAGACTGAAAGCTTCGTTCAATGGTGTGGCCGGCGTTGATGTCACGTAACTTGACCTTAGCCAGTGCCGTCCGTTTCATCTTGACGTGCTGATAGTCAATCACCTGGTACAGCTTGCCTTCCATCTCGATAATGACACCTTTTCTCAGCTCACCACCGCTTATCATGTCACACCTTCTTCGCTTTTGAAATTATTCTGGCTTTTTCGTTCTCCATCACGACCAAGTCTTCGATTCTAACACCACCCCAGCCAGGGAGGTAAATACCTGGTTCAACAGTAAAAGTCATGCCTGGAACCAGCAGGTCGTCCGAACCGGGGCCGAGGCGTGGTGACTCATGAACGGCCAGTCCAACACCGTGACCTAGGCCGTGTCTGAAAGCTTCCCCATAACCGGACTCGGCAATTACTTTTCGAGCTAAGTTATCCGCCTGCCCACCGGTTATATTTTTTTCGATTATGTCCAGCGCCGTTAGCTGGGCACCGAGCACAATATCATATACTTTTTTAAAAGTCCCGTCAGGAGTACCGAGACAAAAGGTGCGGCTCAGGTCACTGGCATACCCTTCCACCTGGGCACCGATATCCAGTAAAATCGGCTCACCTGACTGTATAATGCGTGAGGAAGGATTAGTGTGGGGCAGGGCACAATTGGGGCCGGAAGCCACGATAATGTCAAAAGGCATCGTCTGGCTACCGTTTTCACGCATGAACTTCTCCAGCTCCCAGGCTATCTCCGCTTCGCTCAGGCCGGTATGAATTACCTTTTCCAAGTGTTTAAAGGCATTATCGCTGATTTCAGAGGCTCTGGTAATAAGCTCGATCTCCTCAGGTTCTTTTACTGCCCGAAGCGATTCTACCAGTCCGTCCACGGGGACGAAATCAGGTGGGGACGATAACTTTTTTAATGTTCCACTCAATTGCCGGTGTATGGTGAAAGGAAGATGCCCGGCTTCAAAACCCAGTTTTCTTAGGTTTAAGCCAGCGAGTAATTCCGTTAACCAGTTTACCATATCACCGGTTATCGGGAAAATCTGATACTCCAAAGCCTGCTTTCCGGCTTGTTCCACATAACGAAAGTCGGTAGCCAGAACGGCATCCTTCACCGTAATCAGTAGGTAGCCTGTCGAACCATCGAACCCGGAAAGGTAGTACCGGTTCTCTGGTTGAGAAATAAAGATAGCCTCGCTCTCATTTTCGGCCAGCTTCTGACGTAGTTTTTGCAGCCGATTACTGATGTTCAAGTTCAGTATCCTTTTTTTGCGCTAAGGGATGAGCTGACAGGTATACTTTACGAGCTTGGCTCTGACTTAAATGAGTGTAAATCTGAGTGGAAGATAGCTGGGTATGACCCAGAAGTTCTTGAACGACTCTTAAGTCGGCGCCGCCATTGAGGAGATGGGTGGCGAAAGTATGCCGTAACAGGTGGGGATAGACTCTTTTTTCTATACCGGCGGCACGGGCATATTTTGTCAGTATTTTCTGCACTCTCCGCGCCGAGAGGCGTTCTCCGGATGGATTAAGGAACATAGCGGTATTTCTTTTCCTTCCCAGAAACTTATTTCGGCTCTGACCGATGTAACTCTGTAGCGCATTAGCTGCCGGCTGGCCGATGAGGACTACTCGTTCTTTTGACCCTTTCCCCCAAACGCGGATTTCATTGGTGTCCAAGTTTGCCTGTTCTAGATTAAGGCTAACCAGTTCGCTTACTCTAAGGCCGGAGGCGTAGAGTAACTCCAGTAACGCCCGGGCACACTGTCCTTCCGGTGTAGCTAAATTCGGTGCCTGTAAGAGTTTAATTGTCTCTTCCACGGTAAGAAAAGAAGGTAGACGCTTGTCAGTCTTGGGTGAAGCGAATTCCTCTAATGGATTAGCCGATAGAATCTCTTCCCGAGAAAGGTAGCGATAGAAGGAACGGATGGCCGACAATTTACGGGCGATGCTGGGCTTGACCACCCCTTGGCCCATCAGCCAGGCAATGTAGTCACGTAGGATATTTTTGTCCACCTCGGCCAGCGAGTCTATTTTTTTAGTCTTGAGGAACTGGAAGAAACCTTTTTCCGGGCCCCGCTTATAGTTACCCCACAAGTCATTGGTATAGTTACGTACCGTGTAAGCGGAAGCACCTTTCTCTGCCTGGAGATAATCAATATATTTATTGAAGACTTTCTGCATAAGGCTAGCTCGATGGAATTTTTCCCTTAAACTCACACTTGGTACACTTGGCCATTCTTCTCATAAACAAAGTAAGGAATCCACCGCACTTGGGGCAAGGCTGGGGAAGGGGTTTTAAATTGATGCTGAACTGGCAGTCCGGGTAATTACTACACCCGTAAAAAACGCGTTTCTTTTTGGCACTCATTCTTTTAATCAATTCGCCATCGCATTGCGGGCATTTAACCCCAATTTTGATCTGGAAAGACTTC
Organism: Dehalococcoidales bacterium; assembly: GCA_002688435.1. Classification (GTDB taxonomy): domain Bacteria; phylum Chloroflexota; class Dehalococcoidia; order Dehalococcoidales; family RBG-16-60-22. The sequence continues at coordinate 5,781 of NZCW01000018.1, forward strand.
GTGTGTTTGCATTCAGGGTAACCACTGCAGGCTAAGAACTTACCAAAGCGTCCGATCTTGATGGCCATAGGTTTGTCGCATTTCGGACAGAGCTCATCCGTCAGTTCATCAGGCAGCTTCACTTTTTTCGCACTCTGGAAAGCTTTTTCCAAGTCTTTCTCCAAAGGAGTATAGAAGTCTTGCACTACGTTGGCCCAGCCCCGGTTTTGACTGACGATTTCATCTAGCTCATCTTCCAGAGTGGCGGTGAACTTGATGTCAACAATATCGGTAAAGAACTGACCGAGCAAATCATTGACTACCCGTCCCAGCTCGGTGGGTTGGAAACTCCCTTTCATCTTGGTGACATACTCACGCCCTTGGATGGTAGAAATGATAGGAGCATAGGTACTAGGGCGTCCGATACCCCATTGTTCCAGCAGTTTGATCAGCGTAGCTTCGGTAAAGCGAGGTGGAGGTTGAGTGAAATGTTGCTCCGAGAAAAGGTCTAGCAGTTTAAGATTGTTACCGCTTTTCAGAGGTGGGAAGGTCATTTTCTTTTCTTCCTCGGTTTCATCTTTACTCTCACTGTAAAGAATTATGAAGCCGGGGAATTTATTTACCGAACTAGAAGTCCGGAACAGGTACACGGAGTTCGAACATCTGGCTTCAATGTCAACGGTGGTGTTATCAAATAGGGCAACCGCCATCTGGCTCGCCACCAACCGTTTCCAGATGAGATCGTAGAGACGGAATTGGCTGACGGTAAGGTATTTTTTAATGAGAGATGGCTCACGGTGGACTCTGGTGGGGCGGATGGCTTCATGGGCTTCTTGTGCTCTTTTTACACTCTTGGTAAAAGAACGAGGATGAAGTGGTACGAATTTCGGGCCATATTTGCGGTTGATAAAATTTCTGGTATCGGTAATGGCCGAATGGGCTACCCGAGTGGAATCAGTCCGCATATAGGTTATCAGCCCGACGTTACCTTCAGACCCCAAAGGAAGGCCTTCATAAAGTTGCTGAGCCACTGCCATGGTTTGCTTGGCAGTAAAGTGGAGCTTGCGCCAAGCTTCTTGCTGTAATGTGCTGGTGATAAACGGCGGCGCAGGCTGGCGGGTTACTTTTTTTGTGTTTACTTTGAGGACATGGTAAGATGCTTTTTTCAGTTTTTTCTTAAACTGATCTGCCTTTATTCGGTTAGGGATATCCAGTCTACTGTCGCCAACAAGATTGATTAGCCTTGCTCGGAAGGCGACGTCCCCGGTTTTTTTGGCTAATTCAGCCTCAATCGTCCAGTATTCCGCCTGAACGAACCTTTCAATTTCCTGTTCACGGTCAACAATAATCTTCAAGGCCACGGACTGGACTCGGCCGGCGGACAGACCTCTCCTGACTTTCTGCCAGAGCAGTGGGCTGATTTTATAACCCACCAGACGGTCCAGAACACGTCGCGCCTGTTGGGCATTGACCAGTTGCATATCTATGGTACGAGGGTGTTTGAAGGCATTTTTCACTGCCTCTTTGGTTATTTCGTGAAAGACGACCCGGTGACATGACTTCTGGACTGATTCGGTTACCTCGGCCAAATGCCAGGCGATGGCTTCTCCTTCGCGGTCAGGGTCGGTCGCCAGATACACGATAGTCGCCGCTTGTGCGGCTTTTTTCAACTCTTTGACCAGCTTATTTTTAACCCTAGGCACCACATATCTGGGTGTAAAGCCGTTTTCTACGTCCACTCCTAGCTGGCCTCGAGGAAGGTCTCGGACATGTCCTAATGAAGCTTTCAGGCTGTAGCTTTTCCCTAGGATTTTCTCCAGTGTCCGAGCCTTGGCTGGCGATTCCACGATAACCAAATTTTTACTCATATCAATCCATTCTTACCGATAGGTTGCCTTGGTTTCCCAGATCAGGGTACAACTCATCGGGTTCAATTACTTTCTAAACCTTTCAGCTCTATCATCGCCAAGGTACCGCTAACCGTGGCCTCGGACAGGTCACTACTGCGGCAAACTTCGTCAATATGAGTCGGTTCCGCATCCAAGTACTCAAGCAGTAAAGACTCGGCATCAGAAACGGGAATGACTTTCTTCATTTCCATCTGACTTGTCCTAACCCGGCCGATGCGCGGTATCAGGCTGAAACCTATCTGATACTTGATGTCTTTATCACTCATTATTACTTAATTTTAGTGGCGGAGAGGGTGGGATTCGAACCCACGGTCCTTCAGAGAAGGACACGCGCTCTCCAGGCGCGCCTGATAGGCCACTCCAGCACCTCTCCGCAAACTATCACTTCCGGGTTTAATTTTATGCTATTTTCGGCCGGTTAAATTAGCAAATAATGATTGCTACTCTGGCGGAGAGGGTGGGATTCGAACCCACGCTCCGTCATTTACGGAGACCGCTTTTCGAGAGCGGCACCATCAACCACTCGGACACCTCTCCCAGACTTTAAATTCTACTGCAAAATCAACTTTAAGAGCAAGGTAAAGCTAAAGTCTACTTGACGTTACATTTTTATCTATGGTAGATTATTGCTCTAAAGAGCAGATCAAAAACGAACTGTGTGCGCTCAGAATAAAAAATTATTCACATTAGTTATCAAAGAGTAATGATACAAGGCTGATGCGAATTAGGCCGGCGAATGGTTATGCCATAGTCATGGTATTTATCACGGAGAGCCTGAATTGCTAAAAGAGAAGTCGAGTGCGCTAGAGACCACAGGCTACTGGCAAGCAAGGCTGTTCAGCGTCGTCCTACAATTTGTTCTCCTGTTCGGGTTCTGGTTGTTACTTTCCGGGCATTTTAACGTCAGGTATATTACCATCGGAGCACTTTCCGCTGGCCTAATTACTTTTCTCACCAACAGTCTCTTTTACCGGACATTACGTATTGGCGAAGGAGTGGAGGTTAGAACCAGACTGATTTTCCTCCAACTATGGCGTTTCTTGGTTTACCTGCCGTGGTTACTTTCCCGAATCATTATGGCTAATGTTCAGGTAGCTTACCTGGTGCTGCACCCTAAGATGCCGATTGACCCGGGTTTTTTCCTTTTCCGCACCCGTATGCGCAAAGGCATGGCCCAGGTGACTCTGGCTAATTCCATTACCCTGACACCTGGGACGATAACGGTCAACCTAGAGGACGGGCATTATATCATTCACACCTTGAAGCCGCCGCTGGCCCAAGAGCTGGCCGATGCTGTTATGCAGAACAAGGTGGCTAAAATTTACCTAGAGAAGAAAGAAACACCACTGGCTACCCGGTGGGTGTATTCTCTTGAAGAACTAGAAGCATGAGCTCTTTTCTGCTAGGTGTCACCATTTTTATTGCCGTGCTGACCGCGGCCGGCCTGTACCGGGTGGCGATGGGGAAGACTATTTTCGATCGGATAATCGCTGCCACTCTGGTCGGCACCAACGGATTGATTCTGCTGACTTTAATAGGATTTCTCTTCGAGCGGATTAGTATGTTTATTGACATCGCCATTGCCTATGCCTTGCTGAATTTCGTGATCGTCATCGCGCTGGGGAAATACTTTGACCTGGTGAAGGAGAAACCGTAATGGTGGTGCTGGCTATCGTACTGGTGGTGGGTGGGGCCTTTTTTTTGACGGTGAGCGCCATTGGCTTGTTACGCTTGCCTGACTTTTACGCTCGGGTCCATGCCGTAGGTAAATCGGAAACGTTAGGTACCATACTGGTACTTAGTGGGCTGGCGGTCTATAACGGATGGGAACTCAGCACCGTCAAGGTACTGTTCATCATGATCTTTGTATTGATTGCCAATCCAACGGCCACTCACGCTATATCGCGGGCCGCTCTCCGTTCCGGACTAGCGCCGTGGACTCGGAAGAAGAGACCCGAGAATAAAGACAGGAAGGGAACCGAAGCGGAGTAGGTATGATCTGGCAAATTGATTTCTGGCTACTAGTTATCCTGATTGTGGCCGCGGTCACTGCCCTTTCTCTCCATGACCTCTTAGGCGCTGTAGCTGCTCTAGCCGCCTACAGCTTTTTTGTGGCTTTGCTCTTTGCCCAGATGGGCGCGATTGATGTTGCCTTTGTTGAAGCCACTCTCGGTGCCGGGATCACCGGGGTACTGTTTATCATTGCCCTATTTCTCACCAAACGGAGGACGGAAGATTGAAATGGTTTAGCGCGTTGGTGATGGTACTTCTGTTGGCCTTAATGCTGTACGCCACTAGTGATCTGCCGGATCATGCCGACCCGCAGGCTCCGGCCAACACTTATGTTTCCCCAACTTATATTGAAAACTCGGTCAAGGATACCCATACACCCAATGTTGTCACCGCCATACTGGCTGATTACCGTGGCTACGATACCCTCGGAGAGACAGTGGTGATTTTCGCGGCCGGCCTGGCTTGTGCCCTGGTCTTGATGAAGAAAGCCGGAGAAAAAGAAGACCGATGATCAGGCAACGATATCAAAGCATCATTATTCAGAGCATATGCAGCCTACTAATCCCGTTCATTCAACTCTTTGCCATCTATGTCATCCTGCATGGGCATTACGGCCCCGGCGGTGGGTTCCAGGGTGGTGTTCTCTTGGCCGTCAGCGTGTTATTGCAAAGACTGTACCTGGGTAAGGAGGTCGCTTACCAGAAATTCCCACCGAAACTGGCGCTGGCGCTGGGCGCGGTAGGCATGCTTATCTTCGGGCTGGCCGGAATAGTCCCAATGGCATTCGGAGGTTCCTTCCTGGACTATGCCTACCTCCCATTACCTGGAGTATCGGGGGCGGAGCTGAGATACCTTGGTATCCTGATTGTCGAACTGGGGATAGGCCTGGCCGTCTTCGGTACTCTAGTGCTGATTTTTGATAACTTCATCGGAGGGAGATGGTAATGGTTGAGCTATTCATAGCCCGCTACGTTTACTTGATGATTGTCGTCCTTCTGATTATCGGCCTTTACGGCATGCTCGGTAAGCGTAACCTATTGAAAAAGCTTATCGGGATGAATATTTTCCAAACCGCCATTTTTCTTTTCTTTATTGAAGGCGCCACCAAAGCTGGCGGCTCGGTACCGGTAATTGACCAGCAGCTGGGTATGGCTGCCGCCCAATATGTGAATCCGCTGCCTCATGTCTTGATACTGACCGGTATTGTGGTGGGGCTTGCTCTTACCGGCGTCGCGCTAGCTTTTATACTGGTTATCTACCGTGCTTATAATACATTAGATGATAAGGCGATTATGAAAGAGATGTCCAAGTAGATGTCCAGTCTATCGATTCTTATTCTCGCTCCGTTATTACTAGCCTCTTTTCTAGCTACTCTAGTGGGTATCTGGCGGTTGACCTGGGCCTATATCATTACCATAATTGGCATCGCGCTATCACTGGCTGCTGCCAGTGCCGGGCTTTTCCGAGTGCTACAAGAGGGAACGTTACGCCACTATTTGGGAGGTTGGCCACCGCCCTTTGGTATTGAATATGTACTGGACCATCTCTCGGCGTTTATGGCTATAATCATCGTTTTTATCGGCTTCGTTATCGTGATTTACCCGCCGGGTGCTGGTCTATACCACGTACCTCGTAAAGGCGTCCCGATGTATGGGCTGGTATTGCTGTTAATTTCCGGGCTAATCGGGGTGGTAGTTACCGGTGATCTGTTTAACCTCTTCGTCTTCCTTGAGATTTACTCATTAGCCAGTTATGCCCTGATAACACTAGGCGGTAACCGCGCTGTAGTGGCTAGCTTTCGCTACTTAGTGCTGGGGACAATCGCCGGTGGTTTCTATCTTTTAGGGATAGGTTTTATCTATTTTTCCACAGGGACTCTCAATATGGCCGATGCCGCCCAGCTCCTGCCGGCCCTCTATAGCTCGCCGACAGTCGTCGCTGCGGCGGCATTGATTGTTATCGGCATGGGCATCAAGCTGGCCCTCTTTCCGCTACACGTATGGTTGCCAGATGCCCACAGCTATGCGCCGCCGGTGATCGCCGCTATTCTGGCGGCGGTTCAGATTGAAGTCGCCGGCTATGTCATAGTGCGCATGATGCTGACCGTCTTCCGGCCGGAGTACTTTATTGAGATCCTACCGATTACCTCGGCAATAGGGTGGGTAGCCGCTGCCGGTATCATCTTCGGCTCGTTAATGGCGATTGCCCAAAAAGACTTCAAGCGCATGCTGGCCTACAGTACTGTGGCCCAAGTTGCCTATGTCGGACTGGGTATCGGGCTAGCCAATCCGTTGGGGCTCATCGGCGGTTTACTCCACATCCTGAACCACGCCTTTATGAAGAGTTGCCTCTTTCTGATTGCCGGCGGTATCCGGTTTCAGACCGGACTGCACGAGGTATCCCAGTTCGCCGGTCTGGGACGCAAGATGCCGCTGATGATGACTGCTTTTACCGTGGCCGCCCTGTCCATGGTGGGTATTCCACCGACGTGTGGCTTTTTCAGTAAATGGTACCTGATACTGGGCAGTGTCGAAGCCGGTAACTGGGTCTTCGTGGCTGTTATCCTGACCAGTAGTCTACTTACCGCCGTCTACTTCTTCCGGATACTGGAAAAGCTCTTCGCCGCGCCGCCGAATGATGATGAGGCCGTGACGAAAGCTACCGAGCCTTCGCCCAAGATAGTGGTACCTATACTGGTCTTGGCGATTGGGATTCTTGTCCTGGGGCTGATTAACGCGCTCATTGTCACCCGGGTCTTATGGCCGGTGGTGGCATTGTTACCAACTGGCTAAAATGAAGGGTAAAATTTAACTTTATGGAAACGTATTACTCGCTAAAGCCCTTACTGGCCGTACTAGTCTCTCTACTGGCCGTGGTCCTCATTGTCATTCCTAATCAACGGCCGAACGTTCGGGAATCATGGACGATTATGGCTGCCGTAGCTAAGTTCACCATCGTGCTTTCCATGCTGCCTAGCGTACTCCAGGGTCAGTACCCTGAAATAACACTGTTCGCCATTTCGCCAGGTATCTCCCTGGCGTTAAAGGTAGATTCTCTGGGCATTATCTTTGGCCTTTCCGCCTCGCTGCTCTGGGTTCTGGCCTCATTTTTTTCCATCGGCTACGTGCGCGGTGTACCGGAGCACAAACAGACGCGCTATTTTGCCAGTTTTGCCATCTGCCTCTCCGCGACCATGGGTATCGCTTTTGCCGCCAATCTCCTGACCTTGGTCGTCTTCTACGAAATATTAACCATTGCCACTTACCCGCTCGTCATCCATAAGGAGACAGGAGCGGCTATTGCCGCCGGGCGAAGATATCTGGTTTACCTGCTTACCGGCGGGGTCGCCCTCCTCTTGGCTTTAGCGCTGACCTACCAAATAAGTGACTCGGTTGACTTCCGGGCTGGAGGGATTCTGCCGGCGGGAATTGGGAAGAGCAGTCTTATCCTGTTGTTTATCCTGTTTCTAACGAGTTTCGGGGTAAAGTCGGCGATTATGCCAATGCACAGCTGGCTACCAGCCGCTATGGCCGCGCCCACCCCGGTCAGTGCTCTGCTCCACGCTGTAGCCGTGGTAAAAGCCGGAGTCTTCGGCTTCGCTCGGATCATCGGCTTTATCATCGGGCCCGGGTTGTTGCAAAAGAGCGGGATGGGAGATTTTCTGGCCGCACTAACGGCCATCACGATAATCGTGGCTTCACTTGTCGCTCTGCGCCAGGACAATCTGAAAATGCGCCTGGCCTATTCCACAGTGAGTCATTTGTCCTATATTGTCCTCGGCTTGGCCCTGTTTTCACCGAGCGCTTGGATTGGCGGCCTACTCCATATCGTCAACCACGCGATGACCAAAATAACCCTATTTTTCTGCGCCGGGGCCATCTACGTCCGTACTCACTGCCAGAACGTAAGCGAAATGAACGGAATCGGCCGGCAGATGCCAATCACCATGAGTGCTTTTACATTAGCCTCACTGGGACTAGCCGGGATACCGCCGATTAACGGGTTTATCAGTAAGTGGTATCTGGTACAGGGTACGCTGGACGTCGGGCAGACAATTTACGCAGCCACCTTTCTTATCAGCGGTTTGCTTAACGCTGGCTACCTTATGAGTATTGTCTGTCGCGCCTTTTTCCGGGGTTCCGATAAATTCGTTAAATACGGCGAGGTGTCACCTTCAATGTTAATTCCCTTGGTGCTGACCGCTATGTTCTCACTCTTACTCGGACTTTTCCCGGACCAATTCCCATTTTTATTCCAATTGGCGGCTCGCGTTGCCAGCAATGTACTCGGTGGAGGCGGACCATGAAGCGAGTATTGGTGGTTACCATTACCGCGTTGATCATCTTCGTTTTGCTTGATATCTTCCTGATGAACGGGCAGGCGCATAACGGTTTTTCCTGGTCTCACCTAGCCGGATTCTTTTCCTTGTTCGGGTTCCTCGGTTGCCTGGCATTAATCGCGGTGGCCAAACTGCTCGGGCATTACTGGCTGCAGCGCGACGAAGACCACTACGATAATGATGATGACAATGAATAATTTCCCGCTGGCATTTATCTTCCTGTTCGGGGCAGCTTTGCTGCCGTTATTGCCACGCCGATGGAGAACGGCCGCTTTCTTGGTATTTCCATTAGCTGCCTTCTTCTTTCTCCTGCGCCTAGAAACAGGAGCAACCTTGACGATGCCTTTCCTAGACTACGAACTGGTATTATGCCGGGTGGATAAATTGAGCCTCGCCTTCGGTTATGTTTTCGTCATCATGGGATTTCTAGGCGGTGTCTACGGTTTTCATCTGAAAGATACCTTGCAGCAGGTATCGGCGCTGCTCTATGTCGGTTCTTCGCTAGGCGTGGTCTTTGCGGGTGACCTGTTTACCTTACTCGTCTTTTGGGAAATAATGGCCGTTTCCTCCCTTTTCCTTATCTGGGCACGGCGGACGCCAGAAGCCAGGCGGGCCGGTTTCCGTTACCTCATAGTACACGCTCTCGGCGGCAGCGCCTTGATGGTCGGTATCCTGTGGCATATCGGGGAGACCGGTTCGCTAATATTCAATCACTTTGATGGCGGCATCGCTTCATCTCTGATTCTTGTGAGTTTCGCTCTCAATGCGGCTGTCCCGCCATTTAACGGTTGGCTGCCCGACTCTTATCCAGAAAGTACGGTTACCGGTAGCGTTTTCCTCAGCGCCTTTACCACGAAAGTAGCAGTTTATGCTCTAGCCCGTGGATTTTCCGGCTTAGAGTTACTGATGTGGTCCGGTGCCATTATGGCGGTCTACGGAGTGGTCTTCGCTTTCCTAGCCAACGATGGTCGGCGCCTGTTGGCCTATCACATTATCAGTCAGGTGGGTTATATGGTCTGCGGCGTCGGTATCGGCACCGCGGTAGCGGTCAACGGAGCCACCGCGCATGCCTTTGCCCACATTCTCTATAAAGGCCTGCTGTTTATGGGAATGGGCACCGTTCTCTATATCACCGGGCGGAACAAGCTTACCGAACTTGGCGGGTTAATACGGTCCGCACCGTTGGTTCTGATACTGTTTATGGTTGGCGCTCTCTCTATCTCCGGTGTGCCGCTCTTCAGCGGTTTCGTGAGTAAGTCCATGGTCATCCATGCCGCTGAGTTGGAACACCTGGGAGTCATAGTGTTGCTGCTGAATCTAGCTTCTGTCGGCACCTTTCTCTCTATCGGTCTGAAGCTCCCGTACTTTACCTGGTTCAGCACCGACCGCGGGCTCAAACCGAAGCGCACCCCATTGGGTATGTACTTGGGTATGGCGTTGACCGCCATGATATGCATCGCCATTGGTGTCTACCCGACGCTGCTTTATAACCTGCTGCCCTTTGCCGTTCATTACCAGCCCTATACCGCCTCGCATCTAATGGAAACGATGCAGCTGCTTATTTTTGCCGGACTGGCTTTCTGGCTGGTAATCAGAAAAATGCATGTTGAAGCAACGATTACTCTAGACACAGACTGGGTCTACCGAAGGCCATCCCGGTTGACCTACCGCGTGTTCAGTGTTACGTTGTGCCGTTTTTTGGACGCAGTAGAAGGCTTATCTCTCCGGTTGGTCCATTTTAGCGTCAAGTTAGGTGCTAATCCTCCGGGTTTTCTGGCCGAGACTATCCGTCATGCCGGGCATGTTTTCTTCAGCAACAGGAAGCCGGCCTTCGAGCCGTCAGACTTTAGCCCGGACCGCTATCGGATTTCGTTGGGCGTAATGGTGCTGGTGGTACTACTATGCTTAGTGATCCTACTGGCCTGGGACATTTTATTCTAATACTCCGATTCCAAAGAGAACCAGGTGATTCTCTGTGATTAATGCATTTTGGGGAATGACTGCTTTTCTTATTACTGCCGTTGTCTTTACGGCAACCTGACCTGCCTCCCCAAAAACAGTAGTATTGATAACCACTGTGATTGAGAAACAGGAACGGAACAACAAGAGGAAGAAAATATGCCAAATGTATTCGATTTATCCAATATTTCTCGTCTAGTTGATAGGCGGCATCCCGCTCGGATACTGGTGATGGATACGAACGTACTGGTGAATGAGCCAGAATTCGATCATTGGGAGGTAAAGGCCAAAGGGCAAAACCTCTTTGTGCTTCCGAATAGGGTAGTCATAGAAATATTCGAACTGATGGTGAAGTGGAAAAGAACATCTCCAGAAACTCGCGCTAAGGCCGAGAAAGCTAAAAAAAGGTTGGAAAGGCTATACCAGGTTAACGAAGCCACTATAAGAGAAGGAATCCCCATAAAGACCGGTTGGATAATAGCTAATGCTAATCCGGAAAAAAATAAATACGTTTCGGCATTCGAGCAACTCGCGGAGATAAAGAAAGTATTGGGACCGGTGGACGTTGGATTGTTGCTGCTTACCGGAGAATGCCTCGAGCTGTTTAAATCTATACCCGTTACCCTTATAACTAATGACGAGAGCCTCTGTACTATCGGTCGGGGGCAGGGGGTTCCCTGTCACAGATGGACTAGATTCCCGATAGAAGGATTAAAGAAAACTACTGCTGCAACCAAGCCGATAGACTGGGACCAGATGCTTGTTGGTGTGCACAGTGAGGTTAAAAAGAAAGGGGTAGCAGTGGAAGTTACCCTCACTACCCAAGGGCAAGCTCATGCGGGACCAGGCCTAGATAGAAAACGATCTATGATTGCCGAAGGACGTGGAGTCATTCGTACTAGTAACAAGGTTCGGCACTTTCTTTGGACTATCCTCTTTAATCGTTTTGAGGTAACTGACTTATTCGAGAGCCTTAGGCAAAGAGGCGCCATACTCACCGATAAGTTAACCGAAGAAGACGCGGCCATGAAAGAAAAGAGAGAAAAGGACTTTATAGCTTGGGTCGAGGATATTTTACGACTCAAGGGACTGGAAAAGTACAAGATGCCTCCGAAGCCGGGCATACATACCATGCCAGGCGAGGAAGACCAGACTTATCCAGATGTATATTTGGACTTTTTTGGTGAAGATGTTGAAAAGGCCTTAGTTGATGCTATTACTGACAAACTTTACACCTGCGCCAACCTGTTATCTCTGTTGATTACACAGGTAAAGAGTGGCGTCGCTGGGGTCCTAGCCAGGGACCTTAAAGAGACCTTCTATGCTGACGTGATGTCATCACTGCAGGAGTCAAGAGACACGCCTACTCTTTTGAGCCCAGAAAATTCATTGGTGCTATGGATTATGGGGGAAAGGCTATGGGGGCGGATGATAGAGGTGGTAGAAGAACTGCGGCGAAGAGAAATATCGAAGGGGGAACGGGTACTGCTGGGGCTGAAGGCTTTCCATCCGAGAGAGGTGATGGAGCTAATGTTGGAAGAAGGGGAAAAGTTGGCAGAAGGGGTAGAGAAATCGGGAAGTTTGTGGCATTATGCTGAAGATGCCGGAAGCGATGCTGGGGGAGGGACGATACTGGATGAGATTTGGGAAATGCGGATGGATGCCGGGAGGACCCACTACCCTGGGCTCCTTAAACTCCTAGAAGCACTAAATAGGTGCTGGAAGATAGGTCAGACTTACACCTTCAGCATCCCGCCTGAATCTGAAGATGAGTAGAGGAGATCCTTCAAGCAGATTCCGTCAGCGGCATGCCCTGATAGCCGGACATAATCGCTTCCCGGGCTTGCTATATTTCCGGAAAGCCAATGAGCTGAAGGTTAACATTACCTATTGAACAGCTTTTATGAATAAGTATTTCTTATCCTTTATTAGGTTGAGGATGTGCATTTTTCTGTAACAATTGGGGCAAAGGGCAGCCGTGTTAGC
>NZCW01000019.1 GCA_002688435.1 Dehalococcoidales bacterium
ATTATTAAGAATGATAGCATTTCCGGAACGTATTTAACAGCATTGGTTTTTTAGTAGAGTACCGCCGTGAATGATTAACTGGTATGATAATTAGGAAATAACTATTTTCCGAGGCTCCCGTAGTAACGGCCGGCGCTGGAGTTTATCTCGGCACTACGGTATCGATAACTTTAGAGCGAGAAGCTTCTTCTGGCTGGTTACGACTTCAGGTAAGTCTTAGCCTGCGGACCGGGTAAATTAAACTGATGACTTCTCGGCATCTTTTCAGCTTGGTCTGAAACTCTGTCTTGCCCCAGACTTTCCGGTTGACCAGCATCTGTGAAATCTGTTTAACGATTACCTGCCATCCCGTGGTAAAAAATTATTCATTCATAGCTACATGATGAGGGGTAGCGATGACATTACCCAGCTTGAGCAAAGGATTATCTGATGGAGTTGGCTCCTGTTCAAACACGTCTATCCCGGCCCCTGCTTTTTAACTCCTGGCTGGTTAGCTTTTTAGGTAAACAAATTATAGCATATCTGGCAACACCTGCGATTCAGTTTCATAAGGGATATTGACAATCACCTAAATAGGATTATAATTTAGCTATTCGATATGGAATAGCTAAATTATAACTGCAGATACGGAGAATAGAAGTAGACGGATGAAGATTAAAACCAGTAGTAAATCGTCAGGCGCGAGACTGACAGAATGGCTTGCCATTGTGCCATTTCTTTTCGCTATAGTTCTTGGTTCTAGCCTTATTGAATTCTACGAGACTCTTTTCTCCTCTAAAATTACCAGCTTAAACTTCTGGGCGCTCTTGGTGGTCTATTTGGCTACCTTTAGCAGTTGGTTCGGCTGGTACGAAGCTGCCTATCGGTATCCCTATACCTGTAATCCCCTGAAATGGATAGAAGTGCCTGAATCAAGGAAAAGGTGTTACCTGGCCCATGTCTTGGCCACATTTTGCACACCGAGGGTTCATTACCGGTAGGGATCGGCTATTAGCCGGGCGTTAAATTAGTTGACATAAAGTAGTAGGAGGTTGAAATATGGGAGAACGTGTCAAAGGTAAAACGGCCATCGTTACAGGCGCCGGTGCCAGCGGACCGGGTATGGGAAACGGGAAGGCTGCTGCCATTCTTTATGCCCGGGAAGGAGCGCGGGTCATGCTGGTTGATTGTAATCTGGCGGCGGCTGAGGAGACTCGGCGTGTCATTGACCAAGAGGGCGGAGAATGTACCGTGTTTCAGAGAGACGTGACCAGAGCCGTTGACTGTCAGTGCATGGCGGCCAAATGTATTGAGGTCTTTGGCCGGATTGATATCCTCCATAACAATGTCGGTATCCCGGGTATCGGTGATGTCCTGAGTACCAGCGAGGAAAGGTGGGACGAAATAATGAATATTAACCTGAAAAGCATGTTTTTGACCTGTAAATACGTCCTTCCCCAAATGGAGAAACAGAGGAGTGGGGCCATCGTCAATATCTCTTCTATCACCGCCATCAAAAGATTACAGTTTCCGTCGGTGGCTTATTCCGTATCTAAGGCTGGGGTGATTGCGCTTACCCGGGAGATAGCCATTCAACATGCCGCCAGAGGAGTCCGGGCGAACGCGGTGGTACCTGGGTATATCCGTACTCCGGTAATGGAGACCGCAGTGGCCGATGCCCACGCTGAGGATGTTGAAAAAATATTCAAAGAGCGGGCAGATAAGATTCCCGTTCGGAAGCTGGGTGATGCTTGGGATACCGCCTATGCCGCTCTGTTTCTGGCCTCAGATGAGGCGAAGTACGTCACCGGGGCGGTACTGGTGGCCGACGGTGGCCTGACCGAGGCCACGAAAATCTGATGATGGGTAGAAGTCTAATCGTCTTCTCAGTCTATCTTAAAACGCTAGGTGCGCTGTCAGTTGGGGTAGGTAGGATGGGCCCGGTTTGATTTCTCCCTTCTCCAGCTTCTTCATCAGGTCGGTGATAGCCCGGTTCATCGGGGTGGCGATGCCTAGTTTTTCACCTTTTTTTACCACGTGCCCGTTGAGGTAGTCCACTTCGGTGCGCCGGCCCTTTATCACGTCCTGCAAAAGCGACGGGCGGCTCGGTGCTCCCACCTTCTGTGCCTGATCTGGAGTCGCTTCTATCTGCCGCGCGTGTGCTTCCAACTTATCTTTTAATGTTTCGAGGCTATTCCGGGTGGTTGTCTCCGCTAATTCCTGGGCGGGAATGCCCCATACCGGTTCTATCGTTACCCCCAGCGCTAGACCTACCCGGACTACTTCACAACCGGTGGCTGCTCTGATTAAGTCGGTGGTGTCTTTTTGGGCCTCGGTTAATGATGATAAAGCGGGGCCGATAAGGCCGGCGATGGTATTCCTCATGCAGTTTACCACTAGCTTGGCCCAGCGCTCGCCCAATATGTTGGTCGTCAATTCGCTGGGTCCGGTAACTTTCAGGTTATCGGCGATTTCCAAGAGCCGGGGAGTAATCAATCCCGATAGCTCGCCAATCGTGAAGGAACGGGAGGTCGTCGGGTCGGTACGAATGACATGCCCCGGTTCATATACAGCGCTGCCTATGTGGGGCACACAGCCCACGGTGCGACTGAAGCCCACTATACTGGCTACTAGCTCGTCATTTAAGGCGTTTTGCGCCGGTAAGATGAAGCCCATGGGTTTTAGGAACGGCTCAATTAAATAGGTCGACCATTGCGTATCGTATGACTTGACCGAAAGGTAGACGATATCGAATTGTTCCGACAGGTTGCTGACATCGCTCAGGTGAAGGGCTTTGGCTGGTACGGTGGACTCACCGTTCTGGTCCGTTAACTTCAAACCATCACTACGAATTTTCTCTATGTGGGCCGCCCATTGGTCTATCAAGGTAATATCATGGCCCGCTTTTATCAGGTAGGCCCCGATGGCCGCCCCTATCGCTCCGGCTCCCACTACGGCTATTCGCTTGTTCATACTATTACCTCCTGAAACATAATTGGCTCAATAGAGCCCCGTGTTCTGAATAGTAAGTATAGAGCAATTGCTCTAAATAATTTATAATTATCACCCTGGCCTGTCAATGCGAACTAAAGAAACTTGGTGCCAATTAAGTCTCCCGTCATGTTCCAAATTTAAATGTATTCCGGGTGAAGCGATGGTATTTCAGGCGGTTGCGCGGTAGTCGAAATGCGTATAACACTTGGTTCTGGGCTTTATTCTCTCGGCCAGTATTTATCTTGACATCAGGTAGGAAATGCTTGATTATGTTCAAGGACAATTCAATGAGTTTTTTAAGTCGACTGCTAATTAAAAGAAAGGGGAGTGCTATGTTCGCGTTGACCTTGGTACTAATTTGTATTCTTTGCGCCTCAGTAGGACAGATTATCTTGAAAAGCGGCATGAGTCAGGTTGGAGAAATAAACAGTGTACGACATCTTTTTAATTTTAACACGCTGTTTCATGTCTTCACTAACCCTCGTGTCTTACTGGGTATACTTTGCTATGCGGCTATTGCCGTCCTGTGGTTGGGTGCCCTGTCTACGTTGAATGTTAGCTTCGTCTACCCCTTGATGAGCCTGGCTTATGTCATTACCGCCTTAATCGCCTTCGTTTTCCTCAGAGAACATATTGCCCCACTCCACTGGCTGGGTATTATCCTGGTGGTGGGAGGATGTTTCCTGATTACCCGGACGGGCTGATAACCGGTAAAGTAAATCACGTAGTCTTGGTAGCCCTGGCCCAGATATTCATGCGCATCTCGAAGAAGCCGTTTTCTATGTTCTCTTCACGGAAGTTGTTCAATTCGAATATTTCCAGTATCTTATGGGGGTCATACAGGTATTTGTGTTCTGCTATTTCTCTTGGACTGACCAGGCGAAACCAGGCCATGCTTTTTAGAAGTATGTTAACCCATTTGGCCGGGGTAGTTAATATACTGACCCCATCCGGTCTGAGGATTCTATATACTTCTCCTAATAGGTTAGCCTCCGTGTCATATTCTAGATGCTCAATCAAAGCCAGCATGGTAACCACATCGAAAAAACCGTCTTCGAAAGGTAGCTTGGTGTTGCTACCCAAATTGAACTCCTGGATATAAATCTTTTCCTTCGTAAATCTGTTGCTGGCACTTACTACCTGGTCTAGACCATATTTTTCGGCAAAGGAGGTGCTGTATAAGAACCTCGGAAAGGTTCCGCAACCGATATCAAAGATACGACCCTTCCTAAGTGAAAAAGGAATTAATCTATTGGCTATGGCATATCTTTTCTTGCTTAAGTAGTTTTCGAGTATTCCGTAGCCTCTAGTTATCTGAACCTTGGTCATATCTAGTCTCTCGATTCTCTCTTTATTAGATTGTATTTCAAAATGCACCAGATAGCTCTGACACCATCTTTCCAGCCAAGCTTTTTTCCTTCCTCATAACGCCTGCCGGAGTATGAGATACCCACTTCGTAGATTCGGCACTTCATCTTGGCTATTTTAGCCGTGATTTCGGGCTCAACGCCAAAATGATTTTCCTCGATAGTTATGGACTGTATTATGTCTCGACGAAACACTTTGTAGCAGCATTCTAAATCGGTGAGATTGATATTGGTGAATATATTGGACAGGCTAGTTAGAAACCTGTTGGCCAAGGCGTGCCAGTAATACAGTACTCTGCGTGTCTGGCCCCCCCTGAATCGGGAACCATAAACCACGTCGGCCTTACCTTCCAGTATCGGCTTGATCAGTTTTTCGTATTCTGCCGGGTCATACTCCAAGTCAGCGTCCTGGACGATTACGATGTCGCCGTGAACCTCGGCAAACCCGCTTCTCAGGGCGGCGCCTTTACCCTGGTTACGCTCATGATAGATAATCCGGTCAACCTGGTGGGCTACTTGCGTCCTCAGAATCTCTCTGGTGCCATCGGTGGAACAGTCGTCAACTACGATTATTTCCTTGTCCAGCGGGGAAGCCTTGACCTTTTCCATAATTTGTAGAATGGTATTCTTTTCGTTATAACACGGCATAACGATAGAAAGTTTCACGGTTTACTCCTCCTTGTTGATATTCAGGATCCGTTCAAAATA
This sequence comes from Dehalococcoidales bacterium, assembly GCA_002688435.1. GTDB lineage: Bacteria > Chloroflexota > Dehalococcoidia > Dehalococcoidales > RBG-16-60-22. The sequence goes on from NZCW01000019.1 coordinate 5,049, forward strand.
TCTGGCGGTCTTTTCCAACCCATGGTTAATGGATACTTCCGGTTGCCAGTTTAATAATCGCTTGGCCTTGATGATATCAGGACAGCGTCTTTTAGGGTCATCCTCCGGTAGAGGCTGGAATACGATGCCCGATCTGCTTCCCGTCAGCTGCCTGATCAGGTTGGCCACCTCGATAATTTGAAGCTCGTCTGGATTGCCCAGGTTCACCACAGTTCCCGCTAGTCCTTCCAGCGTGGTCAGGTGGTATAAACCTTCTACTAAGTCCGAAATGTAACATAAGCTTCTGGTTTGTGTCCCGTCACCGTATACCGTGATAGGTTCGTCTTTCAAGGCTTGCGTTAAAAACGTGGGAACGACCCGTCCGTCATTTACTTGCATTCGTTCTCCGTAGGTATTGAAAATTCGGGCGATTCTGACATCCAGGCCGAATTCTCGGTAGTAGGTCAGGCAAATGGTTTCCGAAAACCGTTTCGCCTCATCATAGACTGCCCGAGGACTTAAGGTATTAACATTTCCCCGGTAAGTTTCACCCTGCGGGTGTACCGCCGGGTCACCGTATATTTCCGAGGTAGAGGCCATGAGATAACGGCTCTTTTTTTCCCGGGCCAGTTCCAGGGTTAGCCGGGTGCCGGTAGAGCCCGCTTTCATCGTTTCCATGGGATGAGCCAGATAGTCTTTTGGTGAGGCCGGAGAGGCGAAGTGCATTACCAGGTCGATATCATCGGCTGCGGTAAATGGCTGGGTGATGTCCTGCTCGATGAACTTGAAACGTGTTTCATTGCGGAGATGTTCTAAATTATCAGGACTCCCGGTCAGATAGTTGTCAAGGCTGGTTACCCGATGTCCTTCACTGATAAACTTGTCGCTTAAGTGGCTGCCGATAAAGCCGGCAGCCCCGGTAATCAGCACGTTCATCTGCCTACCCCGTAATATTGAAATCCTTCTCCTCTCATCGTGTCCGGCGGATAGATATTCCTCCCGTCAATAATCACATGGGTCTTCATCAGGCTCTTCATATGTTTAATATCGGCGTTCTTAAACCGGTCCCATTCGGTCAGGACCAGCAGGGCGTCGGCTCCGGCTAGTGTCTGGTACATATCACTCTGATAGGTAATGCTCTCGTTTTTCGGGAAAGCTCGCCGGAACGATGCCGTGGCTGCCGGGTCATAAGCCTTGATTTTAGCTCCTTCTTTCCGCAGCTCGGGAATAATTTTCAGGCTCGGCGCTTCCCTGATATCATCGGTATCGGGTTTGAAGGATAACCCCCACACGGCGATAGTTTTGCCTGATAAAGTACCGGCTGCCTTTTTGACCTTATCGACGAATCTGATAGCTCTATCTTGGTTTACTGCTTCCGTCTCCCGTAACAGCTTGAAATCGATACCCAGTCCTTGAGCCACGGAGGCAAAAGTCTTCACGTCCTTGCTCAGGCAGCTTCCGCCGTATCCGATACCGGTCTCCAGGAAATCGCGCCCGATACGGTGGTCATAGCCCATGCCCGAGGCTACGTCCTTGATATCAACGCCGACCTTTTCGCAAATGTCGGCGACGACGTTAATGTAGGATATTTTGAGTGCCAAGAAGGAATTGGAAGCATGCTTGATTAGTTCGGCGGCGATGGGTGTGGTCACTACTTTCGGGCAATTAAAACCGGCGTATAATTCACCCAGTAGCTTCCTTGCTCTGGTTGATGTCACGCCGATTACGATTCGGTCGGGATTCATGAAATCATATACCGCTGACCCTTCGCGGAGAAATTCCGGGTTACTGGCTACCTCAAAGGGTACCCCCTTTTTTTTATGGCGACGGATAACGGTGGTTATCTGTTTCTGAGTGATTATGGGAACGGTGCTTTTTATTACCAGTAATCTATATTCCGTAAGGTCGGCGGCAATTTTACGGGCGACTTCTTCTACTTGCGAAAGGTCAAGGCGCCCGTTATCACGCTCCGGGGTGCCGACACAAATAAAGATGAGATGAGAATGTTTCACGCCATGACCGATACTGGTGGAAAAAGTCAGTCTTTGGTTGGCTAGATTGCTGGTCAGAAGATCCGGTAGGCCCGGTTCGTAAATAGGAGGGATTCCCGCTTTAAGTTTCTCGAGTTTACCGGCTTCTTTTTCTACGCAGCAGACTTGGTTTCCCATTTCAGCCAGGCAAGTTGCGGTGACTAACCCGACGTAACCAATCCCGATGACCGTTATTTTCATATTTATTACCCTTTTGGTGCCTGTTGATATCCTGCCTGCCGTAACCTGGCTATTTTCAGCAGTACGAGAGTCAAGAATGATAGATAGCCGATTACGCCGGGATGCACCACGTAGACTAGAGTGGAGAACGCACCCCCTACCACCGCGGAAAGGCTTTCAATGTGGGTATTGAAAGAGAAGAAGGCGATAGAAATCGTCAGTAGTGTTTTTTCGGAGGTGGTTAATTTCAAACAGAAAACGAATAGCAAGAAGGGTAATATTAGGCTGCTGGCGTAGTAAACCCAGGAGTGACTTGTCAGGCTGACCATCAGGACACTGAAGAGGGAAAACAGTAATATCGTCCATTCCTTATTTCGGAAGACCTCTGCCTTGGTCCGGAACAGCGGATACAGGTAACCCAATATGGTAAACACAAAGGCTAACCGGATAAACAGCCAGCTGATATTGACGGTACTTTGTGTGGTTCCCGTTATATTAAGTAGCTCCAGGGAATTATAAATAACGCTGGAAATGGCGGCGTTTGAGCCTGCTGCCTTGCCGTCCTGATAGAAAGCCACGTATTCCATAAAATAAAGATGCGCCGGGATTCCTAGGAGTAGAATGGAGAAGACACCAATCAGGGCTAGTATCAATAGGAAAACTAGGACGAATTTAAACCTTCTCTGGAAAGCGGCCAGGAGCAGCAGGGCGGCGGGGAAAATTTTGAATACGGTCGCTACCGCTAACGATAGGCCGGCATATACGTTCTTGTTCCTGACGCAGAAAAAGAAGAAAAACATAGTGATAAAGGAAAATACCAGAGTATTTACGTTGCCGCTGTTAAGCGAGGCGGTAACCGGACAAAAGAAGATGATAGAAAATAGGACCAGCCACTTTCCGGCAGTAGATAGCCTAACTTGATAATGGTCCAGGATTTTGATTGCCAGGAAGGTTGCGATGACGGCCAATAGCAGGCTCCATAGGCTTATGGTTATGAAGGCTGGGTAGAAGCTGATGTGACTGAAGAGTTGGTGATAATAGACCACCAGAGGGAAGTAAATATATCCCGCCTCCGCTACACTGGCGCCCTGAGAAAACCGGGTGGCGGCATTGTAAAGGATTTTAAAATCACGGCCTGGTATGGCAATCTCTGCCGGGAGTAGTCCTTGAAATACCCCTGACCATATCAGGTAAAACAGCAGAAGGAAAGAAACGCCCCCTGTAAGTACCATACCACCAAGGAATAACTGGTACCTTTTGTCATCTAACAGTAATTTACTCAGCAATATCCTTATTCCTTCGAACAAAGACTGCCCGGCATCAGTAAATGATACCACTTTTTACATTGAAGTCCTTGTCGGCTCTCCGATTTTGTATTATATTAGCCTCTTTGTGGCTAGTAGCCAGATTATGCCAGGTACTTTGAGGTCCAATATGGTATTATCCGGTAGGTTTAGTAGGAATTTAGGCAGGTCGTTTTTCGGGATGGTTAAGATTTCCATCTCTTCGGCAATATCTCTTTTCACGTCTCCCGTGTACTCGACTTCCGGGGCGAAGTAAAAGCCGACGGTTGAAGAGGATAGCCCCGGACAGGTCGGTACGGATAAAAAGAGGACCAGTTCGTTTGCTTCGTAACCGGTTTCTTCCCGGAGCTCTCTCCGGGCGGTTTCTTCAGGGCTCTCTTGGTGGTTATCGGTCAATCCTCCAGGAAATTGAATAACATATGATTCAATTGGCGCCCGCCAGTGCCGCTCCAGGATAAATTCTCCCTTTCTGGTTAAAGCAACAATGCCGACAGCTCCATTACCGTAGACATTTGTTCGTTCTACGGTTTCCCAGATGACCTCTTCGTTGGTCGGCGTGACCGAAGTCTTTCTGACCAATCTCAGGTATTTGCCTTCAAAGGCAGTTTCTCTCTTAGTGACTTTCATTTAATATCCTTTCCTACAAGATAGGCGTGTCAAGAGTTTCGTCTTCCTGCTGAGGGAACGGTACCATCTTAGTTAATCTGATGAGGTACGGAAGCGCTTAAAAAATGGCGGGTTATTTTAGATTCGCATCACAAACCTTGGTCTTACGATGCTACTTCTCTATACGTTTGGCCTCTGATGGTATTTCTAATAAGAATAACATTTTATAAAAGCTTGCGGCAACAGGTTTTAGTTAATGACCTGCGCTCTACCTCCCAAGAACTGGGCTAGTAATACTGCTAACCTGAAGACTAGAAAGAAAGCGGCTCTTCTTTGTCGGTGGTACGTTACGCTAGATTGTTTAACTAGTAATAAATAATCAGAGTTATGGGTATACGGAATGTAGCTAGGGTAATATAGAGAAACAATAACAGCTATGTAATGGAGTAATTTTCATCATTTCGTGCCATGGCAGATCCCGATAAAGTGAGGCCTTTAACTTTCCTTGAATCGATTGGTGATGGGTAGTCTTCGGTCACGGCCGAAGGCTCTGGGTGTTATCTTAATCCCGGGCGGAGCCTGACGGCGTTTATATTCGCTACCGTTAACTAGTCGGGCTATTTTTTTCACCGTTGTCTGGTCAAATCCCAGGGCGCTAATTTGCTCGATGCTTTTATTTTCCTCGACGTAAGCGGTTAGAATTGGGTCGAGCTGTTCATAGGGAGGTAGGGTATCAGTGTCTTTTTGCTCCGGCCTTAGTTCAGCGGAGGGTGCTTTATCAATAATGGTGGACGGGATTAAAGCATAACCGGCTAGGCGGTTACGATACCGGGTTAGTTTGTAGACTAAGGTTTTGGGTACATCTTTGATTACCGCGAAACCGCCCGCCATGTCCCCGTACAGAGTAGCGTAGCCAGTAGCCATCTCACTCTTATTACCGGTGGTGAGTACCAACCAGCCGAACTTATTTGATAACGCCATCAGGATGTTACCTCTGATGCGCGCCTGAATATTTTCCTCAGTAGCATTGGGTTCGGTCCCTTTAAATGCCTTCGTCAGTATCGCCCGGTAAGTCTGGAAAACCTGAGTAATCGGGATCGTCATCAGCTTGATTCCCAGATTTTGGGCCAGTAATTTGGCATCTGATAGACTACCGGGAGACGAATAGTCTGAGGGCATGGCCACGCCTACTATATTTGACTTACCTAAGGCAGTAACCGCGATAGCCGCTACCAGGCTGGAATCAATGCCACCGGAAAGCCCGATGACTACCTTTTTAAAGTTGTTCTTGAGGATATAGTCGCGGGTGCCCAACACCAGGGCATCGTAGATTTCTCCGGGAAGAGTACGTGCCTGAAGTTGCTTCGGTGGTAACGGTGGTTTCGGCATTATTGTTGGCGCTTTGGATATTACTATTTTAGTCGCCTGACTTTGCGCTTCTTTTGGCACCGTTTCCCTTCGCCATCTCATATCGTGAAGACGAGTTCGGGAGACAGATTCGACGTCAAGGTCAGCGACGACCAAGTCCTCTGTAAACTGCTCACCCCTGGCGATTAGCTCTCCTTTCTCATTCAGCACCATACTGTTGCCATCAAAGACCAGCTCATCTTGCCCACCGACCAGGTTATTATAAGCGATAATAGCTACGTTGTCTGAGGCACAGGCGCCGAGCATTTTTTGTCTGGTAGCTCCCTTGTCGGCGTGATATGGTGAAGCACTGATGTTGACGATGACCTCAGCTCCGGAGTAAGCTTGTGTCATCGCTGGTCCGGTTTCGTACCAGATATCCTCGCAAATGTTAATACCGACACCAACGCCGGCGATGACATAAACCGGAATTGTACTGCCGGCTTGGAAATAACGATTTTCATCAAAAACACCGTAGTTAGGTAGGTATATCTTGTGGTAGATGCTGACCAGCTTGCCATCATGGATAATGGCGGCCGCATTGTAAGTATTCTCATCGGCATTAACGAAACCAACCACAATAGTTAGTCCAGACGAATGGGTAATGACCTTATCCAGTGCCCTCATATTTTCAGCGATGAATTGAGGTTTGAACAACAGGTCTTCCGGGGGATAACCGCAAAGGGCAAGCTCAGGAAAGGTAAGCAAGTCAACGCCGAGCACCTTAGCTTCGGTGATGGCTTCTAGAATTTTCCTGGTATTGCCTTTGAAGTCACCAACCGTGGTGTTTAGCTGAACCATACCAATACGAAGCTGGTGCATTCTAATTCCTCTGGTTGTGTTAGACTACTTTAGCTTATAGAATGGGCAAATATCTGTTCAGTTCGTATTCGGTTACCTGAGTGCGGTACTGGTCCCACTCAATCTTCTTGTTTTCGACGAAAGCGGAGAAAACATGGTCACCCAGGGCTTCCCGCACCAGCTTACTTTTTTCAGTAAGATGGATGGCTTCCAACAGGCTGTCCGGTAAAGTGCCTATCCCTCTTCGTTGCCTTTCTTCTTCCGACATCTCATAGACGTTTTCTTCTATCGGCTCGGGAACCTCGTATCCTTTTTCAATCCCCTCCAGCCCTGCCGCCAGCATGACACTGAAGGCGAGATAAGGATTGCAGGCCGGATCAGGAGACCGGAATTCAATCCGGGTTGCTTTTTCTCTGCCGGGGCGATACTCGGGAACTCGGACCAGATCGGAGCGGTTACGCCGCGCCCAGGAAAGATATACCGGCGCCTCGTAGCCCGGTACCAGCCGCTTGTAGGAGTTAATCCACTGGTTGGCAACCGAGGTAATTTCCGGCGCGTGCTTAAGTAGCCCGGCGATATAGCACTTGCCTATCTTGGAAAGATGGTATTCATCATCTTTATCAAAGAAGGCGTTTCGGTCACCGGTAAACAGCGACTGATGGGTGTGCATCCCGCTACCGTTGATGCCGAAAACCGGTTTGGGCATAAAGGTGGCATAGACCCCGTACTTTAGCGCCACTTCCTTGACCACTAACCGGTAGGTCATGACATTGTCCGCCATGGTCAAGGCGTCGGTGTACCTCATGTCTATTTCATGCTGGCTGGAGGCGACTTCGTGGTGGGAATACTCCACACCGATACCCATATCTTCCAGAGTGAGTACGGTCTCCCGTCTCAGGTCGGTGCCCGCATCCAGAGGGGTCAGGTCAAAGTAGCCGCCCTGGTCCAGTGGTTCCGTTCCCTGGGAATCCCGGAAATAGAAGTCCTCCAGCTCCGGGCCTACGTAATAGGTGTAACCTAAATCAGCCGCCCGTTTCAGGTTCCGCTTCAAGACGTACCTCGGGTCACCTTCAAAAGATGCACCGCCGGGCCTCAGAATATCACAAAACATTCGAGCTACGGCCTGGTGTTCGCGAGGTCTCCAGGGAAGTATCTGGAAGGTGTCGGGGTCGGGCAGTGCTATCATATCGCTTTCGTCGATGCGGGCAAATCCTTCAATGGAAGAACCATCAAAGCCCATGCCGTCTTCAAAGGCACCCTCTAGCTCTCCCACGGTGATGGCAAAGCTCTTTAAAGCCCCCAAGGTGTCGGTAAACCACAACCTGATGAACTTCACATTTTGCTCTTTTACTATCTTGAGGACATATTCTTTGCCTTCTTCTCTACTTCTGTTTGCCATTTTTACCTCCTAAATCTCTGAATAGTAACTTACCATCATTGTATCACAAACCATGACGCAAGTCCGGCGCCAGATATGACTGCCGCCAGACACTCCCGGTGACACGTTATACCTAGAGAGTTAACTCTCCAAGATTCTTATGGCCTTTTCCCGAATTGAAACATGTGTCATTTCAACATGCGATACTGGCTGCTGATAAACAGCTACTTCTAATACCACCCCTCCCGATTTAAGAGTAATGCGGCAGGTACGCCTTTCTCTATACACTCAATTCTAGCGCAAGGACGTTATCCCCAGAAGCCGTAGAAGAATAAATACCATGAGCCAAACGGTCATATTCCATGATAGAGAAAGATCAAGAAGAGTCACTACCCGAAGATGCCCCGAATTACCGTCCGGTAATTTTACTGGCGACTATTACGGTGAAGCCGGCCTCGGGAGAAGAGCATTCCTGAGGAGTTTCTATCTCGGTCACCTCGCCTGGCTTTTGAAAGAGAGTGGTAACTATCTTTTCAACAGCGAACCCGGCGTGCTTCAGGTATTTATCTACTTCCAGGTACCTGTAGAACGTGGCGTGCCGGTATAAGCGGTGCCCGGCTTCTTTCTTTGCCCGGTAAAATTGCCCCCAGGGACTTTCTCTCAGTACCAACCCGAGGACCACCTTACCCTCTGTTTTCAGTATGCGGTGAGCCTCCTTGAGCACCCTCAACGGGGAATCGACAAAGCACAGGGTTACAATCAGGAACACAGTGCCGAAGGTATCCTCATCAAAGAAACTCTCTTCGCCTCTTACCGGGAAGACGGTTATCCCTCGTCCCCTAGCCATCTCCAGTAACCTAGTTGACGGGTCAATCCCGATCTCTATCCCCAGTGCTTGGGCGAAGCGGCCGCTACCCACCCCTACCTCAAGCCAAGGCCTGAGTAGCCGGGGCAGCACTCTCCGCAAGGCACTAGCCTCAATATCGAAGATAAGCTTCCCTTCCCCTTCAAACCAGGCATCATACTCTGAAGCCACATCATCAAAAAGTGAGTTGCTATCGGCCATAGAACCGGTCATAAGCTATCCTTATTCTGCCCTGATGATCCTCTCGCATCGCTTCGGTTAGTTGCGCATCATACAGGTATTATGGGCTACCTTCAGCTTATTTTTATGGCAGAAGACTGTCGCCGCTTTACTTTCCGAGCCGGGCTGGAGCCAGATACGGTCAAGTCCCAGCCTCAGGCATTCCTCGAGTGTCTCCGCGGTTACCGCCGGCGGCACCACGAAGTCAACGACGTCCACCATAACCGAAATATCGGCAAGAGTAGGATAACATTCTACTCCCTCAAGTTCTTTCAGTCTGGGATTTACCGGATAGACTTCATAACCTCGTCTTCTCAGGTTATTGAATGTCTCGTAGCCATACTTTTCATGATCATCAGTGGCACCCACTACAGCAACCCTTTTTTGCGCCATAAACTCTCTAATCAGCTCCTGCATGGTATCTCTTCCGTTTTAAATATTAACTGGTTGCCGTCCAGCGACATCCGCTTCTCAGTATTATGAACATTATTGTCTTCTTGTCAATCACCAAAGTTTTTCTCGGGCTTTCCGAAACATGATTTGCAATCTCATCGTACTTAAATCATAATGAAATGAGGTAAAGCGAAAAGATGAAATATGACCTTTACTGAAACAGACCAAACATTGGGAGGTCAATACCGAGGAGGAGACAGCAAATGAAGGGAATGACTGTTTTTCTCATATTATTGCTCATGTTCACGGCGGGCTGTGCCGCCCCTACGCCAGCGCCAGTGCCGGCACCTGCTCCGGCACCTGCTCCGGCACCCGCTCCGGCACCCGCTCCGGCACCCGCTCCGGCACCAGCTCCGGCACCCGCTCCGGCACCCGCTCCGGCACCTGCTCCGACACCTGCTCCCGAATTCAGACCCCAGGTACAGGGTATTTTCATCGAAGGTACCTCAGGGGGAGAAGCCGAGACCCTGAACTGGATCCTAGCCGCTGACGCCGGGTCTTTCTCCTACGCCGGATTTACCATCGGCAGCCTAGCCACCTATGATAATGACTGGAACGTGGTCTTACGACACCTGGCCAAGTCGGTAGAAATCTCCGAGGATGGCCTTACCTATACCATGACCATCCGGGATGACCTGGAATGGAGTGACGGCACCCGGGTCACCGCCGAGGACTACGTCTACACTCTGAAAAACCTCATGTTATCCGATTGGCTCAACTATACCTACCAGACGGACTGGCAGGAGGAAGTCGACGGCGAGACGGTATTTGTCGAGATTGAGGTAGTCAATGAGACGACCTTCGTGGTCAAAAGACAGACCGTTGACCCGGAATTTGCCGATAACGCCATCTATTCCCTGACCCCCTATCCCAAGCATATTGCCCTGAAATACGAGGGTGATGTCAAAGCTTTCACCGAAGCCGAGGAGTTCAACAACCTGACCTACACCGGCAACTTGGGACCGTACCGATTTAAAGAGTGGATTCGCAATGATAAATACGTCGTTGAGCGCAATCCGGACTTCTATCTGGGACAGGATACCGATGCTCCCTATTTTGAGCAGTATGTCACCAAGATCCTCGGGACATCGGCCGCGGTTCACGCCGCTCTAGAGGCGGGAGACATCACCCATGCCGGCGTCGAGCCGGAGCAGGTGGCCAAGTTCAAGCAGATGGAGGGCATAAACGTATACACCGTACCCACCGGGGCCTACGATTTAGCGGTCTACAATCTACGTAACAATGGCTGGGAGGGCTTACAGGACAAGAAGGTGAGGCAGGCGCTGTCCATGGCCGTAAACAAGCAGACGGTAATTGACTCCATACGCCGCGGTTTTGCCGACCCGGCTTTCAGCTTCATTCCCAAGCCTTCTCTCTGGTACACCGAAGAGGGGGTCACCAAATTCGGCCTTGGCCCTCTGTACGACAAGGAAAAGACCAAGCAGCTGCTATTTGAGGCCGGATACGGCGCCAAGGAAGCGGACGGAACGATTAAAGTTCAGGACAAAGACGGCAGCCCCATTCAGCTTACCCTAGTCACTACTTCCGGCGGCGAGCTCGGTGAAGACATCGCCTTCCTGATAAAACAGGAGTTGGCGGACGTCGGTATAGAGATAGAAATCAAGCTGACCCCTTGGCCTACTCTTCTCAGACAACACCTGATGAATAAAGTTCCCGGCACAGAACAGGAGCCGGGGTACAATAACGGCCCCGATGCGGTGAGCGAAAAGCCCTGGGACATGATAGTGCTGGCGTTCAATACCCATCCCATCGCGCCGTCAGGCTCAAGGGTATTCTTCATCACCGACGGCGGCCTGAACTTCTGGGGCTACTCCAACCTCAGAGTCGATGAGCTGTTTGTCAAAGTCAGATCCAAGGAAGCACTGGACACGGAAGTGCGCAAAGAGATGTACGCCGAAATCAGCCAGCTGATTGCCGATGACCAGCCGGCTATTTTCCTTACTTTTCCCAGAGGCAACCACGGCTTCCAAGCTAATGTCGAGGGGGTTATCCCCGGAATGAGGCTGGGCTGGGACTACCACAAATGGTACTTTACCCAACCGTAGTTTCTTCCTGACGGAGCAGACCTTTGAAACGGGGCGGATTACAGGGCTACATCATCAAAAGACTCATCTATGCAGCGCTCATCGCTTTTGGCGTGGTGACCATTACTTTCATCCTGCTCCGGCTGGGCCCCACCTCCCCGGCGGATAAATATCTGGCCAACATGTCCGCCCGGACACAGGACCCGGCCCAGGTAGTCGCCGCCGTTGAGGCCAGATACGGTCTAGATAAACCATTATATCAACAGTATGGTAATTACCTGATCAATCTAGCCCGCGGCGACTGGGGATGGTCGTTCAGCACTTCCATGCCGGTAATAAAGCTAATTCAAACACACTGGGTTTACTCTTTCCAGCTCATCCTGCTCAGCATGCTTTTCGCCGCCAGCCTGGGCCTGTTAATCGGGGTTTGCTCAGCGATAAAGCAGTACACTAGGATCGATTACCTGGCCACCTTTTTCTCCTTCATCGGCATCTCCATTCCCAACTTCTGGCTGGGCATAATGTTAATTCTGGTATTCTCGGTACAGCTGGGCTGGTTCAAGACCTACTATGATACCGGCCTGCCCATGTTCTCTCTGGCCAACCTGAAAGCTCTTATCCTACCGGTGATTACTCTGGGCACGGGGATGATGGCTGGCTACACCCGATACGCCCGGTCGGCCACCTTGGACAATATGGGAAAGGACTTCGTCCGGACAGCCCGGGCTAAGGGCCTGCCAGAGAGGGTGGTCATCGGCAAGCACGTATTCCGCAACGCTATCCTGCCCATTATCACCATAATAATGTTTAGCTTAAGCGGCATCGTCTTCGGTGGGGCCTACCTGACCGAGATTATCTTTGGCATACCCGGGCTGGGGAGAATATCTTTTAATGCCATCTTCGCCAGCGATTACCCGGTGGTGGTCACCATCACCCTTATCGGCACCCTAGTGGTGCTCCTAACCAACCTGGCCACGGACATCGTCTACACCTGGCTTGACCCCCGGATACGCTACGATTGAGAGATAGAATGATGAGACAAACCAGCCGAAAAGTCGGCGGAAAAAGGAACCTGATATTTATCGGTACGCTCCTGGTCCTGGGACTAATTGTCCTGCTGGATATTTACCTAGTTGACCGTATTCTGGAGCCGATGGGGTACTTCTACCTATTTTTCGTGGCCGTCGCCGTCCTTTACGGAGTGTACCCCCTACACGCCAACCGCCGCCTGACCCGGTACTACTGGGAGAGAACCAAAAGGCACCGGCTTTCCGTCCTAGGATTGGCCTTTATCATACTCCTGGTAGCGGTAGCTCTCATCGGCCCTCTCCTCACCCAGGACCCCACCAGGGTCAACTTCGATGAGAAAAACGTACCCCCCGTGGGCTTCACCATCCAGCAATCGGTATATGACCTGGATACTGATAAATTTTTAGTACGAGAGATACCGGGCACCTATCAGCACCCGCTGGGCACTGATGATAAAGGCCGGGACCTGCTGGCTATGCTCGTTTCCGGTGCCAGAGTATCTTTACAGGTGGGTCTGCTGGCGACCCTTATTGCCATTCTCATCGGCACCATTATGGGGGTGGTCTCTGCCTACTTCGGGGGCTGGGTGGATCAGGTCCTGATGAGATTCACCGATATTATGATGACCTTCCCTTTCTTCATACTGCTGGTATTTATTATTTTCATCTTCGGGCCTTCTCTGGTCTTTATCATCTTAGTGATAGGCCTCACCGGCTGGACCGGAGCCGCCCGACTGGTCAGAAGTGAGGCTCTATCTCTCCGGACCAGGGAATTTGTCATGGCGTCCCGGTCCCTGGGGGCCAGCGACGCCCGAATCGTCTTCCGCCACCTGATACCCAATGTCCTGAGCTCCGTCATCGTCATCGCCACCCTGTCCATCCCGGGCGTCATCCTAGCCGAGGCGGCCTTGAGTTTCATCGGCCTGGGAGACCCCACCGTAACCAGCTGGGGAATGATTTTGAACGCCGGCCAGCGCAGCCTAGATACGGCTTGGTGGGTGGCCGTTGAGCCCGGAATTCTACTTTTTTTGACCGTTCTGGCCTTTAATTTCCTAGGAGACGGCATCCGGGATGCCTTTGACCCCCGGAGTCAGCTTTAGGAGCCGAGATGCACCATAACATATTGGAAATAAAACAACTGAAGACATATTTCTTCACTCGCAGCGGCGTGGTCAAGGCGGTTGACAGCGTCAATTTCGGTATCAGGAGAGGAGAGAGTCTGTGCCTAGTCGGCGAGTCCGGGTGTGGCAAGACCGCCACCGCGCTGTCGATCCTCCGTTTAATCGATAGTCCTCCAGGCAAAATAATTGACGGGGAAATACGGTATCACGACGAAGACCTGTTACGCTGTTCCGGCAAGAGGCTGCGGCAGATTCGCGGCCACGGCATCGCCATGATATTTCAGGACCCCCAGTCTTCCCTGAATCCCGTGTTTACCGTCGGCGACCAGATAGCTGAACAGATAAGAATGCACCTCAAGCTGAAACGCCGACCGACTATGGAGAGGACCTTACACCTGATGGAGCAGGTTGGCATACCCCGGGCCAGGGAAAGGATGAAAGACTATCCACATCAGTTCTCCGGCGGCATGAGGCAGCGAATAATGATTGCTGCCGCTCTGTCCTGCGGGCCGGAGATTCTCATCGCTGACGAGCCGACCACCGCTCTGGATACCACCATAAAGGAGCAGATTCTGGATATTTTCCGAGACCTGAAGCAACAGCGGGAGATGTCTATCCTGTTTATCACCCATGACCTAGGCACGGTAGCCGGTATCGCTGACCGGATTGTGGTGATGTACGGTGGGCGAATAGCTGAAGTCGGTACCGTTTACGATATATTCGACCAGCCCAAACACCCCTACACCCACGGGTTGATCGACTGCCTACCCGACATCTCAGCCCGAAGCGACCGGCTGACCTCCATCCCGGGGATGATACCCAGCTTGATTGACCCCCCTGATGGCTGCATCTTCAGCCCGCGCTGCCCGCGGAGTATGATGGTCTGCCGCCAGAAAAGACCAAAGGAAGTCATTGTCTCCAAGGAACACCTCGTCGCCTGCCACCTATATTCCTAGCCCACCTATAGGAGAAATCTGAAAATGAACCGAAGATTAGTAGAAGTGGAAAACCTGAAAAAATATTACCCGGTGACCGCCGGACTACTCTCCCGGCATGTTGCCGATGTGCGGGCGGTGGATGGTGTTTCCTTTAATATTATGGAGAAAGAGACCCTGGGTCTAGTCGGCGAATCTGGATGCGGCAAATCAAGCCTGGGCAGAGCCATACTGAGGCTGGAAGAGCCGACCGCCGGCAGAGTCCTCTATAAAGGGAACGATATTACGACATGGGGCAGAAGGCAGCTGAAGGAGCTCAGAAAAGAGGCCCAGATGATATTCCAAGACCCGCAGTCCTCCCTTGACCCGAAAATGACCATCGGGGACTCTATCGGGGAGGTGCTGCTCATCCACGGCATCGGCACGGAACAGGAGCGATTGGAAAAGGTGACGGAGCTACTGCAACGGGTAGGCCTGGAACCGGAGCATACCATGAGATACCCCCATGAACTGAGCGGCGGCCAGAAGCAGCGCGTCGGGATTGCTCGAGCCTTGGTGGTAAATCCAAAGCTCGTGGTGGCTGATGAGCCGGTCAGTGCTCTAGACGTCTCCGTCCAAGCCCAGATTCTAAACCTGATTATGGACTTGCAGCACGAGTTTGGCCTGGCCTACCTGTTCATTACCCATGACCTGGCCGTCATCGGACACGTCTCGGACCGGATTGCGGTGATGTACCTGGGGCAAATAATCGAACTGGCCAATAGAAAGCAACTATTCAGTCATCCCCTCCATCCGTATACCGAGGCCCTGCTATCAGCCGTCTCGGTACCTGACCCGCACCAGAAGCGGAAAAGGACCTCACTGCCGGGTGAGGTCCCATCACCAGTCGAGCCCCCTCCCGGATGCCGCTTCCATACCAGATGCCCCAAGGTGATGGAGATTTGCCGACAGGAATCGCCGGTACTGCGGCCACGAACAGGAGGCCGTTTAGTATCCTGTCACCTGTATGGTTAGACCGCACTAGGGTATTGACAATTACCCCCATAAGAATCAGAAAATTAATAGTCCCCACGGGTGGGGGCACCCCTAAACGGCACGGGAGTAGAAATAGCTGGCGCCGCGTAACTGAGTCGATCGGCTAGCCATCCTGCCGGCCGGAAAGGAGAGGCTTGTGGTACGCGTAATTATTGAGCGAAGGTTGAAGACGGGAAAGAAACGTGAATTGTGGACTTTGCTCCAAGAATTACGAAGTAAGGGTATGCGCTAACCGGATTACGTTTCCGGAGAGACCTTGGTGAGACATAATAACCGGTCGCTGTAGGTCGTTATCAAGCACGTGGCTTACCGGCCGAGCTCTGGCAGGCCCGGGCCGACAACTTGGAACGCCAAGCAATCACCGCCAGAGTGGCACCACTACTCACCGCTCCCGCCAAAACAACCAACTTGAAATTCCTCGAGGAACCGGAGGGCAGGAAATAACCTTCCAGCCGACAGTATACCGGGGTACCCGGAAGACGATAACTCTAGCAGGGGTGGCCCGGGGTGAATAGCTTTAATGAAAATCTTGGAGGTACGACTATGAAAAAAGTGCGGTCCCCCCGACCTATCGGGCGGAACATAGCCATGGAGCTGGTGCGGATTACCGAGGCGGCCGCCCTCGCCGCCGCCCACTATATGGGCATGGGCGACAAGGACCTGGTGGACCAGGCGGCGGTGGATGCCATGCGCACTACTCTGAACCATACCCGGATAGACGGCGTGGTGGTCATTGGAGAAGGGGAGAAGGATCAGGCCCCCATGCTCTACATCGGTGAGAGTGTTGGTGACGGTGTCGGGTTACAGGTAGACGTAGCCGTTGACCCCATTGACGGCACCAAGCTTTTAGCCCGAGGGCTACCGGGAGCCATCTCGGCGGTCGCCCTTTCGGCACGGGGCACCATGAACTGTCCTCGGCAATTTGTATACATGAACAAGATAGTGGTAGGACGCGAGGCGAGAGGGGTCATCGACATTAATGCCACGGTGGCGGACAACCTGATCAACATCGCCCGGGCCAAGAAAAGAAAGCTGCCGGAAATAACCGTGGTTGTCCTGGACCGGCCACGCCACGAGCAACTGTTAGCGGAAATCCGGGAGGCTGGCGCCCGGGTCAAGCTTATCTCTGATGGCGATGTTGCCGCCGGTATCCAGGCCGCCATACCAGACAGCGGTGTGGACGTACTCATGGGCATCGGGGGCACCCCGGAAGGCGTGCTCACCGCCGCCGCCGTCCGTTGCGTCGGCGGGGAGATTCACGGTAAAGCTTGGCCACGCGACGAACAGGAACGCCGCGCTGCGGCGTCAACTGGCATTGACGTGGACAGGATCTATACGGCGGCGGACCTGGTGGCGGGCAACGATATGTTCTTTGCCGCCACCGGCGCCAGCAGCGGCGAACTGCTACAGGGAGTGCGTTACAGCGGCGGGGGCGCCCGGACGCAGTCTCTGGCCATGCGCTCCCTCTCCGGCACCACCCGCTGGATAGAGTCCCATCACGATTTCAAGCGGCGGCACAAGCTGCGCTTCCCGGACTAGTTAGCCCCGGTGCCGTTACCACCGGCCCGTACCTAGCATCACCCCCGGGAGTATACCCTGGGACGCCGATGCGCCAGAGACGGGAGTTCCCGCCGCACCTTGAGCAGGTAATCAAAATCAAGCTCCGCGGTTATCACGCCCTCGGTATCGGAAGCCTGAGCGAGCAACGTTCCCCAAGGGTCAATTATGGCACTGTGCCCGTACCTCAGCATTTTAGTACCCGGAATGGGTCCGATTTCATTCGGGGCGACGATAAATACCTGGTTTTCAATCGCCCGGGCCCGCAGCAAGGGACTCCAGTGGTCCTTACCGGTAGCTTCCATAAAAGAAGAAGGGATAAAGATGAGCTTTGCCCCCCGGACGGCCAGCTCCCGGTATATCTCAGGAAAGCGGAGGTCATAACAAATGGTCAGTCCCACGGTACCATAGCCGGTCTCAGCGGTAACCAGCTCGTCACCAGGTATCATAGCGTCGGACTCTTTTATCACCACCCGGTCTCCAATGGTGACGTCAAAGAGATGAATCTTCCGGTACCGGGCAATAACTTCGCCTGACGGGTCTATCAGCACGCTAGTGTTGAACACCTTTTCCGTCCCTTCGGCGATTTCAGGCATACTACCGCCCAGGAGGTAGATACGGCTTTCCCGGGCCTTCCGGCACAACCGGTCCGTGGTCGGCCCCGGCACCGGCTCGGCGTTTGCCTTCAGCACTTCCCAGTTACCACAAATATTAAAAATCTCCGGCAACGCGATGAACCCGGCGCCCTTCCCGATAGCGTCGTCCAGCAGCGCTTCCGCTTTGGCCAAGTTACTCTGTTTATCATCACCGGAGTGCATCTGCACTACGCCGACGGTCACTTTACTCGTCATTTACTCATCGCCTCCGTCTGCCTCATTTACCTACTGGAATCTAGTGGGATTTTTCAGAACTTTGAGCAGGTCTTCCTATTTCAGCTTGATTGTCCTGGTGTGCGAACCAAGGTTAAAATACAGGTATTCATAGGTTAGGAGCGCTTCGTTTTGGAAGTTCGATAGGTTATGCCCTGTCCCGCAGGGTATTGTCGTGCGCCATAACGGCGACCAACAGGACGTTAGCCCCGGCGGTTATATGCTCCGGTTCCGTTTTCTCTTCCTCGCTGTGGCTGATGCCATGCTCGCAGGGAATAAAAATCATCGCCGCCGGCGCTACCCAGGAGATACAGACCGCATCGTGCCCGGCGCCGGAAACGATGTCGCGGTGGCGGTAACCCAAGTCCCCAGCGGCGGTGCGCACCGCGCCCAGGCAGGCCTCATCGAACTTCACCGACGGAGAGCTCCAGTTGTTCACCACGGTCACCTTAAGGCCCATATCCCCGGCCGCCCAGTCCACCGCTGCTCGAAACTCCTCCTCCATCCGGCGCAGCACGGCATCCTCCGGATGACGCAAATCGACCGTAAAAAAGACGGAACCTGGAATCACGTTACGCGAATTAGGCCTGACTTCGACCAAGCCAACGGTGGAGACGGCCAGCGGCGCGTGGTTCAGGGCGACCTCATGAGTCGCCTCAACGATACGGGCGCAGACTACCATGGCATCCTGGCGCAGAGGCATCGGAGTGCTGCCAGCATGGCTCTCACGCCCGGTGACAGTGATCTCATACCAACTCTGGCTCTGCACACCGGTGACCACGCCGATGGCCTGGTTTTCGGCCTCCAAGACCGGCCCCTGCTCGATATGCAATTCAAAGTAAGCCCCCAGCTTATGGTCGCCGCACTTTACCCGGCCACGATAGCCGATGTGCCTCAGTTCCTCACCAAACTTCCTACCATCACAGTCCTCAAGAGCATAGGCGAAGTCGCGCTCAAACGCGCCGGCAAACACGCCTGATGCCAGCATAGGTGGGGTGAAGCGGGAGCCTTCCTCGTTAGTCCAACTGACCACCTCTAGGGGGGCATTGGTAGTGTAGTCGGCATCATCCAGCGTACGTAAAATCTCCAGACCGGAGAGCACGCCGTAGACGCCATCGAACTTGCCTCCGGTGGGTTGGGTGTCCAGGTGGCTGCCGATGGTGATTGGCGGCCGGGAATTATCTCTACCCGGCCGGCGGGCGAAAATGCTACCCATTTCGTCAACGGTGACGTTGCTACCGGCTGCCTGACACTCCCGGACAAACCAATCACGCACCTGGCGGTCGGCATCGGTCAATGTTAGCCGACAAATACCACCCCGGGCGGTAGCACCCATCTTCGCCGTCTCCATGATGGTCGCCCATAATCGCTCGCCGTTGACTCGTAACTCTGTCATTTTACCCTCTGTCCCTTTCTGGCGATAACTATCATCCGGTTGGTCAGGAACCCGTAGTCCCCTTCCCCACCCCGGCTCATAAAATTCTTCCGGCAGGTTACGGATGAAAAACCCGCCGCGGTCATCAGACCCGAGATTTTCTCCGAATGGTAAAGACGGATACAGTAAGTCCGCTCCCGGAGGCAACCCTCTTTTCGAGAGGTAACCGTTTCCCGACTGTAGATGACGTCCTCGCCCAGCTCTCTCTCCCGGATCACGGTAACATCTTCGTTTACCTCGTGGCGGGAAAAAGGCTTGAAGTTCTGCAAGACGTAGTCCCGGTCGGGAAGGTCTAATAGTAATGTCCCGCCGGGCGCCAGTAGGCGAAACGCCTCTTCCATGATTTTTTTATTTTCGTCTTCATTCATAAAGTAGCCGAAGGAACTGCCCATGATGATGACAAACCGGAAGCTCTGTCCGGGCAGACCGGTATTTCGGGCATCGCCCGGCACGAAAACGGTATTGAGTTTTTCCTTTTTAGCTCTTTTCTCCCCCAGCTCGACGAGGTACCGGGAATAGTCCAGCACGGTCACCTTCCGGAAACCGCGCCGGGAAAGCTCTAGGGAATGCCGGCCTTGCCCTCCGCACAGGTCCAGGACCGGAGTCGATTTATCCGGACCAAGAATCTCTTCCAGGCAATCCACTTCCCGACAGGTCAGTTGTTCGTCACCCACCGACCGGATATCGGTTATCAGGTATATTCCGTCGAAAAGGTGCTGCCACCAGTTATCATTTACCTTGATGCTCATTTCAGGTGGGCTCCGAAACTGAACAAGCCGTCCGAGGCAAAGATGGCTGGTGCTCCACCCCACGGCTGAGACTGCACGATTTCCAGCTCTTCCGGTTCGAGGTTAACGATGACATCCATCTCCCCGGACAGCCACATTTTTTCCAGGGTCAGGCAGTCAGCCCAGAGACCCGCGCAATAAGCCTCCAAGGATTTCATCTGGCCAGTGGTGATTAACCGAGGACGCAGGGCGATTTTAATGGGGCCCAGAAGATAGGTAAACTTATGATCCAGAGCCATCTTTTGTTGGTGCTCCACCGCTGCCCGCACCTCACCATAGTCCATATTCACGATAGCTTCGTTGATGCGTTCTGTCGCCTCACCAACGCTCATCTCCGAGCGGAGCACCGCCAGAGGCTGGACGCCGCCGCCGCTACCCACGTTGGTCGGCACGCTGCCGTACCTACCCAAGAAACCAAACACTCCGTGCCGGCCAAAAAAACACCGGAAATCCGTCTGATGCGGGCACTCCTTCACAACATTGTTTTCCAGGTCAAGTTCCAGCATATTCTCCGCCCATAGTTTCAGAGGAACCTTTTCCTGGACAATGTAATCGCCGTCTTTCAGCGCCTGGTTAACAATGGCATCGGTGGCTTGGTGTATGCCCCCCACACTCACCCCTTTTCCAGAATGACCGCGCTCTGGTTTGAGTACCAGATTATCCCAGTTTGTCCGCGTCCACTCCACTAGGTCCGGGATATTTTCTCCGTGCGGGCCCTGAGCCTGACGATGGTAAAACTGGCGGGTCCAAGGGGTCCGCTGTATCGTTTCCCGGTGGAAACGTTCCCGGTTCTGAGGGTCGGTGATAACTTCAAACATGCTTTTGGCATTAAGTGGCTCCGTACCTCTGGGGTTGATTACCCGGCCTTCCCGCACCGCCTGGAGCAACGGTTTCAGGTTATGCCGGCGGTGTAGCGCCAGGAGGACATTAGTGTTAAAGTCCACAAAAATAACGGACACCGGTTGGCCCTGCCAGCAGACACGCCCGTTTTTCAGCTCCAGTTCCTGCGGCGCCATGAGAGCGCCGGATATCCCGTCCATGGCCTCCAGGTGCGCCGCCAGATTCCGATTTTCCACCACATCTTGAAGTGTCTCTTCTTCAGCCACCACCGCAATCAGGCCCGGCTCTGCCTTTTCCTTTTCGCGGTGCGCTTCAATGAGCATGTCAACAAAGTTGTGCACCGGGTTAACCAATGGATGATCAAAGTCCAGGTCTATTCCAATGGGATAGCTCCGAAAAAGCCTACCCCAGACCGCTTCACCGATTTTCTGGGTAATACGCTGGTAGTCCCAGCCCCCCGGACTCCCCAGGTTCCATTCCGAATGATAGCCCCAGAATTGCTCCAAAATTGTCTCCCTTTCCAGAATTATGGTGCCCGGTTAATTATCGGTTTTCCCGGAGCACTTTTTCAAGGTCAGTGAAATTTATTTCCCCCTGATTTAATACCGCCCACACAAAATCGGGCAGGTTATCGTGTCCGTACCGGGCCAACAGATCAAGGAACCGGCGCAAGCCTAAAGTGTAACACAGTTGGTAGCCCGGGTTCAACGGGTATTTACGCGCCAGAGAAACGGCCCGTTCCGTACTGAGGCCCGCCTCTGCCAGATACCCGGCGGCGGCCGGAACCGTCATTTTACCGGTCTGGAGGCCGATATCCACCTGGCATCTTACGGCATGTAAGAGCCGGCGCCAGGCCAGCAGCAGGCGATCGCCGGGCGCGTGAAAATACCCCGTCTGCCTCAGGACTTCTTCGGCAAAACAGGCCCAGCCCTCGTAGAAAATAGGCTGCTCCACAGCGCGCCGCAAAGGTCGGGCGAGGCCCCAGCGCGAAGCGTCTAGGAGGTGGTGGCCGGGATAGGTCTCGTGAGCGCAGGTCATCCGGTACTGACGGAGATACCCCGCTTGTGCCTTAGTGGAGGGCATATGGGTATTAACGATGTAGAATGTCCCTCCGGCAGGAAGATACCCGGGTGGCATACTGTAGCTAGCGCCGGTGCGGATGGCGGCCAGAAAGGACGGCATTGGGGTCACCCGGACCGGGCAGGCGGCTACCAAGCCAGGCGAGACCAGACCTTGCGCCAAGCAGTGCTCGGTCAGTTTATTAATTTCATCCCGGTAAAGCCCGAGTAAACCGTCCTTACCGACGGCCGGTATCGGGATACTTTTCAGCATCGCTGACCAAGATGGCGGAGAACGTTTCACGGTATCGGAGGACAGGTTCCCGGCCTCTCGCGACAGAACCGACAGCATTTCCTCAATCTCCCGGTCAAGTGTCTCGTTTATTTCCGGTACATCCAAGCCGCAATTGATATGAGCACGGAGGACGCGCGCCAGCAGTTCCCGAGGCAGCCGGAAATCCCGGCGGGCGTCAACCTTCCGCAGCGCTTCACCAAATCGGTCCAAGGCAGTGATGGCGGTTGGCAGCTCAGGCAATGTTTTCACCAGGGAAAGAAGATAATTCCTAGTATCGGCGACCATTTCCAGACCGATATCCCGGAACAAGACCGGGACCCGATTCAGATTACGGCCGGACTGCTCCAGAAAGGCAGGGAGACCCCTAGCCCGCTCGTGCCCGGCTGCCGGGTCTGCCGACGCTATAGCCTCGGCCAACCCGATGCCGGCCAGGGTCAGATAAAAGGTGGGCTGGACTTCCCAAGTCCTAACCTCGGCAAGCTGCTCGCGGAGGGTATGGGCCAGCTTACGCAGCAGAGCGATGTCAATCCGCACGGCCAACTCCAGTTCCGGTGCATCCAGCCGGCCAAGCTCATCTTCCCAGGCGGAGAGCTGCCGCACCACATCAGCCACCGTTTCCGGAGAAAAGCAGTCCCAGGTACTCCACTGCGGTTCGGTCCGCCGCCATTGGGGGAAAAAGGGGAACTCGTCACTGGCGCAGGCTACCGGAAAGGTACGGGCCAGCATATCAAACATACGACGCGCCATCGCTTCCACGAGTGATGAAGGGCTTATCACAGAATACTCCTTATTTTCAACAATATATAACAGATTGACTCAAAGATAAAAATATCTTGTTATGGAGAACAAAGTCTCAAATATAGCCTGATTCGCCAACCAACGAGAAACCAAAGTAAAATCCCGGTGTCTTTATTAGAGCTCAGGTATAAGCCAACTTTGATACATACCCTGATGAGAACATAATTTTCCATCCTCTTTATATGGTTCCAATAAGTCGTGGTTGGCAGTTACATTTTTGTTTTATCCTTCACGTTGCTTTTTGTGCTGGTTACTATTTTACTTACCTCCCTTA
>NZCW01000020.1 GCA_002688435.1 Dehalococcoidales bacterium
CAGCAAACACAGCTCACACAACCACCGCTGCGGTGATTACAGCGAGGATAACCAGAGCGGTTACGCCCCACTTGTATCCGCGGCTTTTAGCTTTCGGCTCTTGTTGTTCCATGCCTGTTTCTCAATCACAGTGGTTATCAGTACTACTGCTTTTTTGGAGGGCAGGTCAAGCTGCCGTAAAGACAGGTTCCAATAAGTCGTGGTAGTATTAGGCAGTATTAAGATTAGCTACGAATGTGCTGACTATTCTACCCCAAATGTAACTATCAACCACGACTTATTGGAACCTGCTGACCCGCTCGGTTGCTGCCAGTGAAAAGGGTGTGTTATACTGGTAAGCGGTAGAAAGCGATTATTCAAGAGAGAAGGGGAGAAAGATTTGCCGGATACGACTACTATCAAACAGCTTTTGGAAGTCGGGGCTCACTTCGGCCATCAGGCCGGGCGTTGGCATCCACGGATGAAGAGTTATATCTTCACCAAACGTAATGGTATTCATATCATTGACTTGGAGCAGACCGCGCCCAAGCTGGACAGAGCCTGCGATTTCGTGCGGCAGATGGTGGCCGAAGGCGGCACCCTCCTTTTTGTCGGCACCAAGAAGCAAGCCCAAGAGTCGGTGGTAGAAGAGGCGCAGCGGTGTGGTATGTATTACGTTAACCAACGCTGGCTGGGTGGAATGCTGACCAACTTCACCACCATTCAGGCCCGTATTGACCATCTGGTCCGTCTGGAAGACCAGCAGTCCCGAGGTGAATTCGGGCGT
Organism: Dehalococcoidales bacterium; assembly: GCA_002688435.1. Lineage (GTDB taxonomy): Bacteria > Chloroflexota > Dehalococcoidia > Dehalococcoidales > RBG-16-60-22. The sequence goes on from NZCW01000020.1 coordinate 767, forward strand.
CTATCCAAGAAAGAGGTCTTAAAAATCGGAAAGGAAATTGAGAAGCTCAATCAGCAGATGGGCGGATTTAAGGAAATGACCAGCCTGCCTAACGCTCTGTTTATTATCGACCCGGTAAAAGAGAAGATTGCTTTGGCGGAAGCTAGGCGTATGGGGATACCAGTGGTGTCTATCGTGGATACTAATTGTAATCCTGATGACGCTGACTATCCTGTCCCGGCTAATGATGATGCCATTCGGGCTATCAAATTAATATGCGGTAAAATTGCCGACGCGGTCTTGGAAGGTAAGGCCGGCTTGGTCGAGGTTCCCGCCGAAGGAGAGTCGCCAGAAGGGCTGGAGGGCCCCGAGGCGGTCGAGGTTGTAGAACCGTTTGTTTTTACCCCGGAAGGGGAATAATGGAGGCATAACTTTGAAAATCTCAATCGAGATGGTGAAAGAATTGAGAGACCAGTGTGGCGCAGGTATTATGGAGTGCCGGAATGTGCTACTTGAAGTGGACGGGAACATCGCTATGGCACTTGAGGTTCTCAAAAGGAAAGGGCTGCTCAAGGCAGAGAAGAAGGCTGAACGGGCGACTACCCAGGGGCTGATTGAGGCTTATATCCATACTGGCGGACGGGTGGGTGCGATGGTCGAGTTAAACTGTGAGACCGACTTTGTGGCGCGTACCGATGAGTTTAAAGAGTTGGCGCATAATCTGGCCATGCAGGTAGTGGCTCTCTCTCCTCAGTATATCAACGAGGAAGAAGTCCCGGAAGGAGCTGATATCGAACCCCGGGAGGCTTGCCTGCTGCTGCAACCCTATGTCAGGGAACCGGATGGTACCGTCCGGGATGTTATCGTTGAGACCATTGCTAAGGTAGGCGAAAATATTAGGGTCAGCCGGTTTGCTAGGTTCGAACTGGGTAACTAGGAATCAGGGGATGGCTAATACCAAATATAAGCGCGTGTTACTCAAACTCAGCGGTGAGGCTTTTGGTGGCGAGAGTAGTTATGGTATTGATATCCCCACCTTGGCTAGGATAGCTAAGCAGATTAAAGAACTGACCCAGATGAGAGTGGGCGTCGCCATTGTCGTTGGCGGAGGTAACATCTGGCGTGGTTCGGAGGCGGAAGCCAGCGGCATGGATCGGGTTACTGCCGATTATGCCGGGATGCTGGCGACGGTAATAAATGCCTTGGCTCTTCAGGATGTGCTGGAGAGGGAGGAAGTAACTACTCGAACTCAGTCGTCAATAGGTATCAACCAGGTAGCCGAGCTTTTTATCCGGCGCCGGGCTATACGTCATCTGGAGAAAGGCAGAGTGGTTATTTTCGCCGGGGGTACCGGCAACCCATATATGACCACGGATACCGCTGCGGCCCTCCGGGCGATAGAGGTTGGCGCCGAGGTCTTGCTGATGACCAAACACGGTGTTGATGGCATCTACAGCGCTGACCCGCTGAAGTATCCCGATACCAAAAAATTTGACTATCTGACTCATCTGGAAGCGCTGAACATGCGCCTGAGAGTAATGGACGCCACGGCTCTGTCCTTGTGCCTGGAAAATAAATTACCTATAATCGTCTTTGACTTGGATGCTCCCCACAGTATAGAGAAGGCGGTAACTGGGGAGCCGATTGGTACGCTGGTATCAAGTGATAGAGGAAATGATTAGCGATACTTTACGGAATGCCGAAGAGAAGATGCGGATTTCGTTGGGGGGCTTGAAGAAGGAACTGTCCACCGTCCGTACCGGGCGCGCGGCGCCAGCCCTAGTGGAACATATCAAGGTGGAGTATGCGGGTGTGCCCACCCCGTTAAATCAAATCGCCGGCATTTCCGCGCCTGAGGCTAGGATGCTTGTCATTCAGCCTTGGGACAAGAGCGGTGTACATAATATTGAGAAGGCCATCCTGCAGTCTGACTTGGGACTGAATCCGTCCACCAGCGGGGATATTATTCGGATAAACATCCCGCAGCTCTCCGAGGAGCGTCGTCAGGAGCTGATCAAGGCGGTGCGTAGAAGGGTTGAAGAGAGAAGAATCGCGGCGCGCAACCTGAGACATGAAGCCATGAACGAGCTGAAAGGTTTGGAGAAGGATAAGGAGATATCACAGGACGAACACAAGCGTGCCCTGCACCAACTGCAACAGCTGACCGACTTGATTATGGTCGGAATTGAACAGATTGGCCAGGATAAAGAAGTAGAGCTAAAAGAGGTTTAGGCTTGGGGTTTCGGGAATCCTTGACTTCAGTTGATGGGATGAAAATTACCGCTTCTCGTAGTAAGAATCTGGCCCGTCTTCCCGCCCATGTTGCTATTGTGCCGGACGGTAATGGCCGGTGGGCGGAACGGCGCGGTTTGCCCCGGCTGGAGGGGCACCGGGCCGGGGGGAAAAACATGCGCACCATGGTTGAGTATCTCAATGAGTATCAAGTGAAGTGCGTCACGCTCTACGGCTTCTCCACGGAGAACTGGGGCCGGCCTAAAGAAGAAATCAGCGGCTTATTCCGTATCCTGAAAGAGAGGATAGACGGGGACGTGCCCAAGCTTCACAAGAAGAATGTGAAAGTGCGTCATCTTGGTCGTATTGGTGAACTCCCGGAGTGGTTGCAGGAATCGATAAGGGGTGCGGAGAAGTGGACCGAGAACAATACTGGTCTGACTCTCAGCCTAGCTTTTAATTACGGGGGGCATGTTGAAATTGTAGATGCCGCGCGCCGTATCGCCGCGGACGGCGTTCCTCCGGAGAAAATAGACGAAAAACTGTTCAGCAGTTATCTTTATACCGCCGGGTTACCGGACGTCGACCTGCTGGTTCGCACTGCCGATGAAGTCCGCCTGAGTAATTTTCTGATATGGCAGACCGCTTACAGCGAATACTATTTTACCAAAGTGCTGTGGCCGGACTTTGGCAAAAAAGATATTGACCAGGCTTTGCTCGCCTATAGCCAGAGGGAAAGGCGCTTCGGTGCCCTGTTATAGTTGGTATGCTCAAGAAGAGAGTCATCGTCGCTCTGGGGGGCATTCTTCTTATCAGTACGGCGGTCTGGTTCGATAGACCTCTACCGTGGTTCACCGTTTTTGTGGCTTGCTATGGTTTGCTGGCGGTTTTAGAATTCTACCGTCTGGTGGCCGTCTCCCGGGTACGGCTGCTGGCCGGTTTCGGCTTGGTCTGGACGCTGCTGTTTATCCTGAGTCCTCATTTTGACTATTTGCTTACTATCCCGCTGTTATTGGCTTCGGCGATGGTACTGCCCTTGGTCTGGCTGGTGCTACGCCCGCGGAGAGAAGGCGCTTTTACCAGCGGTACGTGGGCCATTGTCGGGGTTCTCTACGTGGGGTGGCTGTTAAGCTTCTTGGTGGCGTTAAGGCTGGAAGCAGGCCGGAACTGGGTGTTTTTTGCTCTGGTTACCACCTTTGGGTCGGATACTCTCGCCTTTTTCGTGGGCTGGGTACTGGGTAAACACCGTCTGGCCCCGGGTATCAGCCCCAATAAGACCTGGGAGGGTGCCGTGGCCGGAGTCTTTGGTGCCGTTATCGTTGGTTTGTTTTTCACCTTGGCAACCCCTCTTGGTCTGCCCCTCGGCTACGGACAGGTAATGCTCTTGGGATTGCTAGTCAGTATTTTCGGCCAGCTGGGCGACCTGGTGGAGTCATTGTTAAAACGTAAAGTGGGCGTGAAAGAGTCGGGCAACACACTACCGGGACATGGCGGTTTTCTGGACCGGATGGACAGCGTGGTCTTTGCCGGAGTAGTGGTGTACCTGTACTGTGTTCTTATTGCCAGAATAATAGTTTGAGATTTTTGGCTGCCTCAACTACCTTTCCGGTTTTTACATGGCGATCCTCTGGTTCTGGAGATATGAAGCGTAGAGAAACGAGCATCTTAGGTGAGAAACTGGCAGTGGAGTTCTTAGAAAAGCAAGGCTATTGTATCTAGGAGACCAACTACCGATGTCTAGAAGGCGAGATTGACATCGTCGCCGGTTATAAAGGCTCCCTAGTTTTTGTCGAAGTGCGGACTAGGGAGAGTATGGAGTTCGGTAGCTCGGAGGAGTCAATCACACTGGCCAAGATGGAGAAACTGATGACGGTGGCTGCCCTCTACCACCAGACACACTAGGACTTGTCGGCCTCATGGCGTATTGACGTGGTAGTGGTGGAGATAGACCGGAGGGGTAAGCCATCATGAATTGAGCTCCTTGAGAATGCGGTGAGCGGGGCCTGATGTCGGGTTAGTTTTACCCCCCCACCTCGGCTGTGCTAGAATTAACCCGCTGAGGCGCCGAAAACATGGAGAAGATACTAGGTCAAATACTGCGCATTATTGACGCTAACCTGAACCGTATCGGCGAGGGACTCCGCGTCCTTGAAGAAATTGCCCGTCTGTTACTCGATGATGCGGCCTTGAGTCAGCGGCTCAAGGATATGAGACATGGGATGGTAAAAGTCGAGTTATCACTGGAGCAACAGTTTCTCCGGGCGCGGGACTCGGCAGGTGACATTGGCATTAACTTGGAAGCGTCCGGCGAGAAAACGTATAAGGATATTCCGGAAATCGTGGTGGCTAACGCCCGGAGGGTACAGGAAGCGTTGAGGGTCATGGAGGAGCTGGCTAAAAACCCGGGAGTGCCGCTGGAGTCGGATAAATTCAAGCAGGCCCGGTTTGCTCTCTACACCATAGAAAAAGAGCTGTTTGCCAAGATTGGGTAACGAGGTGAGGTTAAAGGTGAGTAAATTAACGGATAACTTGGAATCGATAGTCGGGGGGATACGGTAGGGTTTTTCGACGAGGACGCCGCTCGGGAAAAAGCGCTGCCCTTGTGCCGTGAAGCGATTCGGTATTGTAGTCGGGCCATTCGTATCGTGTACTGCTAGGAGCTTGATCAGGCGGCGGAACTGCTCGAGTTAGTCCGTGGTCTTCTTATCGGGGTGGGACAGACCGTGGCTGGTTGTCGGAAATTATCCCAGTAAAATACATCTCGGTATAGTGACTCTGAAACGGACGATGACTATGAGCCTTTGGGCGGTTGTGGGAAGCCCGCATTATTTATGAGCAAGTTCTATGGTACCACCGGTAGTCCTTCGGCGATCCATTCTTTTATGCCGACAGACAGATTATAGACCTCTTTGAATCCCAGCTCTTTCATCACCGGCATGGCTTGGTTACTGCGATTACCGCCTCGGCAGTAGATTAAATGAGGTTTGTCCTTGTCGAGCTTATCAAGGTCTTCTTTAAAGGTATCAGAATAAAAGTCGATGTTGATTGCGTTTTCAATATAGCTTTCATCGAATTCCTCTGGAGTGCGTATGTCGATAACCATAAAATCCGGATTTCCTTGATTACGTTGCATTAGTTCTAGGGCCTCCTGAGCGCCTATGTCTTCCAGGACCTGGCCCACCGATCCCGTTTGGCCGGTACAGCCGTAGACAAGGGACGGTACCAGTAGTAGGGTAAATATAATGGTAAACCGTCGCATTTTCAGTAGCCGCCTTTCCTCAGACTGTCTGGACACATGGAGCAATTACTGTAAATCTTTTAACTTCTCTTCGTACTCTGCCTTGTCTATTTCTCCGCGCGCATACCTGGTCTTCAGTATTTCCAGGGCCTTGGCCTCTCCCCAGGTGTGACTCGAGGATGTAGCCTGATTACTGCGTACCAGAGAAACGACCAGCCACACGATTAGCCCGATTACAACCAACCGTATAATGCCCATCATGGACCAACCTCCTAAACCCTTCATCATCCATGGTCCCATCATTCTGTGCTCAGTCATTCCCGTCCGGCAAGCCTCCCATCCCGTAGACATGGCAACCAGATGTACAATAACCAGAGCGGCCAGTATTACTCCCCCGACTATTAAGCCTATCTTCATGTTTTTATTCATACGGTGTCCTCCCTTATTATTATACCACTTCTCAGGTTAGAGTCATCAGTAAATAGCATCAGGGTTCGTAAATTAATATTTTGAGCGGCTTTAGCAAATAATTTGCATGTTATCGTATAATTATTTCAGGGGGGACGGTGAAAATATCTGATCAGACTGAAATCTATGTCGGTACTCCGGAACAGTTAAAAATATTCGAGGAATTTTTGAAAAAGAAGGTAAAATGATGGTTGTCTACTTTTCGCAGACCCGGGAAATAGTCAGGTTATTACCGTAGTATAATAAAAAGAGAATTAGTCCTGGAGGTAAATATGTCTATTGTCCAAAGTTACTTAAAAGGCTTGACCGGATGTCTGGAAGAACTTTCCCGGTGGGAGGCGGAGATAGAGAGGGCGGCCGATATCATCTTTGCGGCGTATCAGAAAGGGAAACAGGTGTTTATCATGGGTAACGGCGGTAGCGCGTCCACCGCCTCTCATTGTGCCCTTGGTTTTGCTAAGCAGTCCGCTGTGATGGGTAAACCGCGCCTGAAGGCCAAAAGCTTGGCTGATAATATAGGTCTGATTACCGCTTGGGGTAACGATGCCGACTATTCCTCCGTGTTTTTGGAGCAGCTGAGAGATCAGCTTGCGCCGGGTGATGTGGTTATCGGTATCAGTGCCTCGGGTAATTCACCGAACGTTTTACGGGCGGTGGAATACGCCAAAGAGGAGGGCGCCGCCACCATTACCTTGATCGGGTTCGGTGGTGGTAAGCTGAAACAACTGGCCGACGAAAGTATCGCGTTGTCCAGCCGCGATTACGGTCAGGTGGAAGACGCTCATCTGGCCTTGACTCATATCCTGTCGGATTTCCTGAAAGAGAAGATAGCCAGTAACTAGCCGGACTATCGAGATAAAACCAGCCCGTCAGGTAGAGAATAATATGAAAGCCCTGTTACTGACTCTGACCTGCTCCCATTAGTTGTACTAGGTAATAGCTTTACCTTTTTGACGATTGTGCATCGTACTTAATAAAAGCTTACTGTTTGTGGTCCCAAGCTAACATGAAACTGGACTCCTTTTCGGCGGGTAGGTTAAGATAGTCTCTATCCGGAAGTAAGAAATCATCGGCGGCAAACTGGCCGTAATAAATTAGCTAATGGAGTATAGAGAGTAGCGGAGAGTTCTGCCGCCCCGGCCACCCCTGAGGAGTGGCGCCACTATCGGTTCAGAGATTCCGCCACCTGGGGGCCTGGAGGAGTTTGTCCTCATCAAGATAGACTTTGCCCTCTTCCGTCGTGTCAATGATGGTGACACTCATTAGGAATTGTAGAGCACGGGGTTTGTAGTCCCGCATCCGGAGCGCTCTCTCAAACATTGATTTCGGCTTGAGTCCCAGTTCTTCTATTGTCTTGGCGTTTTTAGGGCCAACGGCATTATTCTCACGGAAGATCCGTATTACTTTAGGGACGTTCCGCATTAGCAGCCACTGAGGGACCACGAAGACAAAAATTATGAATAAGGCTATCAGTATGACCCAAAAAAGCACGTCATTAAGCATGGTTATCTATCTCCTCCGGTTCTTTTTTAGCTCGGCGGTAAAATTTCCGCCTAAATTATAGCATATTCGGCGGTTATTTTCTGTAATTTACCGGATCTTTCAGGTAGCTTATCTTGAAAGGGCGGGGTGATGTTAAGGCCGGCTGCCGGCAGGGAGGACGGGTGACGTGGCGGCAGGTGATATGACAGTTAGCGGTGCAGTTGGTAATGCTCTGAAAGCGGCCGTCCGGTTGCTTTCTGGCAAACGGTAGCCGGAAACGTTCGCAGTGCGCTAATCCTGGAGAATCAGCTTCCGCGGCACTGAGCTCTTGGCAGGTGGCGTAGGTTAGGTTGTTCTCTTCCACCAGAGTCTTTAACCTCTGGTGGAAATCGAGTCGGATATCCCGCCGTAGCAGGTATCCTTGGCTGGTACCTTCTCGCTCATAGATATATTCTCGTTCAAAGCGTCTGGCGGCTTCCTCGGAGTGTGTCCGGATGGTGTCCCGCACCTGCTGCCAGATACTGGTATTGTGGGGGGAGGCGGACTTCTTGGACAGCCTACCCGTACTGCTAATAATATGTCTGGTTCCGGTGCCGGCGAAAGTATGAATGAGCCCTTCAATTTGCCGGAACCAGGTGTGGCCGTAGAGTGCCTGAAAAAAGTGGATGAAGATCGGGTCGAAGCGGATGAGAGTGTTAATGCCCAGCTTGGAGAGGCGGCGTACTGCGGCTAGCCGTTTGGCCAGAGAAGGTGCTCCTGGCGAAAATAGCGATAGGATATCGGCGGTGCCTTCTATGGTGACGGCGACGAATTTTGGTTCGTAGGCGGCAAAACCGGGTAGATCTAGGAGAAAGTCGGGGTTTCCTTTGGTGGTGATGGCGAAGCTGACCCTGTAGCGCATCAGGAGCTGCACCAGACGCTTTACCTCGGCCCTGAGCTCTGGGATGGGCTGGCAGGGGTCGGATACGTTGGAGATGGAGACCGGCGGGCAGAGAGTAATCTTTTCTAGGTCTCCGGACACGAGCTCGGGTAGATTGTCATAGAACCAACGTTTCCGAGGAGTAATTGGAATAGATGGCCTGGCGGGCATAGCAGTAGAGACAATGGTGGACGCATTGGGCGGGACCGGGTGGGGTGACGTTGATTATCCAGAAGTGGGGGCACTTTCTACTAGGAGTACGGTACGGGTAGTCGTGCAGTGTGGAGCTCTTCTTTTTGACTAGCTTTACCGGTACTTGTGAATCTGGCGGTCTCTTCATCTCTAGCTGACGATAATCTTGCCTTTCGGCTGGTTAGTGACCTCACCGATGATGGTCGCTTCTTTAATGCCTTCCCGGTGCATCTTCTCCAGTAGCGCCGTGGCTTTTTCGACGGGTAAAGAGATGAGCAGTCCCCCTGACGTTTGGGGGTCAAAAAGAATATCGGCTAGGAGGTCGGGGACTTCTCTGGCCACTTCAACCATGTCTCGGCGGAACTCGCGATTGCGCTGCAGTCCACCGGGTGCTATGCCCATCCCGGCGAGTTCTATTGTTTTGGGAAAGAGCGGGACCGCTGCCGAGTGGATGACCATGCTGATATCACTATCATCCATCATCTCGGCGGCATGGCCTAGTAATCCGAAGCCGGTGACATCAGTACAGGCGTGGACTCCGACTGCCTGCATCAGTTCGGTGGCCTGGCGGTTGAGCGTTGTCATACTCTTGATGATACTGGTTACCGTGTCTTCATCGGCCGACTTCTTTTTCAGGGCGGTGCTGATTATTCCTGTGCCCAGCGGCTTGGTCAGGATTAATTTATCGCCGGGCCGCGCGCCGGTATTGAGGATTACTTTGGCCGGGTGGATGGTGCCGGTCACGGAGAGTCCGTACTTCAGTTCCTCGTCTTCCACGCTGTGCCCCCCCGTTAGTTTTACCCCCGCCTCGTGTAGTTTGTCTATACCGCCGGCCAAGATTTCTCGGAGGATGGTGATGTCCATCTTTTTTACCGGGAAGCAGACGACATTCATTGCCGTGAGCGGTTTCCCGCCCATGGCGTAGACATCACTCAGGGCGTTGGCGGCGGCCACTTGGCCAAACGCGTAAGGGTCATCCACTATGGGCGTGATAAAGTCGATGGTCTGGATGATAGCCAAGTCATCCGTCAGTTGGTAGACACCGGCGTCCTCGGCTCTTTCCATACCCGCTATCAGGTTAGGGGTAGAGATAAGAGGCAGACCGGATAAGGCTTTGGCCAGGTCCCCTGGCCCTATTTTGCAAGCTCAACCCGCCCCGCGAACAGTCTCGGTGAGGCGTGGTCTTACCTCATCACCCATGCGACTTTCCTCCGTCATAATATTATTACCTTATCGGCAGAAGATAAGGACCAAGCTTTATTATACCTGCCCATCAGCCCCATCCTCAACCCTGTTTCCCGGTGGTCACTTCAGGCCTTGGGGACCCGTACCATCATGATCGGTACGCGGGTATGACGAAGAATTCGGTCGGCGGTGCTCCCCCAGATCCAGCGGCTCAGGCCGGAGCGCCCGTGGGTGGCGATGGCGATAAGGTCTACTTTATTATTAGTAGCGTAGTCAACTAAGCTCCCCGTGGCCTCTCCCAAAATGGTGGTCTGGCTGATTTTTGTCTTGTCGTAGCTCACTCGGATCACCAGCCTGTCCAGGTATCCATCAGCGGCGGCTTCGCTTTTGGCGTCTAGCTGCTCTAGCTCTTCATCGCTGATCACCGGTTCTCCCCTGACGGGCGTCAAGTTAAAAGGCTTAACCACGCGGATAAAGATGACCTCTCGCACCCCGCCTCCCTCGGTAATCGCGGCTATATGGGGTAAAACGTATTCCGCCAGTTCCGAACCGTCCAGCGGCACCATGGTTTTTTGGTACATCTTGTTTCTCTCTCTTTCCTTATTATGCCGTTTTTTATGTCAGGAGGCAATATAATAATCCGGTATTTGACAGGTGCTAAGAAGGGTATTATCATTGCTTGCGGACGATAATTATCTTTCTGGAGGTAAGTTTGAAAATTCTGGGAATTATGGGAAGTCCAAGGATAAAGAGTAACACCGACTTACTGCTGGAGGAGGCTTTTCAGGGAGCCCGAGGCCAGCAGGTGGAGGTTGAGAAAATCGTGGTGGACCGGCTGAAGATAGCTCCCTGCCGGGAGTATTATGGCTGCCTGAAGGACGGTAACTGTGTTATCCGGGATGATATGGACGCGATATATCCTAAGCTGATGGCGGCGGATGGTATCATAATGGCTTCCCCGATATTTTTTTACGGGCCCTCCGCCCAGGTTAAAGCGCTTATTGACCGCTGCCAGGCACTGTGGGCCAGAAAGTACGTACTGAAAAACCTGCCTGATTTAACTAGGAAGGGCGCGTTTATCGCCGTCGGGGCAACCAGGGGCCGGCAATTATTTGGCGGCTCGATACTGGTGGTGAAGTATTTCTTCAAGGCCTTTGGCGTTGAGTATGTTGACGAGTTGCTTATCAAAGGTGTTGAGGAAAGAGGAGAGATAAAGAAACACCCGGACGCACTGGCGGACGCCTTCTCCTTGGGCGAGAGACTGGCGCAAAAAATCGGCTAGGCCGGCTTTTCTTTTTTCTCTTCGGCCGCTGGTAAGTACAGACAATGGTGGCCATTTCCTTTAGTTGTTCATTCACGGTTCAAAATTGATTTATCAGGGCTACATTGCTATAATTGGCGGACTTGAATTGATTGAGTTATTAAAGGCTTCCTATTGCCGGACATGACTTTCTGTCATAAGAGGCGTTTCGTTGGGAGAGTATTGTAAGTGTTAGCCGTGGCGTGTATCAAGCAGGTGCCGGATACCACTCAGGTTAAAGTTGATCCGGCTACAGGTACCTTGGTTAGAGGGGGCGTGCCTTTCATTATGAATCCTTTTGATGCCCACGCCTTGGAGGAAAGTCTCCGGCTGAAAGACAGGTATGGACTGCGCGTGGTGGTCATCTCCATGGGCCCGCCCAACACCGAGGTCACCATGAGAAAAGCCATGGCCATGGGTGCTGATGGTACAGTGC
>NZCW01000021.1 GCA_002688435.1 Dehalococcoidales bacterium
AGGTTTCCGAACCTTAGGCACAGGTGCTGACCCCTCCCGTGAGCTGCCCTCGGTGTAATCGGGCAAGTGGCACCCCGCCGATAAATTACCTATCCTGACAGCGTTTAAGCTAGCCAGTATGCCAGGATGACTTGATAAAATATCAGCACTTGACAGCCACTGGCATCTTTTGAGATAATACGCCCACTAGATATGGCGAAGGAGGTGATAGTTCAGTAGGAAAACAGTTATGATACTAATTAAGCACTAATACTTCAGGAGGTAAAAATTCAGTGAAAAAGAAATTACTATTCATCCCACTGGCATTATTAATTATCGTGAGCTTGCTTGCGGCCTGCGCGGCACCGGCACCGGCACCGGCACCGGCACCGGCCCCTGCCCCTGCCCCTGCGCCGACAACGGCTCCCACGCCAGGTCCCACACCGGCACCAGCCCCTGCCCCTGCGAAGACGAAGACAACGGCTCCCGCGCCCTCACCAGCCGCAGCACCACAAGTGTTTGACTGGATTGTCCAGCACCACACTGCCGCCGGCTCTACCTTCGCCGATGGGTGGACATGGTTCACGGAGGACCTAGAAGTAGCCAGTGGCGGACAGCTGGATGTCCCTCTACACTCGGGGGGCGCCATCGTCCCGTCCATGGTAGAGCTTGACGGCATTCATGAGGGTGTGCTCGACTTGGCAAGCAGCTGCACCATGTACTGGCGAGACCGCTTCGGCCCAGCCACCAACCTGTTCACCTACCAGATTGCCGGTCTAAGACCCGTTGAGCAGTTTTTCTGGATGCAGCTTGAGGGCATGGACCTACTGCAAGAGATGGCCGCGGGCTACAACGTTACTTTCATCGGCGGGTTCGTCACCGTACCCGAAATCTTCATCAGCACCAAACTACCGCTCACCGGGCCTGGGGACATTGATGGCCTGAAGCTGCGGACCGCCGGTGATGACGGCACCATCTTCCAACAGATGGGTGCCGCAGTGACCACGCTGAGCACCGAGGAGACCTACGAATCGACCATGCGCGGCGTGATTGACGGCTTCCAGCTCGGCTCGCCGGGATATGACTACTCGGTAGCCACCTATGAGGTTATCGACTACGTCTACCTCGGCTCGGTACGCCAGCCCTGCGAGTGGCAGCCCATCATGGTCAATACGGACTCTTGGAACGCGCTCCCGGATAGCCTCAAGAAAATGCTGACCGAGATGGGTAAGGCGGCCGGTATGAACTACTACCGCTATATGACCCAGCGAGACCTTGAAACCGTCCCCCTGTTCCGGGAGAAAGGGACTACCGTAACTTTCATCCCGGACTCCATTGGTGACGAGATGCAGACCCGGGGCGCGGCGCTCTACGAGGATTACGAAGCCGATGATCCTTTCTTCAGGAAAGTCTGGAATTCGATTCAGAACTTTAGGGATACTTACCGCGACGCCTGGCAAGGCATGTAGTCTTCTGAGTCCCTTGCTTCAGGAAAACTTGGAGCAAGGGACTCAAACTTAACCAGAATAAAAAGCGATGAATAAAGCCTTAAAGACTATTGATATCATCAGCGAGTGGGGAGGAAAGATTGGCCGCTGGTTTACTCTCTGCCTGATACTGGTCATCGTCCAAGAGGTCATCAGGCGCTATGTTTTCAACGCTCCATCCATATGGGGCTATGAAGTGAGTATTGCCTTCGGAACCTCTCTGTATGCTTGGGGTTACGCCTACACGGAGAGCAAGCGTGCCCATGTCCGAGTGGACGTGTTCTATCTTCACATGTCACCGCGTACCAGAGCGATTTTCGATACCGCCGGTGGCTTCATTTTCTTTTTACCCACCATTGCTTTTGTCGTTTTCGCCGCCTGGAATAAGATGTTCTGGTCATGGAGCGTCCTGGAGAAAAGTGTGGAGGGCTTCTGGTACCCACCGTGGTACCCGCTCCGCACCATGATTTTCATCGGCTGGGCATTGCTGTTCCTACAGGGCTTGGCCACGCTCTCCCGTAACATCTACTATGCCGTAAAAGGGAGGACGCTGTAATGGATTTTAGTCCTGAAATAATTACCATCTTCATGCTCGGTGGCGTCCTCGTTGGCGTGCTGACTGGCTTCCCTCTGGCCTATGTCATCGGATTCCTCGGCTTAGTCGTCGGCCTCTATATCTGGGAAGGAGGGATAGCCCAAGTCTTTTACCTACGCATGTACCGGTTGATGATTAACTATGTCCTGCTGGCGGTACCTCTCTTCGTCTTCATGGGGTCGATGCTGGAACGTTCGGGGATAATCGAACGGCTCTATGAAGCGCTCTACGTCTGGATGGGAGGCTTCCGCGGCGGACTGGCGGTGGTCACCGTCGTGGTGGGTACGGTGATGGCAGCGACCGTGGGCATCATCACCGCCTCGGTAACGCTGCTGACACTGGTGGCCCTGCCGTCAATGATAAAGCGCGGCTACAGCAAGAGCTTCGCCGCCGGCGCCTGCACTGCCGGGGGTATTCTGGGCATCCTTATCCCGCCCAGCATTATGATTGTTATCTACGGGCCGATGGCTGAGGTATCGGTCGGCAAGATGTTTTTCGGCGCTTTCATTCCCGGGTTCATTCTTTCCGCCTGCTATGTCGGCTATATCGTCATACGCAGCTTCATCCAGAAGGACATCGCCCCGCCGGTACCCCCAGAGCAGCGGAACGTTCCTTTCGTCAAGAAGACGAGCATGCTTTTTTGGTCACTGGTCCCACCGGGTATCCTCATCTTCTCCGTACTGGGAGTCATCTTCTTCGGCATTGCACCGCCCACTGAGGCCGCCGGCTGCGGCGCCTTCATGGCTACCTTACTGACCCTTGCCTACCGGAGGTTAACTTGGGAAGTCCTAAGAGATGTGATGACCACGACAATGAAGCTCTCCGGATTCATCTTCCTCGTCGGCACCATGTCCTTTGCTTTCGTCGGCGTCTTCTTGGGTGCCGGGTGCGGGGAAGTGGTAACGGAGTTCATCCTGAGTATGCCCGGCGGTAAGTGGGGCGCTTTCGGTATCATTATGATCATCGTCTTCGTCCTCGGATTCTTCATTGACTGGATCGGGATTCTCTTCATCATGGTACCCATCATCACTCCTATTTTCGAGGTACTGGGCTTCCACCCGGTCTGGGCGGCCATCATGGTCTGTGTCAACCTGCAAACCTCCTTTATGACGCCTCCTTTCGCCATGGGGATATACATCTGCCGCGGCGCGGCCGACCCATCATTGAAGGTAACCATCGCCGATATCATCCGCGGTGTCATCCCCTATGTCCTCATTGTCTTGGTAGTTATCGTACTGCTGGCTCTTTTCCCACAGCTAATTCTTTGGCTCCCCACGATGATGATAGATTAATAAGGTAAGGCGAATATAAACCAAACATAGTGAAACCACAAGATGTTTTACATCGGCTGAAATAAGTGCGGCACTGTTTACGTTTCATCAGGGTGATGGGAGCAGTGCCGTTCCTGATATACAGTACCCAAGCTAGGAAAACCCGTGATACTGGACCCCCGGAGCCGATATCTCCCCCGCAGGCAACCGGAATAATCAGGAGGCAATGGAGTGCTCAAGATAGGTTTTATCGGCGCCGGCACCGTCGGCACCGCCCTGGCGATAAGACTCTCCCAGCAGGGCTACCGGGTAATTACCGTACATGACCTGAAGCTGGCGGCCGCGCAGAGACTTGCCCAAGCGGTAAAGGACTGCCGAATTCTGGAAAAAGCCCAAGGTGTGGCTGATACCGCCGAATTTGTCTTTATCACCACCGTTGATGATTTCATTCCGCAGGTAGCTGCCAAGGTTAGCTGGCACACCGGGCAGACGGTGGTCCACTGCAGCGGCGCCGCTTCCACGGAAGCCCTGGCACCGGCCAAGGAACAGGGTGCCCGGGTGGGTTGTATTCATCCGCTACAGACTTTTGCCAGCATCACCCAGGCCGTAGAGAACCTACCCGGCTCCACTTTCGCCATTGAAGCGGAGGAGCCGACCCTTAGCGTGCTGAAAGAGTTGGCCACCTCCCTACAGGGCAGCTGGCTGGAACTTAAAGCCGAGGACAAAGCGCTTTATCATGCCTCCGCCTGTATTGCCTGTAACTATTTTTACACCCTGGTGCAAATAGCCGCCGACCTATGGCAAAACTTCGGCGTATCCGCCGCCGAGGCAACGCGGGCGATGATGCCCATGCTCCGCGGCAGCTTGAACAACCTCGGCAATACTGGCCTACCCCAGGCCCTTACCGGACCCATCGCCCGCGGGGACCTGGTCACCATACGCAAGCATCGCGCCGCCTTTGAGAAAAAGGCACCGGCGGTGCTCTCCCTATATAAGGAGCTGGGAAACCGGACCATCCCCATCGGCCTAGCCAAAGGAACTCTCACTGAGAGCCGGGCCGAGGAGCTACGGGCACTATTTAAAGAAAACCAGAAATAAGGGGGGCGGAGAAATACCAGATAAATGCGAGACCATGAGGTATATCTTGGAAGGTGGTATCATCGCTATCATCCGGGCACCTGATGTGGAACGGGGCTACAACTTGGCCGAGGCCGCCCGCCGGGGCGGAATTACCGCCATTGAAATAACCATGACCGTCCCCAGGGCTCTGGATGTCATCCGCGACCTAGCCTCCAGATACTGCAACGGGGAAATACTGGTCGGCGCCGGTACCGTCCTGGACCCGGAGACCGCCCGTCTGGCCATTCTCTCCGGAGCCGAATATATCATCAGTCCCCACTTTGACCTGGCAACGGTCCAGATGTGCCATCGCTACCGTAAGGTCTGCATACCCGGCGCGATGAGCGTCAAAGAGGTAGTCGAAGTCCTGGAGAGCGGGGCCGATGCCGTAAAAATATTTCCCGCCGGACTCTTTGGCCCCAGTATTATCAAAGCGATAAGAGAACCTCTACCACAGGTCATGATGATTCCCACCGGGGGCATCAGCCTAGATAACGTGGCGGAATGGTTTGAGGCCGGAGCCGTAGCCGTGGCGGTAGGTGGCGACCTGACCCAAGAAACCCTAGCCAAAGGTGATTATGGTATCCTCGAGCAAAAGGCGAAAGATTACATCGCCCGGATTAAAGAAGTACGAAAAAAGCTCAAAGCAGGTAAATAATGTTCGACCTAGTTGGATTCGGAGAAGTAATGCTGAGACTGGCGCCGCCACACTACCAGCGACTGGAACAGACGACCAGCCTTGATGCCAGTATCGGTGGGGCCGAGCTTAACGTAGCGGTGGCGGCAAGCAGGCTGGGACTGAAGACCGCTTATGTCACCCGCCTGCCCCGTAATGCCCTGGGCTGGATGACGCAAAACGGGGCGCGGCAACAGGGAGTTGACACTTCACATATTGTCTGGTCGGATGAGGACCGACTCGGTATCTATTTTGTCGAGTTCGGCGCACTCCCTCGTCCCAGCAGCGTCCTCTATGACCGGGTTAACTCGGCCATCTCCAAGATACAGCCGGGTATGGTTGACTGGGCCGGCCTGTTCGCCCAGACCAAGGCTTTTCACGTCACCGGGATTACCCCGGCACTGAGCAGCAGCGCTGCCGAGACCACCCGGGAAGCCCTGGCCCAAGCACGTAAAGCCAACCTTACGGTCAGCTTCGACCTCAATTACCGGGCCCGCCTCTGGAAGCCGGAGCAGGCGATGAAGACCCTCACTCCTTTAATGGAGTACATTGATATCCTGTGTACCACCGAGGAAGATACCGCCACTGTCTTTCAGATAAAAGGTAAGGACTACAAAGAGGTAGCGCAGAAACTAGCCGAGCGCTTCAACTTCAAGGTGGTGGCTATCACTCTCCGGGAGAATATCACCGTGTGGCGGAATAACTGGACGGCGATTGCCTACCACCAAGGTAAGTTTTACCAAGACCGGACCTATGAATTAGAGATAGTCGACCGCGTCGGCGCTGGAGACTCTTTCGTCGGCGGCTTTATGTACTCTTATCTTCACGATGATAAGGACATCCAGCGGGCACTGCAGTACGGCGTGGCCTTTTCCGCCCTGAAACACACCTGCCCAACCGACTTTAACTGGTCTACCCTGGAAGAAGTGGAAAAGCTGATTGCCGGCAGCGGCAGCCTGAGGATAAGTCGGTAGCCATCTCGCGCCGGGCATTTTACCCCGCCTGAAGCCGCAATAAAGATATCAAGAGCAGGCCGCCTCATCCTACCCCTGTTTTATTAACCGAGCCTCCCTACCAGTAAGAACCGGTCCAGGTAGCCAGGTAGGGTTGGGGTTGCGGCGGCCGTCGGCGGATGACCTCCTCGCGGATGTCGGTGCCCAGACCAGGACTGGTAGGAATCTCCAGATAGCCGTCTTGGTATTTAATCGGCTCAGTGATAATCTCGTTATACTCTTCCAAGTAGGGAACGAAGAATTCCTGAAAGATAACATTGGGGATACTGGCGTCCAGATGCAGGCTGGCCAGCGTGCCGATAGGACCGTTGGGGTTATGGGGTTGCACGGCCACATAGCAAGTCTCGGCCATGGCGGCTATCTTTTTCAGTTCCAAGATACCACCGCAGTGACAGATGTCCGGCTGAATGATACGGGCCGCCTGCTTTTCCAAGAGAGGACGGAAGTCCCAGCGGGTATAAAGGCGTTCCCCGGTGGCTACCGGCAGATTAATGGCCCGTTGCACCTCGGCCATGGCATCGATATTATCCGGCGGGACGGGTTCCTCATAGAAAAAGGGGTCAAACGGCTCCAGTTTCCGGGCCATACGGATGGCGCTCCACATATTAAAACGGCCGTGGCATTCAATCAGCAGGTCGATGGAAGGACCCACCGCCTCCCGCACCGTTTTAACGCATTCCACGGCAAACTCCTCCTCGGTCTTGGGAATGACCTGCCCGCCTTCCCGGAAAGGGTCCCACTTCATGGCGGTAAAGCCTTTGGCCACCATCTCCTGCGCGTTCCGAGCCACCGCCTCCGGGGTATCTTTGGCCGTCATCAGGGTGGGTGGCCCTTGGAAAGCCCAAGCATTGGCGTAAGCCCTTACCTTATCCCGCAGTTTACCGCCCAGGAATTCGTAGACCGGTACGCCCAGCGCTTTTCCTTTGATATCCCATAGCGCTTGCTCCACGCCGCTCAGGGCGGTCAGGACGATGAGTTGCCCATACCAGAAAGTCGACTTATACAGGGCGGTCCAGAGGTATTCTACCTGGAAAGGGTCCTTACCTACCAGAAAGTCTTTGAATTCCTCCAACACCTTGACCACTGCTTCATCGAAGCGCTCCAGACTGGCTTCCCCGACGCCGGTAACATCGCTATCGGTATAGATTTTAACGAAGGTCCAGTTGGCAATCCCGCCCTGCATCCGCAGGACACGTAAATCAGTAATTTTTATCGGTAACCTCCTGATAAATTATCTCTTTCCCTAAAGGCAGGTTGGACGCATCCGGGATATCTACTCACCCGACCGTTCATCCTCCTGTCTAGGTTTTCCGAGCGAACTTCTGCACGGTTCTGGCGCCACGGTCAATTCCATTACCGGTGTAGGAGACTTCACCAACATAGACGTCACCCCGTGAGTCAACGGCGATAGTATGCGGGGCGATAAACAGGGTTTTGGCCATGTCTTTTCCCGCCCCGTTACCCCAGCGTGCCAGCAGTTGGCCATCACTGTTGAATATACTCACCCGTTCACACAGCTCACAGACATACACCGTACCCTCCTCATCAATGAACAGGTCGGTCGGCCGAATAAAGTCCTCCCATTGGGCCAAGAATTCGCCTTGGGCGCTAAAAACCTGAATTCGGCTGTTCTCCCGGTCCGGAACCCATACCCGTTCCTGCCGGTCCACCCAGATATCGTGGGGCAGCCGGAAATGACCCGGCTCATAGCCCGGTTCACCCCAGGACAGAAGCAGTTCTCCTTCGGGGGAGAACTTATGCACCCGCGCGTTACCGTAGCCATCGGAGACATAGATTACCCCGGAGCCAGCTACCGCCACGCCGGTCGGTCGATTGAACGGCGGAGCACCTCGCGCTATCGTCGTCAAACTCCAGAAAAAATCGGTGTGATCCGCAGCATAACCGGTATCCGAAGGCTGCCTCTTGTTACCCAGTGTCTGGAGCAGCTTTCCTTCCAGGGTGAATTTATAGACGACATGGAGTATGTCATCGGTACAGTAAATAGAGCCGTCCCGGCCCATACCACTGCCGTGAGCCCGCGCGAAGAGGTCTTCTCCCCAAGAATACAGAAAGTTACCCTCACGGTCGAAGACGGCTACCGGGTGCTCGCCCCTGTTCAATAAATATACCCGGTCCTGCGCATCCGTGGTAACACTACAGACATCTTTAAAGGTCCACTCGCCGGGAAGTTTGGCCCACCCGTCTACCAGTTCGTAAGTGTATTGGCCATTACCATATGTCATGTTTTTGTCCCTTCCTTTCCGATTAGAAAATCAGCTAATCTGTAGCTTACCTTGCCGGCACGGAAACCTGAGGCTAATTGCCCTTCTTCCTGCAGCTATTATAGCCACATCCCGGACAAAATACTAAATTTATATGACGATATTCTCGCCACGTGTCCCACCAATCACGTCGGTGTAATCCAGTAATGAATACTCTACGTAGTTAGCCTACTTTTGTCAAGAAAACCGTCCCGTGCGAACTTGACGCAGGCGCGAGAGCGGTGTATTCTGGATGAAAGAGCTCACCACCAGAAAGTTAAGCCGACATATTGCTCCAGATTTACGATGAGCCAACCAGGAGATGATAGATGGCTTCACCACGGTTACCAGTGATTTCGGTTAAAGGTAAACCTTTCGACTGCGGCCAGCAGTATGGCACCCTGGCCCGGGAGCTTATCCGCCGGAACGTGGACATTTATTTCGAGATGTGGCACACCCTTTGGAGGATCGGGCGCCCCGAAATCCTAAAGCAGTGCCGGGACCTGGTACCGATCATCGGCGAATATGACGCCGGTATCCTGGAGGAGCTGGAGGGGGTGGCCATGGGAGCCGACCTTTCTCTAGAAGAAATCGTCGCCGTGAATGCCCGGTACGAGATTAACCTAGCGCGGGGCCTTATCTCCTCCGCCGGGAACGGCGGCTGCACTTCCGTAGCCACCCTGCCTCAGGTGACCAAAGACGGACATACCCTCCTAGGGCAGAACTGGGACTGGCTGCCCCGTTTCCAGGGCTTTAACGTGATCCTAGAAGTAGCCCAGACTGGCCGACCAAACCTCATTACCCAGCCGGAAGCCGGTAATCTTGCCCACCGAGGTATGAACTCGGCAGGGGTGGGGGCCTGCTTCAACGGGATGGCATCAAGTCAGGACAGATTTGAGTCCAAGGCGCCGCCCCACCTCATTATGATGCGGGGTATCCTCAATGCCGAAAACTTCAGCCAGGCATTAAAGGCCGTCCTAAGCACCAAGCCCACGGTCTCGGGGAACTTCTTCATCGCCCACCAAGATGGTGAGGCCATTGACCTAGAGGTCTCTCCGGTGGATATCGGCCTCCTGTACCCTGAGGGTGGTATCCTTACCCACAGCAATCACTTTCTCACCCTCACCAACCGGGAAGACCTGACCGATATTATCAAGTCCCTGTACCCGGACACTGTTTACCGCTGCCACCGCGCCCGGCAGCTTCTGGAGCCGGACAAGGGTAATATTGATGTCAACAGTTTCCAGCGTGTGCTCCGAGACCATTTCAGCTATCCCCAGTCCATCTGCCGCCACCCGGACGATCGGGCCGAGGGAATCCAGCAGTGGGCTACTCTGTTTTCCATGATAATGGACCTTGAAGAGCGAACCATCTACATCAGCGAGGGCGCCCCTTGCCAGAACGACTATTACCAGCTAACGCCGGAGAGTCTGCGGAAAGACTGAGGCCGCTCTGATTTAGCCCTTAGACGCCAAGCCTGTTTTCGGTAACGGTGTCCCTAATTGTGCTATAATTTAGTTATCATCAAAACCAAACAACCAGAAGGAGAAAAACAACATGGGTAGAAAAGCCAGAGTCGGCATTACCAGAGACCTTTTTGACCAGAACGGAAACCCGACCGGCCCCGGGCCCGGACCAAAGTTTCTGGAGGAAATACCCGGCGTAGAGTACGACATGTTACCCTCACTTTCCCCCGAGGTTACCCCAGAGCAAGTACGGGGCTTTGACATCGCCGTCGGTTTCGTCCCGAAGTGGACGGCGCGCTCCCTCGCCGGAAACAACCAGCTGATAGCCCTCCTACGCGGTGGTGTGGGCTATGATTACGTTGATGTCCCCGCCCTCAATGATGCCGACGTACTGCTGTGTACCGTTCCCCCAGCGGTCCGCCGCCCAATGGCCGTCGCCATCCTGACTTTTATCCTGACATTAAGCACCCACCTCCGCATCAAGGATAAGCTGACTCGCCAGGGACGGTGGGCGGAAAGAGATCAATATCACGGCGTCGGCCTGACCGGCAAGACGCTGGGGTCGATAGGCGTAGGGAACATCGGCCACGAGATGTTTAAACTGGCCCAGCCCTTCGGCATAAAACCCATTGCCTGTGACCCGTATTCGAAGCCGGAAGACGTGGCCGATGTCGGCGTGGAATTAGTGGACATGAACACGGTACTGGCCGAATCCGACTTCCTGAATATCAGCTGCCCGCTGAACGAGCAGACCCGCGGCTTAATCGGGAAAAAAGAACTGCACCAGATGAAGAAAACCGCCTTTCTGATAAACACGGCTCGCGGGCCTATAGTGGACGAGGCGGCGCTGATAAAAGCCCTACAGGACGGGGTGATACAGGGAGCGGGACTGGACGTATTTCAGCAGGAGCCGACACCTCCCGACAATCCTCTACTCACGCTGGAAAATGTCATCGTCACCCCCCACGCTTTATGCCTTACCGATGAGTTCTTCACCACCATGTGGCAGGAAATCTCCAGGCAGGTTTCCCAGATTATCTGCGGCGAAATCCCGCAGAAACTGATTAACCGGGAGGTCTGGGATAAGCCGCAATTTCAGTCCCGACTGCAAAAATTTCGCGAGGCCCTCCGGTAAATCGACCGGAGGGAGGAAACGTGGTTAATTTCGCTGAAATAAGCCAAGCGGTAATTATAGGTGATAACGATACCGTCTTTCAACTAACGGAGAAAGCCTTTAGTGACGGTGTTCCCGCCAGCGAAGTCCTTAACCGGGGCCTTATCTGCATGTCCAGTAATTCCTACATCCCAGAGTCAAGCCCGGAACTACGTGGCTATGGTGGAAACGATAAGGGAATACGGCCGGTACCCACTGTCATTTTAGACATCCCTCTGGAAACGGGCGGTTGGCGCGCCGCGCCGGTCGCCTAGGCGGTTAATCGCCTTAAATCTTGGCCGGGAAGCGCCGATAACGGCCTCGGCCCCAATTCCAGACTCTGCCGCCACAGAGTATCAAGACCGTCCGTGTCAAAGCCATAGACCTCCAGTAGGGCGCTATCGTAAGCGCGGCCCTCTTTAAAGACACTCAGTAATTGCTGCATCCGTTCCTTACCGTATTCACGAATAAGAAAGTCAACCAAGCTGTAGCTCTCGGCGTAGTAGAGATTAACCTCCTCACCCCGGGCTGGGAAGCTACCACTCAGGCTCCGTACCGAGACGAGGTTATCGTTCGAGACCGCCTGGTCCAATAACGCCTGCTCGCCGGCCCCTAGGGTACCCTCGGCGTACATTGACAATCCTTCGTCCAGCCAGCCGGGCAGGTCACCATACGGGTTGAAGGTCATCTGGAAGGTCACCAAGTGCGCCAACTCGTGCGCGACCGCCCTCTTCCCCCAGGCCAGGTTATCCTCGGCAATACCGATGGCCACAATACCGTATTCCGTAAAGGCGACACCACCAGTCCACTCTTGGGAATACACCATGGCCCCACGCAGGTCATTATAGCTGGCGTAGATATAAATCCGGATCGGTCGTTCCAGGTAAGCTCCGATACTAGTCGCCAGCCTGTTCAGCGCCTCTTGGGCGGCCTCCATCAGTTCCTGGGAGAAGACTTGGTCTCCAGAGTACCAGAACAGGCTCAGATTATCACCCGTCAGGCTCTGCCAGAGATAAAGGTCGTCGTCAAACCTGACGGTATTCCAATCAGTCTCGTGCCGTTCCCCGGTAGTGTCCTCCATCAGCCACCGGTACTCAATGTCCGCCCCCGGAGGAAGTCTGACTTCCTTTCTCAGGTCCCAAGTCCAGGCCACCTTCACCTCCGGCGCCGGGACGAACTCGGGCCGGGCCTCGCTCACCAGCGCGGCGTGGCTAATTTTATCTATCTTGTACTGGAGAATAATACTGTCGATATCGACGGCGCTCCTTGCCTCTAGGTTAAAGGTGAGGGCTTCGGGAAACTTGGCATCGACCGGCGTGGCCAGCACTTCGATGCCACCGCCCGCCACCCTAGGCGTCCTCTTGACTGAGGCACCTTTTAACGTGAGGACTCCCACCGGCGTAACCACAAAGTCCTCGACGTAGGACTTAGCCAGCATGTAACTCACATCGAAGTATAACGGCAGGCAGGCAGCATCGCTGACCAGCATCTGCTCGATTTCCCGGTATAGCTCCATCCGGGCGCCGATATCCGGCTCCACCCTAGCCTGCTCCAGTAAGGCGTCCACCTCGGGATTACTGTACTCCCCGCTGTTCTCTTCGTTCCCGCTGTGAAACAGGATATCCAGGAAGTTTTCCGGGTCGGGGTAGTCAGCTATCCAGCCAGACTGGTACAGCTCGTCTTTTTCTTTCTTAATCTCCTGAAAGTACCGGTCTGGCTCCAGCTGCCTGACCTGCACCTCAACGCCCAAGTTTTCCCGCCACATATTTATCAGTGCCGCGTTCAGGTCTGAGATATCGCCCAGGCCGGAGGTGGTAAAGGTAATCTGGGGCAGGTTGGCCACATCTCTGTACTTTGATTGCCGTATTAATTCTACCGCCCGTTCCACATCAAAGCCCAGTCCCGCCAGGTTCTCATCATAGCCAGGCATGCCTGGTGGCAGAATACCATCTGCCTGCTCGACTATGCTCTTGAACACTACCTCAATTATTTTCTGTTTATCTATAGCGTGGCTGAATGCCTGACGCACCTTTGGGTCATCGAAAGGCGGTTGGGTGGCGTTAAAGCCGATGTAAAAAAGACTGAGCTCAGGAGTGGTAATCAGCTCCTGGTTAAGCGGATTACTGGGATCAAGCACCCGCTCTATATCATCCAGATAGACCGTCGTAATATCGGTCTCGCCCGTTTCATACATCTGCATCGGCATCCCGCCCCACAGCCGGAAGACAGCATATTTAACCTGCGCCGGTTCCAGGTAATAAATATCGTTCTGCTCCAGTATGATAAGATCGTCTGCCTGCCACTTTCTCAGCCGGAAAGGGCCCGCCCCGTTGGGATTCCGCCACCACTCCTCATCTGAGGACACATTCATCCGGTCAACGACAAAGGCCGGTGAGTGGGTAAGTTTCGCCAGGAAATAAGCCTTGGGAGCGTCAATGGTCACCTGCAGGGTGTAGTCATCGATAACCTTTACCCCATTTATCTCCGCTGACTCGCCATCCAGCATCTCTCTGACGCCAACGATATCACCGAGATAGGTCTCCGCCGTTGGTGACTCAGTATCGGGGTCGCCGGCGCGCTCCCAGGAATATTTGAAGTCACCCGCTGTAACTTCCCGGCCATCGTGGAACCGCACTCCTTTCCGCAGGTAGAAGGTGTAGGTCGTGCCGTCCAGACTTATTTCCCACCTTCCTGCAATATCGGGGATTACCTGCAGGTCTTTATCCAGGGTGACCAGACCGCTGAATATTTCCCTGACATACCTCGCTGACCCCACCTCACGCACCAGCGCCGGGTCCAGAGTCAGGGGACCGGTATCCCACATGGTTAGTGATTCTCCGCGGGAGACGCCGTAGGGACGTGGTTCCTCAAGGTGAAAGCTGGCCATGAAACCATCTATGGGCACTTGATTGGCACCATAGTCCCCTTCGGGACAAAACGACAGGAATTCAAAGACCTGCGCCCCGCGTATGACGCAGGTGTATTTCCCCTTGACGCTATAGTCATCCGTGGGTAGAATGTAAATTACTTCGTAGGCCGGGGTAGCGTTGGCCAGAGTGGTTTCTCCTTCGGAGACCACCTGGGAACCAGGTAACCCTCTGAGGTAATCACTAAACACGCGACCGTATTCCTGGTAGGACATCGGTTCCGAGAGATAACCCAGGTAGACTCGTGTTACTGGTATCTCGCCAGGTCCCTTTATCTCAATAATAGGAGACCGCTCCCCGGTCTCCGTTAATACCCAAGAAAGCGGGTAATTGAGAGAAAAGCCATAAGTACTATTGCGGTACAGGCCTTCCTTTACCATAAGCACCTGGCTCTGTCCGCCAATCCCCACCTCATAGCGGCCTGCCTCATCTTCCACCACCTCAAAAGTCACCGCCCGGGTCATCCCGGCGTCTATCCAGATCTCCTGGCTGGCTACCGCGACACTACCGAGTTCAAGGCGTGCCGTGTAGGTACCTTCCACTTCACCGGTGTTGGCCACATCGGCCATGACGATGACCAGCTCCCCGGGCCCGACTTCCTCCGGTATGACGCTCAGGGCACTTATCTCGAACTGCGCCGGACGCAGAACTTTTAGCGTCTGGCTTAAACCAGTAACTTCCAGCTCATATGTGCCCGCCACATCTTTCACGAAGGTAAAACTAACCGTCTCTTCCTCTCCACCTGACAGTTCTACTTCCCTGATGTCCAGTTCTTCCCCGTCCACTGTGAGCGTTAGCGGATAGATACCCTCACCTTCACCCATGTTTTTCACATCCACCGCAACAGTAACCGCCTCACCAACCAGCACCGTCGAGGGCGCCACCACTAGGGAGCTTACCTCAAATTGCGCCGGGCGCCGGACTTGCAGCATCCGGCTTAAGCCGCCAACCTCCAGCTGATATGTCCCGGCCGCTTCCTTCACCAGAGTAAAGCTGATCACCTCTTCCTCTCCACCCGACAGTTCTACTTCCCTAGTTTCCAGTGCTTCCCCATCCACTGTGAGCGTTAGCGGATAGATACCCCCACCCTCACCCACGTTTTTCACGTCCACCGCAACGGTAACTGCCTCACCGGCGAACACCTCGGAGGGCGTCATCGTCAGGGAGCTCACTTCAAATTCGGCGGCCTTCTTACAGGCGAAAGGGATCACTACCAGAGAAACCGTCAGGATAGCCACCGCACACTTGACCATCATTTTTTTCATTGTCATTTCACTCCGTGGAAACGGAAACCAGACTGCCACCTAACTATAAGTATAACACGATAATCATGACGCTGGTAATAGACAGATTGGGTTAAAAGAGACCAGATTACTCTGAGGCCGGGCATCCTCAATGAGACTACCTAGCCCACCAATCAGCGGTATACGGCTAGTATCCCGCCTTACCTCTTCCCCATATATCGACGCTACGCGCGCCTCCGGAGAGCACCTTAGGTAGTATACCCTCTTGGGAATAGTCATGTTTCAAAGGGTGAATACCCGCTTCTTCAAGGGCTTTCCCGTAGCTATCGTCACCTGTGCTGGATTACTGGGTATTACCTCAGGCCTAGGCCTCTTCCCGTAGCTTTGGAAAAACCGTCACTAATCGTATATCTTGCCGTCCCGGAAATGTGCCCATCCGGTCTCGAACCACGTCTTCTCCTGAGGAACAGGTCGCCTGGGCACCCACTCATGCTGAACTTTTTCCTCTGGCGCGGCTACCGTCTCCAGCACACACTCGCGAAATTCGATATTCTCGGGCACCATAGACCACTCCTCACCCAGTCTGGCATGTATCGGCATACCTTTTCCATCCAGCGCAATCGAAGAGCCTCGGCTGCCCACGCTACTCTGTACTTCGAACAGGATGGACTCCAGATACACCGCATGGGCAAAGCACAAATGACGGTTACGCAGCGCCTCGACTTTTTCCACAGGGGAACTAAAGGCACAGCCTGATACTTCTAAATGACGCCACTGTGCCCATGCCTCGCTGACCGCCTTGGAGATTACCGCCGAAGAACGAATATTGGCCCCGGCTAGAGTCATGCGTTCCTGAAACTCTCTCCGGTTCTCCTGCCAGGATCGCCTAGCGCCAGCGCATTTTTCAATCCAACCCCCGATATAATTTACGGCACTCTTAACGGAGTTTTTCACATCAGATTTTACCACCGTCCAATCGCCGTAGCGATTGGCGATATACTCGGCGACTCGAAACCCGGCCACCTGTCCGGAGTTCAATGCCGAGCCGCCAGGACGGTAGATACCATGCGAGCCATTGACCTCACCAACCGGGAAAAGATGTTTGATATTGGTCGATTCCCACCAGATGTTACCCACCAGACCGCCGTTATTATGCTGGGCGCACACGGCAATTTCCAGCGGATCTTTAGTGATGTCTATGCCATGGTTCTGGAATAGCTTAATCGCTTCAGGGTTCATCCGACGCAAACGCTCGATTGGGGTGTGCAACAGGGCATTCGATTTAAAAAGGTATTCGTAAGCCTCTTTACTTAAGCTAGCCAAGGAAAAACCTACGGGGTTATGCCGATAATCAAGAAACACGCGCCGCCCCTTAATGACAGTCTCAAGGTAAACCAAGATATCAATCAGTGAAGACCCGTCAATCACCCGGCGCGCATCAAAAGGCCACTCATAACCTTTCAGAAAGATAAGCGAGCACATCTCGCCGGCCGAAGAAAGATAATCACCCATAAACTCGCGTTCTTCGCTCCGGCCATTGGCAGTGGTACTTAGGAATCGTGGGATGGCCTGCATATAGGTACCGGATACATTCCAGCGGAACTTGGTCGATGCTAGTCCGTATTGCGATTCAGGCAGGTTCTGTGCTTTTGCCCCTGCCATCAGCGCTAGGCCTATAGCCCCGGTATGCACCGCCGGATAGACGCTGGTTTTGTACAGGCCGCCGGGACCGCCAGCGGCGAAGACTATATTTTCCGCCCCGTACGCGGCTAGGCTACCGTCCTCCTTTATAACGATGGCACCAACCGCGCGTTTACGGTCATCCTCCCCATCGGTCAACAACTGGACGACGTTTTCCCTTTCACTTATC
Organism: Dehalococcoidales bacterium; assembly: GCA_002688435.1. Taxonomy (GTDB): domain Bacteria; phylum Chloroflexota; class Dehalococcoidia; order Dehalococcoidales; family RBG-16-60-22. The sequence continues at coordinate 17,062 of NZCW01000021.1, forward strand.
TTTATACCTAGTTCTCTAACGCGCCTCAGGAGCACGCGGCACATTTCACGGGAGGTATACGGACCAACCGAAGTAGCCCGGGGACGGGAATCGTTGTCCGTCTGGTAGCCAAAGAACTGCCCGCACTCATCACGGGGAAACGGCATACCCAGATTGACCAAGTGCATGAAAGCACGCACGGACTGGCTGGTTTCAACTAGCGCTATATCGCCGTGCATCCCACCACCACCGTAATATATCCCGGCCATGGCCACCGGAGAATCAGCGTCATCACCGCATAATCCCAGCTTATAATACGTCTGCTTGTCGCTGCCGGTATTTATGGAAGTGCCCATCTGTAAACCTTCCGTGATGATGAGGATATCTTCCATGCCATTGACACGCAGTTGCACGGCGGCATTCAGACCGGCAGCGCCACTACCGACGACGAGGGTGTGAACCCAGGTTAACGGTATATTAGCATTGGTAACAGCTATGGTATCTTCGCGCATGATTAGAAGCTCTTAATAAATTGCTATCTACAATAGTAGGGCAAGACGGGTTATAGCCTATGTACCGTAAGCCCGCCATCGACCATGATAACTTGGCCCGTAGAATACGCCAGGTCGCCGCGCACCAGCACAGCCACTGCTTGGCCAATATCTCCAGGTAAGCCCCAGCGCCCTTGTACGGTCAACCCTTCGGCAATCAATTTATCGTACCGCTCCTTAACGGCCGCGGTCATATCTGTCATCACTATCCCGGGGCGCACTTCGTAGACCGGAATACCAAATTCTCCCAGCCGTGCCGCCCATAACCTAGTGGCCATACTGAGTCCGGCCTTTGAGATACAGTAGTCGCCGCGACTGGGCGAGGCAACGGTTGCGGAAATGGACGAGATATTGATAACACACCCCTCGTAGTCTAAGCTGGCTTGCTTCTGCTTTAGCATCCACTTGGCTGCGGCTTGCGTCAGAAAATAGGGCCCCTTCAGGTTTACTGCCATCACGCGGTCGAAACTCTCTTCAGTGGCTTCCAAAACATCGGCACGATTTTCTGGTGCCATACCGGCGTTGTTCACCAGCACGTTCAGGCGGCCAAAATGCTGTCTGATTTTCTCAAGCAGGCGGGAACGGTCATCCCGGCTGGCAACATCTACCGGGATATAGAGCACTTCAACATTAGATTTACGCAGTACCGACAGCACATCGCGAACCTGCGCCTCCGGCCGCCGGCCGCAAATAACAAGGTTATGCCCATCGCCAGCCAGGCATTGGGAAATACCCAAGCCGATGCCACGGCTTCCTCCGGTTACCAGTGCCACCTTTCGCATCAGTTAACTTATCTACCTGCCCAATAGAACTTTAACCTTCTCCCGAAATACCAGATCACGCTTCACCGACTATTATACCGTATTCCGTCAAACTCGTAATTGCCAAAGCTTTCGTACTCACGCTTGGCTAATTTTTGCTTTTATCTTTTGCAGCTCTTCAAACTCCGGTCGATTCTTATAGAAATCGTCCAGTTGGTAACAGCCGGAGACCATCCCATGCCGGGGAGCAGTGGTGCAGTCACTAAAAGTCCGACAAATTTTCCGTCGTTGCAGCGGCCGATCTTCCAGTATATCGGTCGGCATTTCAGGATAACTCAAGAGCATTCGCCCCAGACCGACGAAGTCTGTCTGGCCGGTACGAACCACGTTCTGGGCAACATTAGGCAGCCATTCTTGCAGATATGAGTAACCGCTGCCCACAAAAACAAGGGAGGGCCGTTTCTGCTTTAACCCGGCGCCAATATCTATTAAACGGGCGACACCAGCCAGCGGGTCTTCAGGAGGAAGATACCCGTCCGAAGGGGGGAACAAAGCGGGTCTCTGTATATGCGGATTATGATAAGGGTTACCTGCCGAAATACAGATGAGTTTGATTCCCAGCTCCGTCAGTAAATCGAGCAGCGCCAGCGGTTCCGCCAGGTCGATATCTAGCCCGGATTCATCGCTCCCGAAGGCATAACGGGAAGCCCTGGTCTCCGCAGGACGATATTTATTAAAAGGCACCGGCTCGCCACGCCCATCTCTACCACGTTGAAAAGGGATGAAGTCAAATATGCTTACCCGGACTCCAACATGAAGCCCGGGTGCTTCAGTACGAATTCCCTCGACAATTTCCCGTAGGAACCTGGTCCTGTTTTTTAGGCTGCATCCGTACCTACCTGGCCTGTCCACTGCACTGAGAAACTCGTGACCCAAGTAACCATGACAGTGCTTAATGTCGACAAAGTCGAAGCCAGCCGACTTAGCCAGCACCGAGGCCTGAATAAAATCATCGACTAGAGAGCTTATCTCTGCATCGGTCATAACCGGCGTATCCGGAGTCAGTCCGAATTTCTTATCCAGTATCGGGTGGTGGTATAAAATCTTCGGCTCTAGCCCTTTATCCCTATCGGGACGCGAGAAACGGCCAGAATGGGTCAACTGCAATCCTATGAACAAATCATCGCTCGTGCCGAAGTGCTTAATATGGGTATCTACCAATATCTCACGTAACCCGGCTATTTCCCCAACCGTTTCTTTAAGGATCATCAACTGTTTCGGGTTACCCCGACCATCCGGTCGAACCGCAGCGGCTTCTCCTCCCCATATCATCTTGGCCCCGCTCAGGCCAAAGCGTTCCCAGCGTCGCCGCGTTAAATCAGTCGGGCGTCCATCAAGGGTACCATCCCACCCTTCAAGTGGCAACACAGCAAAACGGTTCCCAATAACCTTATCCCTAAACACATAAGGCTGCGCCAGTGGTGCGTCTGCGCCCGTTTGCATTGCCGCATCAAAAGGCAAAGACACGCCTATTTCATTCAGATACGCTTTGAATTCAGGACCTGTTTTCAACGGCCCAATACGCCGAATCGTCATTTAACATCTCCCCATAATTTATCTTGACGCACATATTATCTACCATCAACCACATCGAATTCAAACATGAGGGTATATGTTAGGACTCCAATGTTAGGATTAAGTTCAATCGTGGTTGATAGCACTACTTTAGCCATCCGTTCATTTCCTTCTCAAGTATGGCATTGACCAGGATGGGCTCTATTTCCAATCCCTCTTCCCTTTCAACACGCCTTATTTCCTTTTCAGCATCACGGCTGAAGTCAAAGCCCACAAAAATACCTCTTGGTCTACCATCCCGTTTCATAGCCACTTCAAAGTTCTCTATATCAGGTCTACCTACTTGGTCGGTGCGCTTCACCTGAATAGGGTAGCAATACCATGGCACTAAATGAAGCAGATACAAGAGCAAAACTCATAAACTCAGCACTTCACTCCAGAGGCTGGACAGTAGATGCTAACCTCGACGATATTTTGTGTAACAGGAACGGCATAAAGGGTATTCTATCGTAGTCGGTACTGGTTTGTTACACCAGTGGCAGTATTTTTCTTCATAATCAGGATCTTTATATTTATTCCAAACTCTATAACAGTCGGGACAATACGGTGCATATAAGTCATAAGTTATACTTTTTCCACACCTTATACAATGGCCTTGATTCTTAGTTCTACTAGGTATACTGGTTTTCCTTGCACTCTCTTTGGCTGATAAATTCAATACTGACTTTGCCTCTTTAGCAGTCTCCTTAATAAATCTACTTATAGTACTATCTTTTTTGGCTCTGCTACCTATGAATGCCGCTTCACTAAGAGCCTCTCTAAAAACGTTAGAGTCTTCTTTTAAACTGAGTAGAATCCCCATCTCTCTATTTATGTTGTTGGGAATGCTCATGTAAGTTTAAAGAGGTTATTACCATGGATTCTTCGTTGTAGAAACACTTAGCATGTAAGTCTTCATCATAGCGAAGGTCTAAGTTTCTTAATTGTTTAAGTTCATTTCTGACGTCGGGTTTTAAATCCCTTTCTCTACAAATAATCACTATCTTAATACCTTTTGCGTCCACGTACTTCAATCGTTCAAATAAATCATTTGGAATCTTAATATAGGGATGACGTGCCCCCCAAAAACTGTACCAGTTATAATGTTAGAAAAACGAAACCAGCGAAAAGGGGGGACTTAGATGGTAAGGAAAAGTTACACACCGGAACAGATTATCAATAAACTGAGGCAAGCCGAGGTCCTGCTTAGCCAGGGAGCCACTATAGGGGAAGCTAGCAGGAAGATAGGAGTCACGGAGCAAACATATTACCGCTGGCGCAAGGAATACGGTGGTTTAAGACTTGAGCAGGCGAAGAAGCTCAAGAGCTTGGAGAAAGAGAACTCTCGTCTGAAGAAGTTAGTAGCTGACATCTCCCTGGACAATGCCATCTTAAAGGAGGTTACGCGGGGAAACTACTAAGCCCGACGAAGAGACGCACAGCAATCATACGGGCACAGGAGAAGCTAGGCGTTTCGGAGAGGCGGGCGTGTACGGTAGTTGGTCAGGCCAGGATGACACAACGTTATGCGCCACAAATAGTGGATGAGGAGGAAAGGCTGGCGGCTCGCATCATTGCATTGGCGACTCAATATGGTAGGTATGGCTATCGCAGAATAACAGCATTGTTGAAAGAAGAGGAATGGCAAGTGAATCACAAGAAGATTGAACGTATTTGGAAGCGGGAAGGGTTGAAGGTACCGCAGAAGCAGCCAAAAAGAAGACGTCTATGGCTTAATGACGGGTCGTGTATCAGACTAAGACCAGAATGCAAGGATCATGTCTGGAGCTATGACTTCGTGATGACAAGGACGTCTGACGGCAGGTCATTTCGGATACTCACCATCCTTGATGAATACTCAAGGGAATGTCTGGCTATGAAGGTGGATCGTCACATTAACTCACAGGATGTAATCGACCAACTATATGAGTTGTTTCTCCTTCGGGGTGTTCCAAAGCATATCCGGTCAGACAATGGTCCTGAGTTTACGGCAAAGAAGATTCGTGACTGGCTTACGGAGCTTGGGGTAAAGACTCTCTTCATCGAGCCGGGCAGCCCATGGGAGAACGGATATATAGAGTCATTCAATGGCAAGTTAAGAGATGAACTGCTCAACCGGGAGATATTTACCACATTGATTGAGGCTAAGATATTGATTGAGCAGTGGCGGTGGGAATATAATCATGTTCGACCACATAGTGCTTTACGTTATAGACCACCGGCTCCTGAAGCGATAATGCCAGTTCTTATGCCGGTAACTCTAACTTGAGATGTGGTACAACTAATGGGGGCAGGTCAAGTGGAAAACATCTGTTCAGTTTGTTAATTTTGAAGAGCAGACAATACAGGAACAGAGCACTACTCCTTACTACGGATTATCATTGACGACACCACAAGCGGGAGAGGGGAAGAGAGTAGCAGTAATCCCCGAGCTTGAAGGCATAAGTATACATAACCCTGCGATGACGTCGATAGTACGCCGACTTATGAGAAATTTTCGGGCAATTGTTGTGTCAAAGGTA
>NZCW01000022.1 GCA_002688435.1 Dehalococcoidales bacterium
AGGGAAGATGAGATCTATCATCCGAAGCCCTCAGCTTGGGGTAAACTATTTTCTAAAATTCAATTAATCGTGGGGATTAGCTTTGAAACGAGTTTCGCACATTCCTAATACTATCAGGCGACCGGGTATAGAAATCTCCTCACTTCTCTAGTATAATTATTGCTGGTCGTACTTACCTGGGAGGGGTGTCCGAGTGGTCTATGGTGACGGTCTTGAAAACCGTTGTTCTCGCAAGAGAACCGTGGGTTCGAATCCCACCTCCTCCGCCATGTACTATATGAAAACAGAACCACTACTCAAAGCGCTCACCGCCGCCGGGACCGGCTCCCGCCGAAAGATGGCCGACGCTATCCAGCAGAACCGAGTATCGGTCAACGATGAAGTTGCTACCAACTTCCGTCACCTAATAAACGTGGCCACCGACCGTATCTCCATAGATGGCCGGGCAGTTAACCTCAGTCCGGGGCCAGCGATTACCCTAATGCTCCACAAGCCGAAAGGTGTGGTCTCCACGGTCAGCGACGAAAGAGGGCGGCGCAAAGTCACCGACCTCCTACCGGAGAAATACCGCCGCCTGAGGCTGTACCCGGTGGGGCGACTGGACCAGGACAGCACCGGTCTCCTGCTGGTAACTAATGACGGCAATCTAACCTACCGGCTGACCCACCCCAGATTCGAGCACGAAAAAGAGTATCTGGTACATATCGAGGACAGCCTCACCACCGGGGAAAAACGGCGGCTGGAGTGGGGACTACAGCTTGACGACGGGCTTACCCAGCCAGCCAAGGTCGAGAAAGCCGCCATCTCACCTTTCAATTACCGCATCACCCTACACGAAGGCCGGAAACGACAGGTTCGCCGCATGTTCGCTCACCTCAGTCACCGCGTGCTGGCGCTGAAACGCATCCGGGTCGGGAACCTCGTCCTAGGCAACCTGCCAGAAGGCAAGATGCGTGAACTCAGCGCCCAGGAAGGCCACGCTCTACTCAATCCGGATTGATGGCGACCTTATTCAGCATGGCAAAACCCATCGGGTTAAGATCATACCCGCTGAGGTAAGGCTTGACCAGTACGTAGTTCTGCCCGAACCATAAAGGTATACAGGCAACATCGACCACCAGTTGCTGCTCCGCCTCACGGTACAGCGCCAAGATCAAGTCATTGTCCAGCCCCACGCCCGCCCGCTCCAGTAGGGCATCCACCTCGAGATTCCCGTATTCGCCGTAATTATTATCAACCCCGCTATGAAACAGGATATCCAGAAAGTCCTGTGGGTGAGGATAATCAGCCACCCAGCCGATATAGAACATCTCGTCTTTTTCCTGCTTGAGGTGGTACATAAATCGCGATGGCTCCAGCTGCCTGACTTCTATCTCCACGCCAAGGTTCTGCCGCCATTCTTGAATAACCGCTTCCAGCTCGTTGGATATCAATCCTCCCCAGCCGGAGGTAGTAATGGTAATCGGCGGTAGACCTAACACACTACCGTACCGAGAAGCGGCCAACGACTCCTTCGCTGCGGCAACATCATAGTCCAGTCCGAATAGTTTTTCGTTAAACCCGGGCATACCCGGCGGCAGGATACCATCCGCCCGCTGTACCATATCTTTAAACACTAGGGAGACCAGCTTGTCCTTATCAATCGCCTGGCTGAAAGCGCGGCGCACGTTGACGTCATCGAAGGGCGGCCGGTTATGATCAAAACCAATATAGCTAAAGCTCAACTCCGGTACTATATCAAGTTCCGAGTAAAATGGCCCGGCCCGGTCAATGACTTTATCAATGTAAAGTAGTGAGACCATCGCCACATCGATCTCACCAGTCTCGTACAAATTCATCGGTACGCCGCCCCATAATTGAAAGGCAATTGAACCGACTTTAGCCGTCTCCCCGTAGTAAAGCTCGTTCTTCTCCAGAACCAGCCGACTTTCTTTTTCCCATTCCTTGAGCTGAAATGGGCCAGTGCCGTTAGGTTGCCGCCACCACTCCCCACCCGATACCACTTCATTCTCGTCCACCACAAAAGCCACCGGGTAGGTCAGCTTGGATAGGAAATAAGACTTAGGAACGTCAATGGTTACTTGGAGGGTGTAATCATCAATTATCCGGACGCCGCTGATTTCCCTGGTTTGGCTGGCCAGCACCTCCATCACCCCGACAATATCACCAAGATAGGTAGCCGCCGTGAACGACCCGGTATCAGGATGACAAGCTCGATCCCAGGAGTATTTAAAGTCCGCCGCTTTGACCGGCCGTCCATCATGGAACTTGACGTCCGACCGCAGATAAAAAGTGTAAGTCCGGCCGTCCACGCTGACTTCCCACCTTTCGGCAATATCCGGCACCGGCACCAAGCTGTCGTCAAGACGGACCAAGCCACCAAATATTTGCAGTATGTACTCGTGAGAGAGCATCTCGCCGGAGACCGCCGGGTCAAGCGTTATAGGGTCAATACCGTACAGATTAAGCTCTGACGTTTCCCGGACCGACTGACAGCCCACCATCAGCAGGCTGCCTAAAAACAACAGTAAAAGAATCAAATATAAAGCTTTTTTCATCGTTCCGCCCTAGCGTGAACCCGCCTTATAAATTCGCTTTGACCGCCTGGCAGAACCGAGTGGTGGAAGACGTCCCGCCCTGGTCATGAGTCAGGCATTTACCTTCCCGATAAACCCGATACACCGCTGTCTCCAGTCGACAAGCCGCCTCCCCAAAGCCGAGATACTCCAACATCAATCCTCCGGCTAAGAGCATAGCCGTAGGATTGATAATGTCCCGGCCGACAATATCCGGAGCCGTACCGTGAACCGACCCGAAGTAAGCGTAGTCCTTACCGATGCAGGAGTTGGGGACGATACCCAACCCACCCACCAGGGCCGCCGCGCCGTCGGCCAGAATATCGCCGTGCTCGTTGGACATCACCACCACGTCAAACTGCTTCGGGTTGAGGACTAACTGCTGGGCAAAATTATCAATGATGAACTGGTGGAAGGTGAGCCCGGGGTACTCGCCGACCGTTTCTTCAGCTATCCGTCGGAACATCTCATCTGACTGGATAAGTACGTTATATTTACTGGACACGGTCACCTTCCCTAGGCCGCCATTTGCCTTTCTTTTCAAAGCCAGCTGGCAGGCCACTCGGCAGATGTCCTTGGTCGCTTCTTCGGTGGTTATTTTCACAGCAAATTTACCTTCAGCGCTAGTATCAAGAGCCTGGTTTATCCTTTCGTTCCTCAGGTTAAGAGAAGTCAGCTGCCCGATGTCTCCCTCCCAGCCAGGATACAGCCCTTCCAGGTTCTCACGGACGATAACAAAATCGATACCAGTAGGGTCTTTGAGCGGAGTTATCATCCCGCTGACGTATCGGGTGGGCCGGATATTGGCGTAGCACTTTTTACCCCACCTCAGGTAACCGTGGACTCCACCGAGTGTCCTAGTCGACCCAAAGATAGCACAATCGGCCTCATCTATTATCTCTTTGGCCACCCGTGGACAGTTTTCACCGTATCTAGTTACCGCCTCATCGCCGGTGACGGACCAGAGGAACTCGATGTCCAGCCCCATCCCTTCGATAATTTGGACGGTAGGTACCACCACCTCCGGCGAAGCATCATCTCCTTTTACCACGCAAATTTTCTTAGTCACCGATACCTCCTACTTTCCAGCTAATTTTCCACATCTTCCGCATACCTACCCCTAATCAATATAGCATATGCCGTCCTTTTTCGCCTATCGGTAATATAATACGGTGACCGCAAATATATACGCGCGTCAATAAAAGATCTTATAATTCAGTCTGGAAAAGAGGTGCACCAGCCTACACCAGTTAATGTTAGGGGATACCTGAGGCGGAGGATTTATCGCATCCACCGGGAGTTCAAACCACTGCGGGAAAACTACCTTTACCAGAGTTTTCTGGCCACGATAGTGGTCTTTATCATACTTCTATTGTTAAACATAGAACACGCGATGGTCCTCGCCTCCATTAGTGCCAGCATTTTCATCGTCTTTACCATGATGAGAAACGTCACCGCGGTACCGAGAAGAGTCATCGACGGCCACCCAATCAGTCTTTTAGCCGGCTCGTTATGCGCCTTGACACCGTAGCCTTCAATCATCTTCGTCATCATCAGTTACTCGCTAGCCGTCAGGATTTCCATCTTCCTGATGGTAGCTGAATATGGAACACTCACCGGCCGGCGGCACGGCATTAGGAGTAGCCATCACCGGTTTTTCGCCCGGCGCCATAACAGCCGTTTCAACCAGCAGCCTAGTGCTAGTTCTGGCCCACCGCTTCTCCAAGAAATTCATGAGAGACCTGGCTTAGACCGCCGCCCTACCTGACCGTGAATCGGAATACGTCCAGCCACCGCCAGATCAGATTACGCGGTATACCCAGATCTGATGATATACCTCGGGCTTTTTCAGAAGCAGCGGTATCTTTTCGCTCACTTCCGCCAGTGTCCATCTACCTGCCGCCTCCAATGCCGTCTGTTTTTCTTTGAAACCACCACCTTCGTATATTTCAACACGCAAGGTGAAAATAATATACCCGCCCGGCCGGGTAATACGCACCAGTTCGTCCAAGGAGCTGGGTGGCGCATGTCCGGTGGTCAGTACGCCGATACTCATAACGACATCAAACGAGTCGGTGGCAAAGTCCAGAGGCTCCCCCATGACCGCCCGGTGAAATTCCCGGTAAACGTTTTTCCCTGTGGCCTCCTCAAGCATCTCCTGAGACAAGTCCATTGCCACCAGGTCATCATAGCCCAGGCCGGCCAAGGTAACGCCCATCAGACCGGTGCCGGCGCCCGCATCCAGAATCTTCGCTCCCCTGGGCACGTATTTGGTGAATAGTTCGGCGGTACACCGCGGACCCCTCCACCCTAAGTCCTGCTCCAGATCAGTGTCATAGTCCTTAGCCCATTGCGCATAGCGCTCGGCCAGCTCTTCGTTATTCCGGGAAGAAAAAACCCACTGGATTTTATCCTGCTTTTCCAATATCCTCATCTCCTTTATCAAAACGCCGTTACTTCTCAAATACCGCTACGGCCCGTGATATATTAGCGATAACATCCACGTCAAAGGGACACCTCTCCACACAGACGCCGCACTCGGTACAGGCCGAAGCTTTCACCGATAAAACTTCGTATTCCCGGCTAAGATTATCACTACCGCCATAGCCGACAGCATCCGCCAGCCGCGTGGTGGCCCCGATATCAATGTTAACCGGACAGGGCAGGCAATGGTTACAGTACATACAGCTACCTTTCAACTTCCACATCGGGTTCCTTTGAATAGCGCTGTAGTCTTTTTCTTCGTCGGTGGCCTTTAGAAAAGCCAGGGCGGCTTTCATTTCGGCCGCCGTCCGACAACCCGGCACCACGGTACAGACACCGGGCCGAGAAAGAGCATAGCTGAGGCATTGCACCGGTGTCAACACGATAGAACTAGGATTACCCGGCTGGAAAAGAATACCCGCCGCATAGGGTTTCATCGCCACGATACCCACGTTATGGACGGCACAGTCGTGGTACAATGCCTCTCTTTCCGTTACCGATTTACTGGTGGTAGTGCCGACATAATTATATGATTCCTTATTTTTTAAAGCTTCCGCTGTCAAATCGCCCGGCAAAGTGTCGAAAGCAGGGTTCACCGGAAACATAAGCACATCAATGTACCCGCTGTTAACCGCCTGCAACGCCATTTGAACATTATGCCCGCTCATGCCAATAAAGCGAGCTTTGCCCTCCTCTTTCAGACGCACCGCTACTGCCAACAAGCCCGCGGAATCAAATACTTTGGAGTAGTTATCGGGGTCATCAACATAATGCAGCATCAGAGTATCAAGGTAATCCGTCTGAAGCCTGATTAAAAGATCGTCAAAATATTTTTCACACCGGGCTTTGTCCCTCGATTTACAGCACTGCCCATTCTCCAGCACGGCTCCCAGGTGGCCGGCAATCATGACCTGATGCCTTTTATTTTTCAAGACAACACCGAAATTATCACGGACGCCAGGAGAAGCCATAAACAAATCAATATAATTCACGCCGCCGTCCAAGGCTTCATCGACTACCGAAGTAACTACCTCTCTCGAGGCAAATTCCAGATGCTCCGCGCCCAGTCCGACAATACCAACGTCAACGCCAGTCCGACCCAGCTTTCTATACCTCATCAAAATATCTCTTTCTTTTTCAGACTCATGTAATTCTAGCCACCAATAATGATATGACCCAGGACATCTGCCGTATCAGGCCCACCTTCCTACTTTAGCCCTTTTCCTATACCAAATACTTAAGCCATCTCCTTAAGGCTACTAAACTGACGCAGTAGCCGCTGGACGACCACCATCACCGATTCACCTGATATTCCACACCCCATAATGCGGGACACAAGAAAGTCACCATTTCCGGGCTTACCTTTTCAATCCGGGAAGACGTAACCCTGCCATAGGCGGTCCAGACCGTCCATGTCAAAGTCATAAACCCGACCTAGGGCCTGGTCATAGCCGCTGCCTTTCCGGAAAGTGCGCAATAACTCAAGCATATGACTCTGTCCATAATTATGGATGAGAAACTCGACCAGGCTATAGCTCTGGGCATAGGCGAGGGTGGACTGCTCCGCGTAAGCGGAAAATGGGCTAGACAGACTGCGAACGGAGATAAGACTGCCGTCATCTTCGGCTTCAACAAGCAAATCGGCGAAAGTCGGCGGTAGCGTCCCCTCGGCATACATGGCCAAGCCTTCATCAAGCCAAGCGGGCAGCTCGTTGTAAGGATTAAAGACCATCTGGTGGACGACCAAATGGGTCAACTCGTGGGCAATTGCCCGCCTACCCCAATCGAGCTTACCTGGAGCTATTCCGATGGCAATAGTACCGAACCGGGTAAAGGCAACCCCACCCGTCCACTCCTGAGGGAAAATCATGGCTCCCCGTAAGGCCTGGGCATCATCGTAAATATACAACTTGACCGGGTCTTCCGGCTTGGCCCCAGTAGACTCCGCCAAGCGAGCCAGTACGTCTTGGGCGGTGGTCATTATCTTTCGGGCGAAATCCTCGTCTCCTTCATACCAGTACACGGTTAGCATACCCTCGGTCAGGCTTTGCCAAGCATGACGGTCATCGTTAAACTGTAGCTGAACCGGATTAGTCTCTATCTTATCCGCACTGGCATCTACCACCGTCCACCAATACCTAATGCGGCTTCCTGGAGGCAACCCACCCGTCTTCCTCATATCCCAGCTCCACCCCTCAGCAACCGTAGCCGCCGGCGTAAAATCAATATAGACCTCGCTGGTTACCTGGGTGTAACCTCTTTGGTCAACGATGTAGTGCAAACGAATATCGGTGATACTGACATCGCTAGCCGCGGACAGATTAAAATCAAGTCTGGTAGGAAAATCGGTGGCCACCGAGCTGCCTAACACCGCCAGCCCACCATCGGCCTGAGCCAAGGCAGCACCCAGTAAGATCAGAATCAGACAGAAAACCAAGACCAGTAAAGCGGTTTTTCTTATCATTTTTCTTTACCCATCAGCGACCGGAGATAGGCGGTGATAAAATCGTCCAGAGCCCCATCCAACACGGCATCAGTATCACCGGTCTGATAATCAGTGCGGTGGTCTTTCACCATCCGGTACGGATGCAGGACATAACTCCTTATCTGATTGCCCCACCCAGCCGCCACGTGCTTTCCTTTAACCCGAGTCTTTTCCTCGGCTTGCTCCGCCAGCCTCCGCTCGAGCAGTCGTGACTGGAGTATCCTCATGGCAATCTCTTTATTCCGATACTGAGAGCGTTCACTCTGACAAGTAACCACCAGCCCTGTCGACAGGTGAGTCAGCCTGACGGCGCTGCTCGTCTTCTGCATATGTTGTCCCCCTGGCCCGCTGGAGCGGAAGGTCTCGACTTTTACATCGTCAGGCGCTATCTTTATGTCAACATCAGCTTTGGCCTCGGGCATAACCTCCACCAGAGCAAAGGAAGTATGCCGGGCATGGTCAGCATCAAAGGGAGAAAGACGTACCAGCCGATGGACACCGTGCTCCGACTTCAGGTAGCCGCAGACGTAATCACCACTTATCCCGATAACGACACTCTTCATGCCGGCCTCTTCGCCCGGGGAGCTGTCCAGCACCTCCGTCTGGTAGCCGTACCGCTCCGCCCAGCGGAGATACATCCTCATTAACATTTCCACCCAGTCTTGGGAATCAGTGCCGCCAGCGCCGGCATGAACCGCCAGAATCACATTTCTGTCATCATACTCACTACGGAAAGCCAGCTGAAATTCCAGCTCGCCAAGCCGAGAACTCACTTCCTCGACCTCGGACTGGATTTCGGCCTGCATTACCTCATCTTCTTCGGCTAGGGAAACCAGTTCGATAAGGTCAGCCACCCTCTCCTCCAGCTCCCGCCATCTCTGGACTACTTTCTTATGCTCCGCCAGCTGGCGCATCACGCCCTGTGCGCTGGCCTGGTCCAGCCAGAAATCAGGTCTGGTGGACTCTTTTTCCAGCCGACCGATTTCCTTTTCCTTAGCGGCTACGTCAAAGATGCACCAGCGCCATGGAAATTCTGGACCGCAAGCTCTCTAATTTATCCCTTAACTCCTGCATCTTTCATCTCCCGTAACTTTCCCGGGCAAAAATTTCTCCTATTAGCCAGCCACCGAAGCCACTATATCTTTTCCCAACCTTAAATTTCCGCCGGTCGCCGGATGGGCCAGCTGAGTAGACTCGGGCAAGCGGCAACCACGGCAGCACGCCAGCACCCAGTGTATCGCCGCCGGGAGGTCAACTTTATGGCCTACGGAGACATAAACGGACTTCGCTCCGCATCTGGTGCGCAGAGCCGCCCCGATAATTTCACTACCATCCACCAGTTCCGCGTAGCTCCCCGGATCATCACCCGGCACCTGATGGCGGCCGCACAGACAGGACTTAGCGTAGCCAATCATCGACTTATCCAGGAACAGGCCTAGGTGAGAAGCCAAGCCTATCCGCAAGGGATGGGCAATCCCTTGCCCGTCAACCAGAACAAGGTCAGGAGTAACGGTGAGTTTCTCAAAAGCCGCCAGTATCAACGGCTCTTCCCGGAAGGATAATAGCCCCGGAATATAGGGGAAGCCGAGCTCCTCGCTGACCACTTCCATGGCCACCAGCTTCAGTTCAGGGTAACTGAGGACAACCACCGCGCCAGTCGCCATCTCACTCATTTTACTGGTGGATATATCCACACCGGCAATCAAACGGGGAACGGTAATTTCGCTGACTCTCGATACCCTAGCCACCAGTGATAACTGCATCTCTAAGGCTTGGGTAACACTCACCGCCCAATCATGCAACTGTGTCACTTTCATATTCCGATTATAATCTCAAAACGATCTCTTGGCAACCAATTATTTGATTGACATTGACAGCCATTTCGGTTATAGTACATATATATTCAGGAAAGAAACATAGATAAACATGGTAAAGATTAGACTCCGTAGGGTAGGTGCCAAGAAACAGCCAAGCTATCGCTTGGTCATCGCTGATTCCCGGTCACCACGTGATGGGGCATTTATTACCACCATCGGCCACTATAACCCCCTTACCAACCCGGAAACAGTAGTCATCAACGAGGAAAAAGCGCGCCACTGGTTAGACCAAGGAGCACAGCCAACCGATACCGCTGCCAGATTACTGGCTAAAGCCGGTATTATCGCCGAGTCCAAAGTCCGAATAGAGAAAATTAAGGCCGGCGCGCCCGCAAAACCTAAAGTCAGCAAGAAAAAAGTCAAGGCCGGCGTAACTGAAAAATCAGAGACCGCTACCACCGAGGAACCAGAAGCCGTTAAGGAAAAATCAGAGACCGCTACCACCGAGGAACCAGAAGCCAGCGTTACCCAAAAACCCAAAGCAAGCAAGGAGAAAACCAAATCATGAAAGAGCTCGTTGAATTCATCGCCAAATCAATCGTGGACGCGCCTGATGAAGTAAAAATTGAAGAGGAAACCACCGAGGAAGGTTTGACACTTAAGCTGCAGGTGGCCGATGAGGACAAGGGAAGAGTCATTGGCAAACAAGGCCGAATCGCTGAAGCAATACGCACTCTACTCAGAGTAAAAGCCGCCAAAGCAGACACCAAGGTCAGACTTGAAATTATCTAAATTAACTCCAGAATAGTGACCAGCCGCCCCGAAGATGCCCGAAAGCTGCGTGGAGAAGCCGTGGAAATACCCCGTAACCAGATCCACCCCCTGCCGAAAGGGCAATACTACCATTTCCAGCTTATTGGCCTAGAAGTATGGACTACCCGGGGAGAGCTGTTGGGTCAAATCTCCGAAATCCTGACGGCAGAGAGTAATGATAACTACGTGGTCCGCTGCCCCAAAGGGGAGATCCTTATTCCCGCCATTGATGATGTCGTCAAGTCTATTGACTTGGAGCAGGGGCGCCTGACCGTGGAAGCTATTACCGGGTTAGTTGACTTAAACCGGAAAAGCAAATGGTTAACCGGGTGACCGTTTTCCTAAGTCCCCGTTTTTTTCCTCCGCCTGACTGTTTCCGCCACCTTGAGACGGGCCAGCGAACGCCGCAGCGCCGCTTCCGTCCGAGCGGTATCAAACCCTTCGGGCTTTTCGGCCATCCGCTCCCGAGCCCGGCGCCTAGCTTCTTCGGCACGGGCGATGTCAACCTCTTCAACCTTCTCGGCAGCATCTGCCAAGACGATAACTCTATCCGGCCGCACTTCCAGAAAACCGCCGGAAATGACCACGGAGACCTCTTCCCCACCCTTCTTTATCCGCAATTCCCCCGGCTGCAGGATGGTCATCAAAGGCGTATGATGGGGTAAGATCCCCAGCTGGCTTTCTACCCCGGGGGCGATGACCATATCCACTTCTTGCGAATATATTTCCTTCTCGGCAGTAACGATATCAAGCTTGATACCAGGCATTAACTTATACCTCCAGGGTCCGAGCTGCCTCCACCACCTCGTCTATCGTACCCGCCATATAGAAGGCCTGTTCCGGCAGGTCGTCATATTTTCCTTCTAGAATCTCCTGAAAACCGCGCACCGTTTCTTTCACCGGTACGTATTTCCCTTCCCGCCCGGTAAAGACCTCGGTAACAAACATCGGCTGGGACAAGAACCTCTGAGTACGGCGGGCACGATTCACGGTAAGTTTATCCTCCTCGCTGAGTTCCTCGATACCCAATATAGCGATAATATCCTGCAGGTCCTTATAGCGTTGTAGTACCCGCTGCACTTCGCGGGCTACCCGGTAGTGCTCCTCCCCGACGATATCCGGCGTGAGTATACGTGAGGTCGAGACCAGTGGGTCGACCGCCGGATACAACCCCTGCTCGGCGATAGACCTCTCCAAGGCAACCACTGCGTCCAGATGGCCAAAGGTAGTTACTACGCCAGGATCAGTATAGTCATCCGCGGGGACATAGATTGCCTGGAAAGAGGTAATTGATCCCTGTCTAGTAGAGGTAATCCGTTCTTCCAGCTCGCCCATCTCCGTTGCCAAGGTAGGCTGGTAGCCCACCGCCGAGGGCATCCGCCCCAGCAGAGCGGAGACTTCCATACCGGCTAGGACATAGCGGTAAATATTATCAATGAAGAGTAGGACATCCTGGTGCTCGGTATCACGGAAGTATTCGGCCATAGTCAGTCCGGTCAATCCGATACGGAGACGGACACCGGGAGGCTCATTCATCTGACCAAAAACCAAGACTGTCTTGTCAATCACCCCAGAAGCCGTCATATCATGCCACAGGTCGTTACCTTCACGAGACCTCTCCCCGATACCAGCAAAGACGGAAAAACCACCGTGCACCTTAGCGATATTACGGATAAGCTCCATAATAATCACCGTTTTACCTACACCGGCGCCACCGTAAGCACCTACCTTACCTCCTTTGATAAACGGGGTAATCAGGTCAATCACCTTGAGCCCCGTCTCCAGTATCTGGGTAGTGGTCTCTTGTTCCTCAAAGGAGGGTGGTGGCCGATGGACCGGCCAGCGCTCTTCCGTTTGTACCGAGCCAAGGTTATCCAGAGGTTCTCCCATAACATTAAACAGGCGTCCCAAGGTGGCATGGCCTACCGGCACGGTCAAGGCAGCCCCGGTATCTACCACCTCGGCACCCCGCTCCAGCCCGTCCGTCGGTGAGAGTGCCAGACATCTGACCCAGTTATTCCCCATGTGTTCCTGGACTTCAAGCACAATCCTGCCGCCGCCGACATCAATCTCAACGGCATTAAAAAGCGCGGGCAATTCCTCAGGTGGAAACTCGATATCAACCACCGTCCCGATTATCTGAGTGACCTTGCCTTTAGCCATAGCAACCTCCCGTATCAAGCCAGTGCGGCAGCGCCGCCGGCAATATCCAGAATCTCCTTAGTAATGGCCTCCTGCCGAGCCTCGTTATACAACAGCGTTAATTCATCGATAAGCTCATTAGCATTATCGGTAGCGTTTCTCATCGCCACCATCCTAGCCGACTGTTCGCTGGCAATAGATTCCAGTATGGCATGATAAACCTGCATCTCCACGAACCGGGGTAACAACCCGCCCAGCACTACGCCCGGGCCCGGCTCGTAGATATAGTCCACGTTCCGCACCCGGGGAATATCGGCCGGCTCCACCGGAAGTAACTGCCGCCGAACCGATTTCTGTACCATGGTGGAGACAAACTGCGCGTAGACTAGATAGACCAAATCAAAGACACCGTTACTATAATCGTCAATAATAACCCGTGATATCGGCAAGGTATCGATTAAGGTAGGACGATAGCCGAGCTGATCAAATTCAGCAACGACATCACAGTTATGCCGCCGCATAAAGTCACATCCTTTACGGCCGATAGCAATCAGGGTAACCGGCACCGTTTGTTCTAAGACAAAACTTGCCGTCAGGCGGTTCAGACTGGTATTAAGTCCGCCGCACAGGCCTCGGTCGGGGGTAATGTGCACGATGGCTATCCTATTTACCGGCTTCCGCCGCAACAAGGGATGCTGCGCCTGGCTTATCTCGGGTAGTGCCGCCAAGTCAGCCATAACCTGCTGCATCCGCTCGGAGAAAGGTCGTCCGGCCAGACCACGCTCCTGCGCCCGTCTCATCTTAGAGGCGGCAATCATCTCCATGGCCCGAGTAATTTTAGCGGTGTTCTGCACACCCTTTATACGACGCCGAATAGCGCGGATATCAGCCAATCTTTTACCTCTTCTTCAATCAATGACGTGCCGTAATAATTCCTTAAAATGAATCTCTTTAAACTCCAGGATTACTTTCTTAAGGGCTGCTTCCGTCTCGGCACTGATTTCCTTCGTTTTAGTAACAGCCTCACCTATCTCATGGTACGTTGTTTCCATAAAGCGGTGGAATTCGTTTTCAAAAATAGCCACCTTATCCAGGGCCACATCATCCAGATAACCGTTAATCGCCGCGTACAGAACCATGACCTGTGCAGCCATCGCCATCGGCACAAACTGCGGCTGTTTCAAGACTTCGGTAATCCGCTGGCCGCGGTCAAGTTGGATTCTCGTCGCCTTGTCCAGCTCACTAGTGCCAAACTGGGCAAAAGCCGCCAGCTCCCGGTATTGCGCCAGCTCCAGCCGGAGCCGGCCGGCCACCCGTTTCATCGCTTTAGTCTGCGCGGCGCTCCCCACCCGGGACACGGACAAACCCACGTTCAAGGCTGGCCGATTACCGGCGTTAAACAGATCCGTCTCCAAGTACATCTGGCCATCAGTGATGGAGATAACATTAGTCGGGATATAGGCGGACATATCGCCCGCCTGCGTCTCGATAATCGGCAGCGCGGTCAGTGAACCGCCGCCATATTCCGAGGCGTATTTCGCCGCCCTTTCCAGCAGGCGACTATGCAAATAAAAGACATCACCGGGGTAGGCTTCTCGTCCAGGAGGCCGATGCAGCAGCAGTGAAAGCTGCCGATAAGCCCAAGCATGCTTGGAAAGGTCATCATAGACCACCAAGACATCCTTTCCTTGCTCCATAAATTCCTCCCCGATAGCACAGCCGGCATAGGGAGCCAGATACTGCAGGGCTACCGAGTCAGAAGCATTGGCCGCTACTATGATAGCATGCGCCATGGCCCCGTGAGCCTCCAGAGTAGCCGCTACCCGGGCTACCTTGGACGCCTTCTGACCGACGGCCACATAAATGCAGATTAAATCACCGCCCTTCTGGTTGATGATGGTATCCAAAGCAATCGCCGTCTTACCGGTTGACCGGTCGCCAATAATAAGTTCCCGCTGCCCCCGCCCCAAGGGAATCAGACTGTCTACCGCCTTAATACCGGTCTGCACCGGGGTATCAACCGACTGGCGCATTACTACGTTGGGAGCTATCCGTTCCACGGGCCGAGTCTTTCTGGTCTTAACAGCGCCTTCACCATCCAGAGGACGCCCTAGAGGATCAACCACCCGCCCGATAAGCGCCTCGCCAACAGGCACTTCGGCAATACGGCTGGTGCACCGTACCTCATCACCCTCTTTAATCCTAGTATAGTCACCCAAGACAATAGCCGCCACGCTGTCTTCTTCCAGATTCAGCGCAATGCCGATAATGTCATTAGGGAACTGGAGCAACTCGTTATATCTGGCCGCGGCCAGCCCGTGAATCCGGGCAATACCATCGCCAACCTCAATCACTGTACCCACGTCCACCAGAGCTACCGCCGTGCCAAACTGCTTGATCTGCTGCTTGATAACCGCAACAATATCCTGACCTCTGGTTGCCAATTAACTTACCTCCTGCTGTCTGCCTTCCACCAGGCTCTCCACTACTGACGGATCCGACAGAGTACTGGTGTCACCCAATTCGTCGACACCGCCGGCGGCAATTTTAACCAGTATCCGCCGCATGATTTTACCACTCCGGGTCTTGGGCAAACTATCGGTAAACTGAATCCTGTCCGGAGTGGCTATCGGGCCAATCTCCTTACGGACATGAGTAACCAGTTCTTTCTTGAGGGCTTCGGACTCTTCCTCGCCGGACTTCAGGGTCACGTAAGCGTAGATACCTTGTCCTTTAATCTCATGGGGCATACCCACCACGGCCGCCTCGGCCACCCGGTCATGGGATGCCAAGGCGCTCTCCACTTCGGCCGTACCGATACGGTGTCCGGAGACGTTAATCACATCGTCAATGCGCCCCATCAGCCAATAGTAGCCGTCTTCGTCTATCCTAACCCCATCCCCAGTGGTATAAACGCCCGGGAACCGGACAAAATAAGTCTCTTTAAACCGCTGCGGCTCGCCATAGACCCCGCGCATCAGACCCGGCCAAGGCCTTTTTATTACCAGAAAACCGCCCTCGTTCACCTCGGCCCGAGAGCCGTCTTCCCTCAGTATCGCCGGGTCAACGCCAAAGAAAGGCACCCCAGCAGCACCGGGCTTAGCCGGCATTGCCCCAGGGAAGGTAGTGATTAAAACACCGCCGGTCTCGGTCTGCCACCAGGTATCGATAATCGGGCACCGACCCTTACCGATAACGTTGTAGTACCACATCCAGGCCTTGGGATTAATCGACTCGCCCACCGTACCCAGAAGCCTCAGGGAGCTTAAATCGTGCTTGTCGGGCCATTCTTCGCCCTCGCGCATGAGGGCGCGGATGGCGGTGGGAGCGGTATAGAAAATGTTAACCTGATATTTCTCTACGATATCCCAGAACCGATCCGGATGGGGATAGGTGGGGACACCTTCAAACATGACACAAGTAGCCCCAAAAGCCAGCGGCCCGTAGACGACATAAGTATGGCCAGTAACCCAACCGATGTCAGCAGTGCACCAGTAGACGTCCTCCTCCCGAGCATCAAATATCCACTTGAAGGTTTGGTAGGCATGCAGTAAATAACCGGCCTGAGTATGCATTACGCCTTTCGGTTTGCCGGTGCTGCCGCTAGTATACAGAATGAAGAGCGGGTCTTCTGAATCCATTATGGCCACGTCACAGACCGGTTTGACCTCGGTAGACGCCATGACATCATGCCACCACTGGTCACGTCCCTCCTTCATGGTAACGCCGATATCCGCCCGCTTGACCACGACCACTTTTTTGACGGCAGGACATTCTTTAAGAGCCTGGTCCGCGTTATCCTTGCTCCGGATAACCCGACCGCCACGATAATAACCGTCGCTACAGATAAGCATGGTAGACCGACAGTCCAATATCCTGTCCCGCAGTGCTTCGGCGCTGAAGCCGCCAAAAACAACGCTGTGAATAGCCCCGATGCGGGCACAGGCCAGCATAGCCACCGGCAGTTCCGAAATCATGGGCAGATAAATGGTGACACGATCGCCTTTCTGAACGCCGAATTTCCTCAGCACATTGGCAAACTTACACACGTCCCGGTGCATTTGCTGATAAGTCAGCACCCGGCTATCACCGATATCCCCTTCCCAGATAAGAGCAGCTTTATTCTTACGCCAGGTCTTCAGGTGCCGGTCCAGACAGTTGTAGCTAACGTTGAGCTTACCACCGACAAACCATTGGTGTCTGGCCTCTTTAAAATCCTCGACCAGAACCCTATCCCATTTCTGAAACCAGTCCAGCTGTTCCGCCATCTCTGCCCAGAAGCCTTCCGGATCATCAATAGACCTTTTATAAAATGTCCGGTATTCGTCCATACTTTTGAGATGCGCCGTCTGGCTAAACTCTTTTGGGGGAGAGAAAACCCTCTTTTCCCCCCTCATTGAAGTAATACCCCTTGTTTTCGTCATTAAAAATTCCCCGTCCCGTTTGAATACAATTTCCGCCAGCTTCCCGAGCTGGCCGACCAATCAAATAAAATGATACTTAATCCTGTGCCGTAACGCCCATCAGTTGGGCAAAGGCATTTTCCAGCCTGGTGGCAATCACCGAGGCTAATCCCCGATAAACCTTGGAGCCTATCACAGGATGGTTCTCACACATTTTAGCCAGTTCTTTACCATTGAAAGCCAGTACCCGAGTCGTCTCTATGGCTTTCACCGTGGTGTGGCTGCGGTAGGGCGACATCAGGGCAGACCAAGCGATAACCTCAAAATTGGAAGCCGCCTGAAGTTGTCGATGGGCCATCGGCCCCAGTTCAAGATGAAGTCCGACCAGCCCGTCTTCAATGAAATAGAGTTTCTCCTGGGTCCGACCTTGCTTACACAGTCTCTCGCCCACCTCATATACTTCTTCGGCGCCGATTTCGGCAATCATTTTAAGCTGTTCATCGTCCAGCTCACGAACAAAGGGACATCTTTTCAATACCTCCAACTTAGTCACCGCACAACCTCCTTTACTACTACTTGGCGATAGTTACTGTCCATCTCCGCCGGCCAGTTCTCTCTGCAAAGCCACCAGCCGGCCGCGGGTGCTACCGTCTAGCAACTTGCCGCCAACTCTGGCGATAATTCCGCCGATTAGTCCCGGGTCTACCTTAGCCGTCTTGAGTACCACTTTCCGGCCCACCACCGCACCCAGACTTCCAGCCAGTTTCACCCGATCTTTCTCATCAAGGAGAATGGCGGTAATTACCTCGGCCGGCTCAATACCACGGTAGTTATCCAGTCGCTGATGATAGTCATCAGCAATGTCGCCGATGATATCCAGCTTATCCCTAGCGACTAGTAACCGTGCCAGGTTTAACGCCAAGGGACGGATACCTTTCAATCGCTCTCTCAGTATTTTCGCCTTATCGTCAAAAGACAGTCTGGGACTCTTCAACAAGGCCATAAGCATGGTATCCGTAGCCGTACCGGCCATCTCTGCCAGGTCGGACCGCCATCTGTCCAATTCTTTCGTCTCCAGCGCTATTTCAAACACGGCCTGAGCGTAGCGCCTCGCCAACGCTGTTTTCACCATACCGTCTCCTCAAAAGGCAGTAAATCACTTCTTTTTTCGTCTGGTACTTTCCTCGAGTACCCGATCAATAAGCTGGCGGTGCGCTTTCTTATCCAGAGAGCGGTCAATGACTTTCCCTGCCACCATTATTGTCAGGTCGGCCACCTCTTTACGCACCTCCTCAATCGCTTCGTCCCGCTCCCGCTGAATCTCATGGCGGGCCCGGGTGAGTAGAGTTTCTGTTGCCTGCCTAGCTTCCTCCTGCGCTTTTTGTTTCACCTCTTCCCCGGTCTGGACGGCCCGGGTGATTTTTCCCTGCCCTTCCCGACTGGCCGCTTCGAGTTGCTTTTTCACCTCTTCTTCGGCGTGAGCCGCCTGCTCCTTAATCGATTCCGCTTGCGCCATGCTCTCTTTAACCCGTCGGGAACGCTCATCCAACATCCGCATCACCGGTCGGTAAGCCACCAGATACAGAAGGCCGAGCAAGATAGCCACGTTAACAATCTGCGCCACCAGCACCGGTAAATTTATACCAAGATCGGCCAGGCCTCCCATTCTTTGTCCCCTCCGTTTAACGAACTGAGCCTCATAATCGCCGAAACGTCTTATTAACCATACCGCCCCGACTTAAATACCTAACGGGCAACCTAACTAGCCAGCACCGCCGCCACCACCAGTCCGGTGAGCACCAAGGCTCCCAGTATGGCAGCGGCAATAATAACACCTATGGCCAAGGGTATACCATCCTGTCCCATAACTACCTCCCTCTATTACTCTAGACAATCATCGCCAAGATAATAGCGATAATCAGGGCATAAATACCGATAGCCTCACAGAAAGCGGTCACCAGAATCATGTTAGTCATTATCGGACCGCTGGCTTCCGGGTTGCGGGCAATTCCCTGCAGCGCCGAAAAGCCGATAAGCCCTATCCCTAGCGCCGGCCCCATTAATCCCAGCCCAGCCGTCAACCCCACCGCCAACATTTTCATTACTTCCGCTTCCATATTACTTGTCCTCCTTTCCTAATCGCCGGAAAATTACCTATTTCAGTCACCCGCTCCCTGCTCCCCATGGTGGACCACCGCCAGAGTCAGAAATACCAAGGTCAGCCCGCCGAAGATAAGTGCCTGGACAAAGCCGACGAGCAGCTCCAGTCCGTAAAACGGTATGGCAAACACCCAGGGAACTAGGAAAGCGGTAATCAACAGCAGTATCTCACCCGCCGTCATATTGCCGAAAAGACGGAAGGTAAAACTAACAATCCGGATGAACTCACTCAGCGCCTCCAGGCAACCGACAAAAATATGGATAAGGCCGGTGAACATACCGATCATTCCGTCACGTACCCTGCCTCGTACTATCTGTCCAATACTTCTTAGAAACTGTCCTATATTAAGAAACTTACCTAGATAGTGAAAGCCTAGCGACTGCAGCCCGAAGTACTCCACGAAGACGAAGGATATCAGTGCCAGGGCCAGCGGCATATTAATATCGGTATTAGCGCCCCGGAGCAGATGCACATGGTGACCATCGGCCGTGGTCACCATTATGGAGCCGAATCCGGGAATCAGGCTCAGCCAAGCGTTAAAAGCGACAAACAGAAAAATAGTGGCCACCACCGGGAAGAAGCGGCGTCCGTTCTCTTCTCCGGCCACCCTCTGGCAGAGATGGTAAAGCCAGCCCAGTAAAGATTCAAAAGCGCTCTGCAGTCTCCCGGGCACAATCTTCATCCGACGGGTAATGACGTAGGCAAAGACCACCAAAAAAAGCATGGTCAG
Source organism: Dehalococcoidales bacterium (assembly GCA_002688435.1). Taxonomy (GTDB): domain Bacteria; phylum Chloroflexota; class Dehalococcoidia; order Dehalococcoidales; family RBG-16-60-22. The sequence continues at coordinate 19,612 of NZCW01000022.1, forward strand.
CCAAGCACCGATAATGCTATTGGTAACGGGAAAACCGAACAGATGGAAAACTACTTCGGCCGGTAGTTCCGGCACGGGCCGGGGTACGATGAGCCAAGCCGGCAAGCCGAGGTCGCCAAACAGGCTCCTGCCCAACGGACCGATAACAAAGCCAGTGACCAAGAGTACAAAGAAGACCGCTAAAAACCCGACCACCACGTAGAAGGAAACACCGAAATAGCCCCGTTTAGGCATCAGCCGTTCTCCTTGTCCTGCCGGTCAGAAACGAGCGGCAGAAGCATCCGGTAAACACCATAAAAAGTAACCATAATTCCCAGAATCAAACCCGGTAGCCAGAGCCAGTTTGTGCCGAACTTATTATCAAGCCAGAGGCCAGCCAGCACACCCAGCATAATAGAACCACCAATAAAAAACCCCACCCCTACCAGCCTCAAGGCGGCTACCCATCTGCTCATATCAGCCTCAATACCCCCGCCTTGGGCAGCATATCAAATTCTCTGACATCAGGTCAAGATGGTATTCGAGAAGACTAATAGAAGAGCCCTGACATTTCCTATTCCAGAGCTCTTTATCACCAGTTTATGAATTCAGAGAAAATCACGGTTTATTTCTGCGCTAAAAGCCGGGAGAAGTCTCCGTCAAAATCCTTCAGGAAAACGTGCATACTCAGCACGTCATCAACGTCAATAGCATTCTTATCGAACCTACCCGACGCTTCTTCCGCGGGGCCGACCACCTCCCCAGACATCCGGCTTTCTTTGACTACCGCCGCCATCAAGCACCGGGTATGGCAGGCGGGACAGGACACGTTTAAGAACCAGAGGTCTTCACGGTGGCCAATAATATCAATGCCGGACATCTCGTAGTGCTGCCCACAGAAATCACACCCTATTGAAGTCATCAGCTTTTTAATCAGTCTCTCTTCCATCGGTCCAGCCTCTTAAGTGAGATGGTCAATCCTCCGGCCTAAGATTTACGTTTGTCAAAGTCATCTAGGTCAAGTGTGTTAATGAAGTCATAGAAGGCGGACATCTTTTTCATTTCATCTTCGCTCACCTCGCGGCCCTCACTATCGGCCTCTTCGGTTTCCTCAGTTATCGGCTTGCCCGTCTCTTCATCCATCAGGAGGCCCGCTTTATCCAGAACCGCCTCGTCCGCATAGATAGGCACCTCCGCCCTTACTGCCAGTGCCAAAGCGTCACTAGGGCGAGAGTCAATCTCTATCTGCCCTCCGTCTACGTTAAGGATAATCTTGGCGTAAAAAGTATCACTTTTAAGGTCGCAAACTACGATGGAATCAATGGTAGCCCCCAGTGAGTCAATCACCGAGCTCAGTAGGTCATGAGTCAACGGTCTCTCCACGTCAACTCCCTGTAATTTCACGGTAATAGCATCCGCCTCCGCCGGGCCAATCCAGATAGGCAGGCAACGTTTGTCGATTTTCTCCTTCAGAATCACCACCCGTTGGTAGTTCATCAAGCTAACCCGAATACTAGAGATACTCATTTCTACCATCGCCTGACCTCCACGATTAATCTGCCAGTATCTTAATACTACGCCCTATTACTGCCCCTGTCAACTTAATATAGTTCACTTTAGGCTCAAAAAATTAGTCATCAGAGAAGGAATATGATATAATGATACCATCAGCAGTGTCCCGGCATTACCAGTATCTTCCGAGCTTACGGGAAAATCGGACTAGGAGCACCATCTCAGCCCCGGTAGAAAGGCCGATAATTGAAACAGGGAGAGCCAAGACTTGGTGATTAGATCGATTAATATCCGCCAGCTAAGTGAAGAAAAAGAAGAAAACCTCTCCCCTTATGCCGTGAAAAGCCGGCTATCGCCGGGTAGGCCGAGACACGAAGATCCTTGCCCGATACGCACCACCTTCCAGCGTGACCGCGACCGTATTATCCACAGCAAAGCTTTCCGGCGCCTCAAACACAAGACGCAGGTCTTTATTGCTCCTCTCGGTGACCATTATGCCACGCGGCTTACTCATACTCTAGAGGTATCTCAAATAGCCCGCACCATATCCCGATCCCTGAACCTCAACGAGGACCTAACGGAAGCCATTGCCTTGGGCCACGACCTAGGGCATACTCCCTTCGGCCATACGGGGGAGGATATCCTCAACGAACTCTATCCCAAGGGGTTTCGGCACAACGAGCAAAGCCTAAGGGTTATCGACCTCCTAGAAAATGACGGACAGGGACTGAATCTCAGCCAAGAGGTAAGAGACGGCATCCTAAACCATTCCAAGATGAGAGGGGACATCTCCGGAAAAGAGCGGGGGAAACCCAACACCCTAGAGGGAGAGGTATGCCAAATGGCCGATGCCATTACCTACATCAACCACGACATCGGTGATGCCGTCAGGGCTGGCATTATCACCGAGCGCGACCTGCCTCTCTCCGCTATCAAGACACTGGGTATCTCCCATTCGCAACGCATCAACACCATGGTCGGCGATATCATTGATAACTCGTGGTCCGCCAGCGGTTATACTACAATGAATGCTGCCGTTAGTGATACCACGGGAACAGATAGACCAGTAATAAGTCTGAGCTCTCAGGTGTTGGAGGCAACCAATAATCTCCGTGAATTTCTTTTTCAGCGAGTGTATAATGTGTCCTCAGTCCGGGAGGAGGCCACCAGAGCCGGTGAAGTAATCCGCATGCTGTACCACTACCTCAAGGAGCACGAAGCCAAGCTGCCGCCGGAATACCGCGCCTACAGTGACGAAACGGAACGGAGGGTAATGGACTATATCGCCGGTATGACCGACCAGTACGCGCTAAGACTAGCGGACGGGTTACCCGCCGTTAAAGAGAAGATTGAACAATAAGCGCTCCTTTCCAGTGATATTTGAAAGGGTAAAACCCAGAAGAGAGAAAACAAAAGAGAGTCAAAGAAAGGTGAAACCTCTCTTACACAACTATTCCCTTCCCTTATCAAAGGAAGGGGGATACGGGGGTGGGGTTAAACTTAGAGAAGAAGAGGTAGTTAATAATATAAAATGAGCGTCATTGGCGAGGTAAAACAGAGGACGGATATCGTAGCCGTGGTCAGCCAGTATGTCGCGCTGAAAAAAGCGGGCGGGAACCTAACCGGACTATGCCCGTTCCACAATGAGAAAAATCCTTCTTTCTTCGTCTACCTTGAGCAGCAGAGCTGGCACTGCTTCGGTTGCAATACCGGCGGCGATGTCCTTTCCTTCATCATGAAGAAAGAGAGTATGGACTTCGGGGAGGCGCTGCGCCTCCTCGCCCAGAAGGCGGGAGTCACCCTTCCATCTCGGCCCGAGCGCGAGGAAGAGAAAAAGGGGAAAGAGAGGCTATACCAGGTTAACGAAGCCACCGCCCGGTACTTCCATGACCAGCTTCGCGACTCCCCGACCGGGGAGAAAGCGCGAAGTTATCTCGCCAGCCGCAGGTTTTCCCAAAAAACAGTCGCTGACTTTCAACTCGGCTTCAGCCTTAACCGCTGGGACGCCTTAAAGCAGCACCTGCTAGAGATAGGCTATACCGATGATGAACTGTTGACCGCGGGCCTAGTGGTAGCAACGGAAGACGGCAAAACACACGACCGATTCCGCAACAAATTAATGTTCCCCATACGGGATAACCGAAAACACGTTATCGGTTTTGGCGCCCGGGTACTGGATGACTCGCTGCCCAAATATGTTAACTCACCGCAGACCCCTCTCTTTGACAAGAGCGGCAGCCTATACGCTATAGATCTGACCGCCACCGACATCCGCCAGCAGAACCTGGCCGTCATCGTCGAGGGCTACATAGATGTCATCACCGCCCACCAGAGTGGTTTTAACAACGTGGTGGCCTCTATGGGAACCTCGGTCACCGAAAGACAGGTCAGCTCTCTCAAAAAGCTAACTAAAAATATGACGCTGGCGTTAGACGCCGATGCCGCCGGAGAGGAAGCCATGCTGCGCGTGGTAAGCTATGAAAACATCATTGAGGGCGAGATAAAGGTTATGATTCTCCCGAAAGGGAAAGACCCCGATGACGTGATTAAAGAGGATACCGATAAATGGCGAAAACTAGCAGTAGAGGCCCTACCGATAATGGACTACACCTTTAACATGGCTGTCGCCGAGCTCGATCTGGCCACGGCCAGAGACAAGTCTCTGGCCGTGGCCAAGCTCTTACCCACCATTGCCGAGATGAAAGACGCCGTACGCCAGATCCACTACCTGCAAAAGCTGGCTCGGCTGGTCAATATCAGTGAACGTACCATTGAAGCCGAGCTAAACCGCATCAAGCGCATCCCGGAAAGACGTCGGATCCGAACGCCAGAACCGCAAACGGTTATCTCCACCCCACGCCCTCTTCTGTCCAGCCGTCTGGAGGAAAACTGCCTAGCTTTACTCTTACAACATCCTGAGCTTAAGAAAAGTGATAAAAAGTTAGCCCTTGAATATTTTAAAAGTAGTGAAAACCGGGAAATATTTATGGCTTGGCAGCAGTCCGCAGGGCTACCCGCGATAAGGAAAAAACTAGATGCCTCTATTCATGAGCATCTTGATTCCCTGATAAACCACAGCTTGCCGTCCGATCGGAAAGAGCAAAGATATACTGAATACGTCCAGCGGTTAAAGGAAAACCATCTGAAAAACCTAGAAGCGGAAAGGGCCGAGATATTCGCCCTTGAAGCCGCGTCAAGAGGTACCGGTGCTGACTTGACCAAGCTTGAAAAAGAAGGGATTGAACCCAGTATCCAGCTGAAAGAGGTTTTTACCCAGAAAGGCCAGAAGTGGTCAGAGCCAAGGAGGTAAGGTATGAGCCCAGGAAAAGAAAAGAACAATTCGCAGCTACTTCCCCGGGATAATGATGAGGAATCGGAGCATAAAGTGGTCACCGGATCAGGCGAGCCATTACATACGCCAAAGCGTCTCAAGATTGAGAACCCCGCATCGATAAGACTCCAACCTGAAACACCAGCAGAAGCACTAGTCGACCAAGGCATAACCGACGACCCGGTGCGTATCTACCTTCATGAGATTGGCCGGGTGAACCTCCTCACCGCCGCGGACGAGAAGGTCCTGGCCCAGAAGATAGAGGCCGGTGGACGCATCCACAAGATAAGAGATCAATATCTGCATCGATACGGCAGCGCTCCTTCCATCACCGACATCATACTTACTCTAATTGAAGAAACATGCCATATCCTGACTACTACCCAGCCTCTCCAAGAGCAACTCGGCCTACCTCCCGCCACTAGCTTTAAAGAGAGTATCTCTGATGCCAGATTGAAGGTCATCCTCAATAATATGCTGAAGCAACAACTGGCCCGTGATGCCACCCTCCCAACTAATGAGTCCACAATAGAAATGGAGCACCTCCTCATCAAGCTAACTCTAAACAGCCAGCTGTTACCGAAGGAAGTCCTTAGCGCTATCGACGATAATGCCTCGCCGACTGACGTCGAGAAACTGGTAATCGATAGCTCCTTTAGCAATTCGGTCCTGGTCCACGAAAAACGACTCGAGACCTACCTGAAAACTATTGAGTATGAAGCCAAAAAGGCGGTAAAGCATCTCATTGAAGCCAACCTCCGCCTAGTAGTCAGTGTCGCCAAGAAGCATATCGGACGAGGCATGTCCCTGCTTGACCTCATTCAGGAGGGGAATATCGGCCTGATGAGAGCGGTGGAGAAATTTGACTACCACAAAGGCTATAAATTCAGCACCTACGCCACCTGGTGGATACGCCAGGCGCTTACCCGAGCAATAGCAGACCAAGCCCGCACCATTCGCATTCCGGTCCATATGGTGGAGACCATTAACCGACTGCTGAAAACCAGCCGGAAGCTCGCCCAAGAATACGGACGGGAACCGACCTCTACTGAAATCGCTAAGGAAATGGAGATATCTTCGGAGAAAGTCAGAGAGATAGTCAAAGTCTCGCAACTGCCGATATCACTGGAATCACCTATCGGTGAAGAGGAAGACAGCCCACTGGGTAATTCCATAGAAGACCGGAACGTCCTGCCGCCGGTTGACGCCGCCTCTAAGCAGCTCCTGAAAGAGCAAATCGAGGACGTGCTGAATACCCTGACCTCCCGCGAGCAGCGGGTGCTCCAGCTCAGATTCGGCCTTGAGGACGGACGGAGCCGCACGCTGGAGGAAGTAGGCAAGGAATTCGATGTCACTAGGGAGCGGATTCGCCAGATTGAAGCCAAGGCGCTGCGCAAGCTGCGCCATCCCAGCCGAAGCCGAAAACTAAAAGATTACTTGGAGTAAAGAAAGAGTAGAGACTACCGAAATATCCCCATCAGGTTCCGGGGCAGTTTACCTCGGGGCAGTTTACCTCGGGTCCCCATCTTCAGCAGCTTCTGCATCTGCTGAAACTGGTTAAGCAGCTGGTTAATATCCTGCGGCTTTAGCCCACTACCTCGGGCAATGCGCCGCCGTCGGCCGCCGCCAATAATGTTCGGGTTATGCCTCTCCTCAGAGGTCATGGAAAGTATAATCGCCTCGACCTTCTTCATCTGTTTTTCTTCAATTCCCTCGGGCAGCTGTCCGGCCAACTTAGACATACCGGGCAGCATCTCCACCAACTGCGCTACCGGCCCCATCTTTTTAATCGACCTCAGCTGGGCGAGGAAGTCCGCTAGGTCAAAAGTAGCCGCCCGCACTTTTTTCTCCAGCTCACTGGCCTGCTGTTGGTCAAAGATGGCTTCGGCCTTCTCGATGAAAGCCAGCACGTCACCCATCCCCAGGATACGTGACGCCAAGCGGTCGGGATAAAAAGGCTCAAAAGCGTCCGCCTTCTCGCCTGTACCGATGAACTTAATCGGTACCCCACTCACCCACCGGATAGAGAGAGCCGCCCCACCTCGGGCGTCCCCATCCATCTTGGTCAGGATAAGTCCGGTCAGGCTTACCCGAGAGTGAAACTCCCCGGCCATACGCACCGCGTCCTGGCCGGTCATGGCGTCAACCACCAGCAGCATTTCGTCCGGCTTCAGCTCTTTCTTCATCTGGACCAGCTCGTCCATCATGGCTTCATCTATGTGGAGCCGGCCTGCCGTGTCAACGATAACCCAGGTGGCCGCCATCTCCTTAGCCTTTACGCGAGCACGGGCGCAGACGTCCCGGCCCGGCATATCCGGAGACTCGCGATAGACCGGTACATCAAGCTGCTTACCCAGCGTCACCAATTGTTCGATGGCCGCCGGCCGGCGGTTATCAGCGGCGACCAGCAGGGGCCGCTGCCCGGTCTGCTTCAGATGACGCGCCAGCTTAGCGGCGGTGGTCGTCTTACCGCTGCCCTGCAGGCCGGTCAGCATCACCACCGATGGCGGTTGAGAAGCTGCCGTCAAGCGACCCGGCTCACCGCCGAGGACGACCACCAGTTCCTCGTTAACGATTTTGACTATCTGCTGGGCCGGAGCCAGGCTCTGCCGTACGTTAGCACCAAGAGCACGATCCCTTACTCTGGTCACAAAATCCTTGACCACCTTAAAGTTAACATCGGCTTCTAGGAGAGCCAGTCGCACCTGGCGCAGCGCCTCGTCAATATCCTTCTCGGTAAGACGACCTTTATTACCTAACAGATGGAATACCTGGTTTAACTTATCACTGAGAACCTCAAACACGATTTCATTCTAATCGAGATAACCTGAGCCGTCAAGCAGATTGAACAAGAGCGGGGTATCCAATTGGTTACGATAAAGGAATAACACCGACGGCATAAGGCACTTCGAAAGCCACGACTCACTACCAGACACTCTAATCCGCCAACCCGACCTTATCAAGGACCCGTTAGAGAAATATTAATACGGATGTCAAGCGAGGCGCCAGCCCTTCTTTTCAAAACCATCCCTTCTTCCCTTTGGCAAGAGGAAGGAGGACAAAGGAGGATAGGGTTACCTAACAAATAATGTTTTTAATTGTGCTAAAATAAGCTTGTTGGGACTGATATATATGGAGTTTAGCTGATGATTCCCCTCAGGTTAAAACTGCATAATTTTATGTGCTACCGGGATAACGTACCTCCCCTCCACTTTGAAAGCATCCACATCGCCTGCCTCTCCGGCGACAACGGCAGCGGCAAATCCGCCCTGATTGACGCCATGACTTGGGCTTTGTGGGGACAGGCCCGGACCAGAAGCGATGATGACCTAGTTTACTCCGGGCAGGCGGAAATGGCGGTAACGTTCGATTTCACCGTCGGGTCGCAAACCTACCGCATCATCCGCAAGCGCTCCCGACCCAAACGGCGGGGAAGTGCGGGACAGTCCACCTTAGAATTCCAGCTAGCCTCCGGGAACGGCTTCCGGCCAATCACCGGCAACAGCATCGCCCAGACACAGCAGAAAATTAGTGATGAGCTGCGCATGGATTACGATACTTTCATTAACAGTGCTTACTTACGACAGGGACACGCCGACGAGTTTACCATCAAACGTCCCGCCGAACGCAAGGAAGTGCTGGCTAATATTCTCGGGCTTTCTTTCTACGATAAGCTCGAAGAGCAGACCAAGGCTCTGGCCCAACAGCAGGAAACCGACAGGACACCGCTGGAAAGCGCCATCAGAGACATCGAGGCAGAATTAACCCAGAAACCAACCTATGATGCGGAATTCGAAGAAGCCCGGCGCGCCCTTTCCCAGTTGGAAGAGAAAACAAAAGGAAAAGAGTCCGGACTGAATAAGCTGCGCCAAGAGAAGGAATCCTTGGGGAAAAAGAAAGCGCAGCTGAAACAGCTGGAGATAAGCTTGGTCGGCCACCAGAACAGCCTGAAAGTAATGGAGGAGCAGGCCGGCCAGCACCATTCCCGAATAAAAGAGTGTGAGAAGCTAATCACCCGGCGTACTGATATAAAAGCCGGCTATGCCCGATTCAGCCAGGCCCAGAAATTAAACTACGAACTCGAACAAAAGTCCCGGCAGTCGGCCAAACTAGAAAGACGGAAATCACAGCTAGAAAGAACACTGAATGAGGCCAGCCAGAGTTTGGTCAGAAAGCATGCCGTAGCACAAAACCAAGTAGAAAAGCTGAAAGATGACGCGCAGCGGCTACCCCAGCTTAAAACCCAGCTGCAGCAGCTCCAGGCCCAACTGGTCCAGCTAGCAAAACAGGAAGAGATGCTGCGCCGCAAAAAGCAGGCTGGTCAAGAATTACAGGCACAGGTCAATTTTCTGGAGTCCAGCCAGGCCCAGTTGGCACGGGAAATAGAGGAGACTGCCGGAAAAATCGCCCTCCTTTCCACCCAGACCGAAGCCAAATGCCCTCTGTGTGAAAGAGAACTTGAAGCCGGTGGTCTCAAGATCATTGAATCAAAATACACCGCTGAAAAATTAAACCGAGCCGAATCCCTGAAATCAAACCAGACCGAGCTGGTGCAAAGGAAAACAGAGTTTGAGGCGCTAGAGAGGGAAATATCACTGCTGGAAACGCAGAGAATCCAGCAGAAAATCGAGACGCAAAGTCAGGCTGGCTCCTGCCGACAAGAAATTACCCGGGCAGAAAAGGCAGCCCGACAACTGGCCGAGGAGAAAAACCGGCTAGCGGAAATTGAACAGCACCTAGCCCAGAAAGATTTTGCCCGTAGCGAACAAGCGGCGCTCAACGAATTGGAAAGTGAACTAGCCGGACTCGGCTATGATTCAGTACAGCACGACCAGATATGGAATGAGTTCAGGGACCTGGAGCAGTACGAAAAGACCAATCGTGAGCTGGAATTAGCGGAACTGGATCTGGTACGGGAAAAAGAGTTAGCCACCGAGCTATCTAACGCCACCGGGAAACTGCGTCACGCCGCAGACGTTGACCATCGGCAAAGACAGGTGCTGGCGGCGGAACTTAACCGACTACCACAGGTCATCGTCGAGATTACCCGGGTCGAGACCGAGCAGTCGGAGCTGGAAGAGCAGCAAGGAAAGGCCCAAGAAAAACTAGGAAGCGCAAAAGCTAATCTACAACGCCTAGCGGAACAAGAGGTAAAAAAGAAAGAAAAGAAAGACATGCTGTTACAGGCCTCGAGGGAAGAAAGCATTTACAAAGAACTAGCCAAGGCTTTCGGTAAAGAAGGCATACCAGCCTTGCTCATTGAAAGAGCCCTCCCGGAAATCGAGGTTGAAGCCAATAGACTACTGGGACGGATGACGGACAACCGGATGCACGTGAAGTTTGAAACGCAAAGGGAATCAAAGAAGGGAGACACCATTGAAACCTTAGACATCAATATCTCCGACGAGTTGGACCTGAGAAATTACGAGAATTTCAGCGGCGGTGAAGCTTTCCGCATCAACTTCGCCATTCGTATCGCCCTGTCCCGGCTGCTGGCCCGGCGGGCCGGGGCACCCCTCTCCATCTTAATTATTGATGAAGGTTTCGGCACTCAGGACAGCACCGGTATTGAAAAACTGAGAGAAACGATAAACTCCATCCAAGAGGATTTCGACAAGATACTGGTCATTACCCACATCGAGGAACTCAGGGACGCCTTCCCCTCCCACATCGATGTCATCAAAACCACCGAAGGCTCCACTCTATCGGTCAGCTAGCGCGTTACCGTCCCGGTATTCCCTCTCTATTCACCCGTACCCACCCCCTTTCCGTCCGGTCTCAGCAACGAGACCAGCACCAGACCGATAACACCCGGTTATGGCATAAATTTAAGAAAACCGACTGATAACTACCGGTGATATCCTATCAGAAAAGAAACCGGCATGATAATATGACCGTAGTAAAATTTAGCTTCTCTATTCTTAATCATAGATAAAAACTGCCGTTTAAAGCTATGACACCGGATTATTTTCCTCTGTAGCCAGGTTACGCGATTAGAGCCGACTTCATATCCGCAGGCAGGACTCTGGTCAGATACTGTCCGGTGGCCGAAGTTTTCACCTGGATCACTTCCTCAGGGGTACCGGTAGCCACCACATAGCCGCCCCGGTCACCCGCTCCGGGACCAAGGTCAATAATATAGTCGGCATTCTTAATGACATCCAGGTGATGCTCGATGATAACTACCGTATTGCCCACGTTCACCAAACGCTGCAGCACACGGAGTAGCGCCGCCACGTCCTCAAAAGCGAGACCGGTCGTCGGCTCATCGAGGATATACAGGGTCCGGCCGGTAGACCGCCGCGACAGCTCGGTGGACAGTTTCACTCGCTGCGCCTCACCACCGGAAAGAGTCGGGGCCGGCTGGCCGAGGTGAATATAGCCCAACCCAACGTCGTTCAGGGTCTGAAGCTTATTCTCTACTTTAGGGAAATGCTCGAAAAAAGCCAGCGCCTGCTCTACGGTCATATCCAGTACTTCCGCGATATTCCGGTCCTTGAATCTGATTTCCAGCGCCTCCCGATTATAACGTTTCCCGTAGCACACTTCGCAAGGGACGGTAACATCGGGCAAAAACTGCATCTCAATCTGGATAAACCCTTCACCGCGGCAGGCCTCGCAGCGCCCGCCCTTGACGTTAAACGAGAACCTCCCCAGGGCGTAGCCTCTCAGGCGGGCCTCTGGCACGGTGGCAAAAAGCTCGCGGATAGGAGTAAAAGTGCCGGTATAGGTCGCCGGATTGCTCCGCGGTGTCCGCCCGATAGGTGACTGGTCAATATTGACTACCTTATCAATATATTCCACGCCGAGAATATCATCACAGGCGCCCGCCTTTTCCCGGGATTGATAGAATATCTGGGCCAGTTTCTTATGCAGGATTTCATCAATGAGAGTGCTCTTACCGCTGCCGGAAACACCAGTGATACCGACCAGCTTACCCAGCGGTATGCTCACGTCTATGTTTTTCAGATTGTTCTGCCGCGCGCCTTTAATCACCATTTCTTCACCAGAGCCTGGACGGCGTCCGGTCGGCAAAGGAATCTGCCGGGTGCCGCCAAGATACTGGCCGGTAATTGACTTCTGACAGGCGGTAACATCGGACATGGTCCCGGTGATGACAATCCAGCCGCCGTGTTCCCCAGCCCCTGGCCCCATATCGATAATATGGTCCGCCGCCCGCATCATAGCTTCATCGTGTTCGACGACCAATATGGTATTGCCCAGACCTCTCAGCCGCTTCAGGGTGGCAATCAGGCGGGCGTCATCCGCCGGGTGCAGTCCTACGGTCGGTTCGTCACAGATATAAAGGACGCCCATTAGACCGCTGCCAATCTGGGTTGCCAAGCGAATCCGCTGCGCCTCACCGCCGGAAAGGGTAGCCGAAGCACGGTCAATAGTCAAGTACTCCAGGCCAACGTCCCTGAGAAAGCTCAGGCGGGCCTGAATCTCTTTGAGAATCTGGTGGGCAATCATCTGCTCACGCTCGGTAAGACCTTTATCACCGAGCGCACCGGCCCAGTCTAGCGCCTGCGCCACCGACATAGCGCTAACCTCCATGACATTGCCACCGCCGATGGTCACGGCCAGAGATTCCGGTTTCAGCCGTTTGCCCTGGCAGACCAGACAGGACCGGGAGACCATATAACGCTCAATATACAGACGGGAATTCTTGGACTCGGTATCCCGATAGAGCCGCTTCATCCGGGGAATAACCCCCTCAAAATCGGGATAGTACTCCTTTACCCGCCCGAAGCGGTTCCGGTGCCGATAAGGCTCACTCCCGTCCCCGTAAAGAACGAGGTGAAACAAGTCGGCACCAAGGTCTTTTACCGGCGTAAGTAAGGAAAACCCGTGACGCTGCGCCAGAGACTCAATCTGATAGGAGAACCAAGACGAGAACTGCCAGGGACGAATCGCCCCCTGCTCAATAGATAGCTCCCGGTTAGGGATAACCAGCTCGGGGTCTATCTCCAGTTTCACTCCTAGGCCGGAACAGGCCGGGCAGGCACCATGAGGACTATTAAAACTGAAAGTCCGGGGGGCAAGCTCCCCCAAGCTAATACCACAGTGCACGCAGGCGAAGTGTTCTGAAAAAAGTAATTCTTCACCGTCAACAATAGATATCAAGACTGTCCCCATCCCAAGCTTAAGCGCCGTCTCCACCGAATCAGCGATACGGCCCGGGCCTCCACTCTGCCCGATGACCAGCCGGTCCACCACCGCCTCAACAGAGTGTTTTCGGTTCTTCTCCAGTTGAAACTCCTCGGAGAGGTCATGAATTTGTCCGTCAATTCGAACCCGGACATACCCCGCTTTACGCAGGTCACTGAACACCGACTGGTATTCACCTTTACGGTCTCTAATCAGCGGCGCCATGACCATAATACGGCTCTTTCCCGGCAGGCTCTGCACGGCATCCACAATCTGCTGTACCGTCTGCATGGTAATCTCCCTTCCGCACTTGGGACAGTGGGGATGACCCACCCGGGCAAAGAGGAGCCTCAGGTAATCATAGATTTCGGTTACCGTACCCACCGTAGACCGCGGGTTCCGGCTCGGGCCCTTCTGGTCAATGGAAATAGCCGGACTCAACCCTTCAATATAATCAACATCCGGCTTCTCCATCCGTCCCAAAAATTGGCGGGCATAGGCGGACAGGGACTCCACGTAGCGGCGCTGCCCTTCGGCATAGATGGTATCAAAAGCCAGCGAGCTTTTCCCCGAGCCGGAGACCCCGGTAATGACCACCAACCTGTCCCGTGGGATAACCACGTCTATATTTTTAAGGTTATGTTCACGGGCCCCTTTGACCACGATAGAATCTAACGGCATAACGCTAAGGCTCCTCTTTAAATCTAAATTTAATTGTATCATTAAGAACTCAAGTGCAACAAGAAATAGTACTTCAGGTTACCCCATAATCCCCCGGTCGTATTGACAAATCGACGAGCCATCTGCATAATACGATTGGAGATATCTTGGCGTTTGAAAGACTAACGCGATCTTGTTAAAATCAAAAAATAAAGGCGGGAGATTTACTATGGTTAAAAAAGCGATCACCTTGAATACCCCCACCGGGTTTCCTCCCGGCATGCCGATCGGGCTTCCCTTTTCTCCCGGCATGAGAGCCGGTGACTTCATTTTTACCTCGGGGCAGGTGGGGAGCGTAGATAATAATAGAGCCGAGGTCAAAGGGATAGAAGCCCAGACCCGGCAGACTATGGAAAACTTGAAGACTATCCTAGAAGCAGCCGACTCGTCTTTCCGCGACGTGGTAAAAGTAACCGTCTTTTTAGTTGACGTCAATGATTTCGCCAAGATGAATGATGTCTACCGGACTTACTTCTCCGAAGACCTCCCGACGCGTTCCACTTTGGTAGTCGCCGCTCTGGCCAAGCCATCCTGGCTGGTGGAAATTGAATGCATTGCCTATCACCCATAGTTCCGTAGTCACCGTGAAGGTACGTACACTGAACCTGAAAGCGTTTGACACTGGCGGCGTACCAGTCAGAAGTACGCTGGATCAATCTTAAAAGCGCAGCTGACCCACTGCCGTCCCTATCCCGAAGGTACCGGAATAGCGTGGTGCCAATCGCACCGAGAATGTCTTTGAATTTCAAACCATCAAAAGTATTTTACGGGTGGTGGATTGTCGGCGCCTGCTTTTTGATTGCGATGTACACCAGCGGGGCCCTCTTCCACGGGTTCACCGCCATCTTTAAGCCGATTACCAATGAGTTCGGTTGGAGCTACACGCAGATTTCGTTTGCCCAATCGATACGCGGCCTAGAAGTGAGCCTAGTGGCCCCACTGGTCGGGATACTTGTTGACCGCTGGGGACCGAGAAAGCTGATATTCGGCGGAGTGTGCATTACCAGCATTGGTTTACTACTCCTCAGTCGGACAAACTCCCTCTCAGTATTCTACATCGCCGCCGTACTCACAGCTATCGGTATGAGCAGTTCTGGTACCTGGGTAACGATGGCGGCCGTAGGCAGCTGGTTCCGTCGGAAAATGGGCCTAGCCACCGGCATCATGGTCTGCGGATACGGTGCCGGCGGATTCCTAGTCCCGGTAATGGTCAAGCTTATTGATACTTATGAATGGCGGACGACGATGGTGATCCTAGCCATAGGCATCCTTATCATCGGCCTGCCACTGTCACTGATGGTTCGGCACAAGCCAGAACAGTACGGCTACCTGCCCGATGGTGAACTGCCGAGCACGACGATACCGGAGGTAGAGGTGGCCGCCATACCGGACCCCAAGGCAGATACCGAAGTAAAGCGAGCCTTGAAAAGCCGAGTCTTCTGGCACCTAACGCTAGCCTTGACACCCCAGTTCATCGCGATAGGGGCGGTAATCACCCATGTCATGCCCTACCTCAGCAGCCTTGGCATCACCCGATCAGTATCCGGCCTGGTAGCCATGGCTATCCCATTGATGAGTATCAGCGGCCGCTTCGGTTTCGGTTGGCTTAGTGATAAATTTGATAAAAGACGTCTGTCCGCCGACGCGTTGGCCATACTGGCCTTGGGATTACTCTGTTTTGAATACATCCCGGCCGGCGGCACCTGGCTACTGGTACCGGCCATTATCTTCCTCGGAATAGGTTATGGGGGCAACATCCCTATAATGGCCTTACTAGTGAGGGAATACTTCGGCCGAAACAAATTTGGCACCATCATCGGTTTCGTCTGGGGCATACTAATGCTGGGGAACGTGACCGGGCCGCCAATTTCCGGATGGGTCTTTGATAACTGGGGCAACTACCAAGGTATCTGGCTGGCATTTGCCGGTCTTACCGCTATCGGTATATTCATCATGCTCAACACGCCGACGGTTAAAGCCTGGTCCCGGAAGACCGATAGAACACCTTAAATTATTCAGAGACAACGCCAAGTACCTCAGGCAGCCGAGGCAAAGTCCAGGATATTGAGTCGCAGTCTCTCTTCCCCACCCCACCGGTCCATTTCCAGGTTATAGACGATATCGAGGGAAGAGATTACCTCGCCCAGATAACCTCCTAACCGAAAGCCGACCCCATCCCAGACCGAACCGTCCTGTTTTAGTTTCAACCTCAGGTGCTCACTGCCACCACCCATGGGACGGCAGTTCATAACCTCTACTTGGCGACTGAGAAAGGTGGGCATCGGATTGCCGCACCCGAAAGGGGCCAGCTGCTGCATTATAGGAAAAGTATCCCCACCGAGGCCGGACAAGGTAACTTCGGCGTCAATATCCAAGTGGGGGCGCAGGTCAATCCCGGCCAGCTGGACGGTGGCCAATTCCTGAAGTGTCTGTTGCAGGCGGGGTAAATTTCGGGTCGGCAAGGTAAAACCGGCGGCCTGAGAGTGCCCGCCGAACTGGTAAAGCAAACGGCCACACCGGTTCAAGGCAGCGATAATGTTGAACTCGGGAATGCTACGACAGCTGCCACTGCTTACTTTCTCACCAGTCCGGACAACAATGGCCGGACGGTAGAACTCCTCGGATAGCCGTCCGGCGACCAGCCCAGCAATACCAATCAGGTAGTCCCGGTCACCCGCCATCAGTAGCGGTGAAATCCCTTCCGTTAATATCTGCTCTCGGACCATATCCAAGGTAGCCACAGTCAATTTCTTCCGTTCCGTATTCTTCTGGTCCAACCAGGCCGCCAGCCGAAAGGCCTCTTCGGTCGACTCCGTCATCAGTAACTTATAGCTGGTAATGGCGTGTTCCAGTCGGCCAACGGCGTTCAAACGCGGAGCAATACTCCAAGAGATATTTTCGGCATCAATGCTTCCTGGTTTCAGTCCGGCCTGGACAATCATTTCCATGAGACCAAGCGAGGGGGCCATGTTAATCCGCTTTAATCCTTCTCTCACCAAGTATCGGTTTTCCCCCAGTAACGGCGATACGTCAGCGATGGTGCCCAGCGCCACCAAGCCCATCAGCTTATCCAGGTGTTCTTCCCGGCCAACACTCCGAAACAAGGCCTGGAGCAACTTGAGGGCCACGCCCACACCAGCCAGTCCTGAGAAAGGATAGGTAGAACCGGGCATCCTAGGATTGATGATAGCCGTAGCTGGCGGAATTTCAGGCAGAGGGGTATGATGATCGGTAATAATTATGTCAAGCCCCAGTCGCCTTGCCGTTTTCACTTCGGCTAGGCTGGTGATACCGCAGTCGGCAGTAATCACCAGGCTAATGCCCTGCCGATAAAGGTTCTCCAGGGCCGCTTTTCTGAGACCATAGCCCTCGGTCAGACGATGCGGTATATAAGGGACAGCCTCGCCACCGAGGAAGGTCAGTCCTTTGACCAGCAAGGCGGTGGCGCTAATACCATCAGCATCATAGTCGCCATAGATAGCCATCTTTTCGCCAGCGAGCAACGCACGGTAAACCCGGGCCACCGCCCGGTGCATATCGGGCATCAGGAAAGGGTCGGCCGACTGGCTTTTATCGCCGGTGAGGAAGGCTTGCAGCTGTGCCGGTTCGGTGAGACCACGATTATACAGGAGCTGGATGATTAGCGGGGGGAAACTTGAGTTATTTACCAGATATTGGTTCGGAACCGATGGTCGAAGATTCCAGCGACGATGGCTCAAGATCAAGCCTCAGCGTACCCTCGCAAGACCAAGACGGAATTATGACCACCGAAGCCAAAAGAAGTGGAAAGTGTGGTGGTTACCTTGGCCCGGCGAGCGACATTAGGCACATAATCTAAATCGCATTCCGGATCGGGGTTCGTCAGATTAATGGTCGGTGGGATAATGCTTTCCCGGATAACCATAAGGCAGATAGCCGCCTCGGCAGCGCCGGCACAGCCGATAAGATGCCCCAGCATCGACTTGGTGGAGCTTATCGGAACTTGATAGGCATAATCCCCGAAAACGGTTTTTATAGCCCTGGTCTCCATTGTGTCGTTCAGAGGGGTAGAAGTACCGTGGGCATTAATGTAATCAATTTCAGCCGGGGTAATGGCCGCCTTTCTCAGAGCTACCTGCATAGCCCTAGCGGCACCCCCGCCGTTCTCAATTGGCTGGGTAACATGATGGGAATCAGCCGTGGCACCATAGGACAGGATTTCACCCAAGATATTAGCTTCCCTCCCTTGGGCATGCTCCAAGCTCTCCAGGACAAGGACACACGCCCCCTCGCTGATGACAAAGCCGTCACGCCCAGCATCGAAAGGACGGGAGGCTAATTGCGGCGTGTCGTTCCTAGCGGAGATGGCTTTCAGGGCATTGAAGGCAGTAATACCCAACGGATTGATGATGGCCTCGGTGCCGCCGGCCAGCATAACCTGGGCATCACCGTGTTTGATAAGTTCGTAGGCAGCGCCAATGGCGTCCGAGCCACTAGAACAGGCGGAGGTGGTGCAAAGGTTCAATCCCTTCACTCCTAGCACAATTGATACTTGGGCAGCGGCGATATCAGATATCATCATTGGCGCCAGGAACGGGCTTACCCTACCTGGTCCTTTTTCCAGCAGCACTCTGGTTTGCTCAAATAAAGTGGTCAGACCGCCAATCCCGCTACCGATGATGACACCGATATCATCATAATTGCTTTGATTGATATCCAGTCGAGCCTGCGCCACCGCGCCGCGACTGGCCGCCACGGCCAACTGGGCAAAGCGGTCCATATGACGGGCTTCCTTACGGGTCATGTAAGCCGTGGGCTCGAATCCTTTTACCTCTCCGGCAAACTTAGTCTCCATAGGTTCCGCATCAAACAGTGTAATATAATCTATCCCGGACTTACCTGCAACAAGGCCTGCCCAGGCAGTCGCCGCGTCCAAGCCCAGGGGAGTGAGCATGCCTACCCCCGTAATGACGACTCTGTGATAACTATCACCTACCAACCTTACTCCTTTTTCTCTCCATCGGCATTAGCCGAAGAGCGCCAAGCGATAAACACCGAGGCCAGTCTCAAGACACCGGACATCCCGGACGGGGTAATAACCTTAACCTCGGTAGATCCCAAATCGAAAGCCCGCCGTCGGTCTTTCTCCAAATCCTTTTGCAGCTGCTTATCAGGAATTCTCTCCGCAATCTTTCGAGCTACAGAATACCTCCCCGTAGCTATAGTAAGTTTTTTACCATAATCCCAAATTATTTGCAAGTGCCTGACCAATTTTTGACCCACTTCAAATCCGAACAGTATAATGACAGATAGAGTGAATATCAAAAGAACCAGTATTACTTTCGACTGCCTAGGCTGTAAACTCAACCAGGCGGAGACCGAGCTTTTCGCCCGGCAAGCGACCGAGGCCGGCTATAAGATGGTATCGCCGACCGATAAAGCGGACATCTATGTCCTAAACACCTGCACGGTGACCCATCTTGCCGACCGTAAGTCCCGCCACCTACTCCGTCTGGCCCACCACCGGAACCCCGGCGCCCGGCTAATAGCTATCGGCTGCTATGCCGAGCGGTCATCGGAGGAACTGGCCCGGATTGACGGGGTGAACCTTGTCCTGGGCAATAAGCAGAAGCCGTTCCTATTCCAGCGATTACGGGAATCCGGCGCCCCGGACTATCCTCCCGACACCCGAGCGGACTACCCTGCCGATGGCTACCGGACCCGCGCCTTTATCAAAGTACAGGACGGCTGCCGGAACTTCTGTACCTACTGCATCGTACCTCTAGTACGAGGGCAGGGGAAAAGCGTGCCGGCCCGCCGGGTCATAGCCGAAATCAGGCAGCGGGTGGCCGGCGGGACTAAAGAGGTAGTGCTAACCGGGACGGAAATCGGTACCTATCGCAGTGATGGAGTCAACCTGAAAGGCCTGTTGGAGCGCATCCTAGCGGAGACCGGAGTAACCAGGCTCAGGCTGTCTTCCCTCCAGTCTTGGGAAATATCCTCCGATTTTATCGCACGGTGGCAGGACCAGAGGATGTGTCCCCACTTTCATCTATCCCTCCAGAGCGGTAGCGACGCCGTACTAAGCCGGATGAAACGGCGCTACACCACCAGAGACTATCGGGCAGCCGTTTCCTTAATTCGGAAAATGGTACCGGAAGCCGCCGTCACCACTGATATCATCGTCGGCTTCCCTGGTGAGACTAAAGAGGAATTCCAGGAGAGCCATGACTTCTGCCGACGGATGGCATTCGCCCGCATTCACCCCTTCCCTTACTCTCTCCGCCCCGGGACGGAAGCCGCCCGGATGCCCGGACAGATAGACGCTAAAATTAAGAAACAGCGGAGCGAGCAGATGCTAACGCTAACCAAAGAAAGCGCCCAGAAATTCCAGCAGCAATTTTTAAGCCAGACGATGCCGGTACTCTGGGAAAAGCAAGATAAAGGCGTCTGGTCCGGCCTCACTGCCAACTACATCAAGGTCTATATTAGAAGCGATGAGGACCTAACCAACCGGATAATACCGGTAAAACTGGTGAAAGTCTGGAAAGATGGGGTAGGAGGGGGAGAGAATAGCTAACGATGCACCTTCCCTACCGGATTTTGGGACTCGCAGGGCACTTTGGTCTGGCATAACCCGCAGCCGGCCACACCCACATCATACTCTTTTCGCAGATAGCCGATATCATCCCGCAGGTAGTCGCGGCACCTTACCTTGTCGTGGCCGCTCTCGTTGACGGCCTTCGCCGGGCAACGGTCAATACAGGCTCGACATTTATTATTAACATAGAAAAGGCAGTTGGCTAAATAGTTTTTCGCCGTCCGGGGACTAGCCGGCAGTGACAAGTCGGTGACCACGCTGCCGCATCGGTGGGCGATACCGCGCTCAGTGATAAAGCCATCAGAAAGACTGAAAGTACCCAGTCCGGCAGCGTAGGCGATATGCCGTTCCGACCGGTTGGAGTAAGGGCCCTTCTCATTAGTCATAGTTCTAAAATAAGGCTGTATCATCGGGGCAACGGCCAGGCATCCAAGTTCCACAAGGAGCTCCACCACATACTGCCGCAGGGTTTCGTTAAACTTCTCACCATACCAACGGGTATATGACCAGATACGGGACGGAATTTCCGTCTGCGGACGGTTGGACTCCCGTATTTTCCGGGTAATGGGCAGCACCCAGCTGATAACGGAAAGACGGTTCGGCAGCTCCTCTGGACTCTTACATTTCGGCGTTAGCCAGCGCTTCGCGCGGGGTGAGATGGGTGGCAGCAATAATGGTCTGGTACTCGGTAAATATGGGGTCGTCACCATCGGCATACTGCATCAGCGGCTCGTCAAAGATAATACCGATAGCCGACCCCGGCAGGCAATTCAGGGAGCTAGTGGCGACAATGCTCTGATTTTCTCCTCGATGAACGGTGCCATTTCTGTCTGTTTCATAGTCTTATCCGACGGCTTTCCCTTCTATCTGTATACTTTCCGATCTTGGCCTTCACTCCGCCTCCAGAGCGTGCGTCAGTACCTCTTTCATATGCGAGCCCGGCATCAGGAAATCTTCTTCCGAACCGTCACTCTCCTTGATGAGCTTTATCTTCTCCAGCAGGGCGTGGAAATTGATGGCCCAGCCAACACCAAATACCTCGGGCGAAAAAACGCGGCTCTCATACTGGTTCCAGTAAGACTCTTTGAGTCTCTCAATGGTGGGCAGCCGGAAATCATACGGAATAAAGCCGACCACCTGCCCGTACCACTTCCTTTCTTCCTTGGGTTTTTCCAGTTCCTGGCAGACCGCCGCCATGGTGACTGTTATGGCGGTAGCTTGAAGCATCCTGATCAACCATTTAATGTTCATCATGGTGACTCCTTTATACCTTTTTCGATATGTAACCCCAGCACCACTGATGCCTCAATCTGGCGCCATGGGATATCCCAGTATTTCTGTAACAACTCGTCTTTACCAAGCAACCGGCGGAAGCCGTACTTCTGGTAGAAAGCAATTGCCCGGCGGGCGTCAGCCCAGGTCCCGACCAGCAAACGAGAAGTGGTTACCAACTCCTTGATATGATTTAAAAGCCGGCTGCCAATACCTTTTCCCTGCCACCGAGGCAGCACGTAGGAATGACGGATAAGAGTCACATCTTCAATCGGTTCCACTCCCATTATGCCGATAAGCTCCCCACTCTCTTCCCAGACGTAAAAGGTAACCCGTTTCATCTCCTCTTCCAACTCTTCCATCAGCATATAAGGCTGGTGATAGCAGTCCGCCGGTATCACGCCATCATAAGCTCTAGCGGCCTCGTTGATAATAAGGTACATCCTTCTGGCATCATTGGCCCGACACTTACGAATCATAAGCCGTTATTTAGTTTATACCACTAAACAGTTTTTTATCAAGGGAATTCTGTAGGGACGGAGGCTGATAAAAATTACCAGCTGGCTATTATCTTTAATGCTAGATTAAAGTATGCTATAATAAATCAACGGGAACTACCGTTTATCCTTCCTCGTCAGGCGAGACAGGATTTCCGGAAGGAGTCAGACACCCCTACCATTTAATTTTGAATACTGCGAGGATAGCCGATGACTGACAACATCAAGCTAAAAAATTGGGTCAAGGAATCCGTCGAGCTCTGCCAGCCTGATGACGTTATCTGGTGCAACGGTTCAGAAGCAGAGAAAGAACGCCTAGAGAAACAAGCTTTTGCTACCGGTGAAATTATTCAGCTTAATCAGGAAAAGCTCCCAGGCTGTACCTACCATCGCACCGCCGCCAACGATGTCGCCCGTACCGAACACCTGACCTTTATCTGCACCAGCCGAAAAGAGGATGCCGGCCCGACCAACAACTGGATGAGTCCAGAAGAGGGCTATGAAAAGGCCGGTGCCATTTTCAAGGGTTCCATGAGGGGCCGCACCATGTATGTTATCCCGTTTTCCATGGGACCTGTCGGCTCACCTTTTAGCAAAATTGGCGTCGAACTCTCCGATAGCATCTATGTCGTCCTGAACATGCGCATCATGACCAACATGGGCCAGACAGTACTGAATGCGCTTGGCACCAATGGTGAGTTCACTAAAGCTCTCCACGGCAAGGCGGAACGGGACATAAATAAACGCCTCATCCTTCAGTTCCCGGAGGATAACACCATCTGGAGCGTAGGTAGTGGTTATGGAGGTAACGTCCTGCTGGGCAAGAAATGCCTTTCCCTCCGTATCGCCAGCTACCTAGGCTGTCAGGAAGGCTGGCTGGCCGAACACATGCTCATCGTCGGTATCCAAGACCCACAGGACCGGATGACCTACATCGCCGGTGCTTTTCCCAGCGCCTGCGGTAAGACCAACCTAGCTATGCTAGTCCCTCCCGAAGCACTGAAGGCTAAAGGATATAAGGTGGTAACCATCGGCGATGATATTGCCTGGATGCGAATTAAAGAGGATGGACGCCTATGGGCGGTTAATCCCGAGGCCGGTTTCTTTGGTGTGGTTCCCGGCACCAACTGGAAAACAAATCCCAACGCCATGGCTACCATCCAGAAAAACACCATTTATACCAACGTTGCCCTCAAATCGGACGCGACTGTCTGGTGGGAAGATGGCGGTGCCTCCCCCCCGGTGGAAGCCCAAGACTGGCAGGGGAATTTCTGGAAACCGGGCATGACCGACGAAGACGGTAAGGCTATCACCGGAGCCCACCCGAACAGCCGTTTTACTGCCCCGGCATCACAATGTCCTTCCATCGCCCAGAACTGGCAGGACCCCGAAGGAGTACCGATTTCCGCGTTTATTTTCGGTGGCCGTCGGGCACACCTGGCACCCTTGGTCTACCAGTCATTCAACTGGCAACACGGCGTCTTTGTTGGCGCTTCCATGGCTTCGGAACGTACCGCCGCCCAGTATGGCAAGCTCGGTGAAGTAAGACGTGACCCCATGGCTATGCTGCCGTTCTGCGGCTACAACATGGGTGATTACTTCGGTCACTGGCTGGAGACCGGTAAAAAACTCACCAATCCACCCAGAATATTCCATGTTAACTGGTTCCGTGCTGACGAGCGGGGTAAGCTACCCTGGCCCGGATTCGGCGAGAATCTCAGGGTGCTGGACTGGATAGTCCGACGCTGCTATCAAGGCGAAGCTGACGCTAAAGAAACGCCTATCGGCTATGTGCCTACCCCTGGTGCCATTGATATGTCCGGCCTAGATGTACCAGCCAAGGTCATGGAGCAACTACTCTCCGTCTCCCCGGATAACTGGGCAGACGACCTGAAAAATATTGAAGAGTTCTTCACCAGATTCGGTGACCGTCTTCCCGGGGAGATATGGGAGGAATACCGAGCGCTGAACACCCGCTTCGGCAATGGCACTCCCCGGTAAGACAAGCTCCGGCCATCTTTTTCACCGATCCGACTCCTACCGGGCTTTCCATTATTAGTTATATCCAGTAGTTAGGAATCTATATGATGGAGATTTTAGCTTCAAAAAGTGGCGCGCCTAGAGGGATTCGAACCCACGACCCTCGGTTCCGAAGACCGATGCTCTGTCCGCTGAGCTATAGGCGCATGCTCTTTTTTGTAGCTAATTTTGCCCCATATTGGTTAACCTGACGAGGACATTGCCATTTTTGCTAACGGATTGCTAACGGAATTTTTCAACAGGCTCATTTCTACCTTCATTATATCGTGCGCTAAAGACCTCGTCAAAGCGAACTGCCGCTGCTTGTTGAAGTCCTGGGGCAACGTGACTGTAGGTATCAAGGGTTATCTGTATACTGGCATGACCTAACCGCTCCTGGACGATCTTCGGATGTACTCCCTGTTTAAGCATAAGACTAGCATGGCTATGGCGAGTGTCATGTAACCTGATAGGCTTTAGCCCAGCACGGCGTACCAGCTTAATCCAGGCGTGAGTTACAGTATTGGGTAGTAATGACTTCCCATCAAACTGGCTAAATACCAAATCATCATTTGTTAGCGGTATTCCCAGCATAGCCCGTTCTAGATTTTGTTTCTCATGGTGTTCTTTAAGGAGTAGAATAGCTGAAGGTGGCAAGGCAACGGTGCGCCTACCTTTAGCCGTCTTGGATGATCTGAAGATAACCCTACCACCCTTCAAGACATGCATGCTGCGGCTTACGTATACCTGGCTCAGCATTAAGTCCACGTCCTGCCAGCGCAGGGCTAACAATTCAGACCGCCTCATACCAGTAAAAAGGGCGGTGTAGAATAGCGCATAATAAGAGCTGTCTTTGGCGGCCTCAATGAAACGGGCAATATCTTCTTCACTCCAGGTCTGCATCTCCGGACGCTGCACACGTGGCGGGCTGACAGCATCGGCTACATTGCGATTTAATAAGCCCCATTCTACCGCCGTTTGCAAGGCTTTATGTAAAGCGGTATGGTGGTGTCTTACCGTCTGGGCGCTCAGGTTGCCTGTTAGCTTCTCCGAGTAGTATCTCTGAAGATGCTCTGGCTTTACATGGGCCAGTGTCATACTTCCCAGTGCCGGTATAAGGTGACGGCGCATGATGTGCTCATAGCCTTCTGCCGTCCTGGGGGCTAAGTTGGGCCATGCGTAGTCTTTTAACCACCTCTCAAGATACTCTGCTAGGGTAGTCTTCCCAGGCTTCATAAACGTGCCGTTGTCAAGCTGGTATAATAGCTCCGCAAGTCTCTTTTCAGCGTCCTTCTTAGTGCCCTTCACGCTAACCCATTGCTGCTTACGCTTGCCCGTGGTGGGGTCACTCCATAGGTTAAGGACGATAGCATAGCTACTCTTTGACCTTTTGGTTATTGAGCCTCTCATTGTTAATCCTCCATTTCCTCGATTTCATCTCCTTCTACCTCTACGGTAGAACCGATGGAACCTCTAACAGTTATTCCACGTTCTGTAATGGTGTAACCACGTTCAACTGATACTGTACCAGCCCGACCCCCTAATCTCTTTAAACCCTCATCTAATTCTCTTAGCATTTCACCAAGCGGTATTAGATGCTCATGTATTGCATTTTCTTTTCTAAGGAAATACTCTCGTCTGATGTCAATATCAGCTATAGCACGATAATAATGAACCTTTAGAACTCCTAGGGTTGTGAGGTCATAAGGATGTTTTTCATTCCACTCATTACATAGTAGCTTCCAATTAATCCGTTTGTGCGGAGTGAATGAGTGGTGTACTAGATTACTTAATGTTAGGAACTTCTCTGCCACAAAAGAAACTAAATGTAACTGCTTTTCAAAACTCTTCTTATATCTCTTCTTTGAAGTGTTGTCTCCAAATTTAGTCTTACGATGAACGTTGCTACTGTTACCACTATAGGGGCTATTGTTAACTGCTGCGGCGATAAGTCTTAGGTAATCTG
>NZCW01000023.1 GCA_002688435.1 Dehalococcoidales bacterium
GCACTGTACCATCAGCACCCATGGCCATGGCTTTTCTCATGGTGACCTCGGTGTTGGGCGGGCCCATGGAGATGACCACCACGCGCAGTCCATACCTGTAGCCCTCTAATCCAGCGCCCTTTTTAATTCCGACTCCAGACGAGTAACCTTGACACCCGGGTCAATCATCGCCCAGGGTAGTTTCTGGCTGATAGGCCACCGCTGATGAGCGTAGAACTCGATGTCAAGGTGACATTTCTCCGCTGCCTGTCGCCAGCCGGCTAGTGACAAGTCTTCCATCTCTGCCAGTACCCTGGCGACTCTGGCATCGCCCCGGGATAAGACCCCCTGAATTTGGCTCCAGGCTGGACTTTCGCACTTGAGCTTGATTCCTTTCGGGGACAGGCTGTTTTTCAGTAAGGACAGGTGGCGGTTCAATGTTTTGAGAGGTGCCATCGGCAGCCACTGGAAAGGTGTGCCGGCCTTGGGCACAAAGGGTGCGATGTTGAGGGTAAGGCGGGTGCCGCTCTGCCGCTTATCCAGGATTGCTTTTCCCTTGAGAGTCAGTCTTATCATTTCCTCTATAGCGGCTTCCGTCTCCGTGGGTAGGCCAATCATGAAGTAGAGCTTGAGCTGCTTTATTCCTGACCTCGCCGCCCGGTCTATCGCGTCTAGGATATCGTCTTCGCTGAGGTCTTTTTTAATGACCTGGCGCAGCCGTTCGGAGCCAGCCTCTGGGGCAAAAGTGAGTGTCCGGGCACCACCCCGGGCGATTTCTCCCAGTACTTTATCGGAGAGGTTGTCCATGCGCAGCGAGCTGACGGAGAGTTCGGCCCCCATCCGGCGCAGCCTGACTAGTAGTTCTACCAGGTGAAGGTGGTCGGAGACTGCCGGACCCACCAGCCCTAGCCGCTTTCTATGTTTCAGTCCCTGCTTCGCCTGTTCCAGTAGCTTATCCAAGGAGCGCCAGCGCATCGGGCGGAAAGCGGTGCTGACTAGGCAGAAACGGCAGCCCCGCTGGCAACCCCGTTCCACCTCGATGAGGTATAAATTACCTAGCTCGGTATCCGGAGTCAGTACGGTGGAAGTAACCGGAAAGTCGTCTAGGTCGGTGGTCCACTGGCGGGCTACCGGGAGTTTAGAGTACCGTGGGACATAGACACCGGGTAGGGAGGCCAACGCCTTCCGCAGTGTCTCCCGTTTGTCCCCAATCCCTTCCTGCAGCACGGGCAGTAGGGTGGGCAGTATCGGTTCGGCTTCGCCGATGCAGAGGCCATCGAAGAATGGTTCTAAGGGGATGGGATTGGCGGTAAGGCCAGGGCCGCCGGCGATAACTACCGGGTGTCTCTCATCACGGTCGGCGGCGTATATCGGTAGACCGCTCGCTTTCAGGATGGGTACGATATTGAAATAATCGAGCTCGTAAGAGGCGGAAAAGGCCAGCACGGCGAAGTCGACCAGCGGCCGCCGCGATTCCAGGGAAAGGGTAGCCGATTTTTTCTCCCGGTTCTCTTTTTCCCAAAAAACCCTTTCGGCCACAATTCGGTCGTGGCGGTTCAGGAGGCGGTAGATGGCCTGAATTCCCAGGTTAGACATGCCCAAGTAGTAAGTGTTGGGATAGATCAGGGCGATGGGCAGCCGGCCGCCCCAGTCTTTGGTAATGACGCCTTCTTCTCGGGAAAGACGCTCTCTCGGCTGAATCTTTGACCGTCCGGCTTCTCTGGTTTTCCTCCGCCTCATAAGCTCATTATGATTTCCAGCATCCTTTTAGAAACCGCGCGTTGATGGTGATTATCTTGTCGGCCACTCTTCTTAATTGATGAGAAGTCCCGCTCCTGCCGAATAAGGCCACCTCAACGTGCTTACCGCTGTCCTTTACCGCCTGGAGAGCACCGACGAAATCGTTATCTCCGGCAACGAGAATGGCCACGTCATAATTGTTTTTGTAACCATGGGTCAGCATGTCTGTGGTCAGCTGTACGTCAATCCCCTTTTCGAAGGGGGGGGTGTTGGGCCAGTTGTTGTAGAC
Source organism: Dehalococcoidales bacterium (assembly GCA_002688435.1). Taxonomy (GTDB): domain Bacteria; phylum Chloroflexota; class Dehalococcoidia; order Dehalococcoidales; family RBG-16-60-22. Next base: position 2,009 of record NZCW01000023.1, read on the forward strand.
TAGGCGCCCTAGGCGTAGCTCGCTGTAGGGTATAGCATTGACGCCGGCGAAAAATACCTGCTGGTGCTGGTAGCGCTCCGGCTCTTCTTTCATACCCACCTTGGCGTTGTAGTAGTAGATTCGGCCCAGCTTGCGCCGTCCCAGAAGTCTTTGGCAGAACTTACCGATGTCCAGATCAGTCCGGCCGAAAATATTCTTCAGTGAGTGGTACAGGTTACTCCCGTCAATGAATATCATCACCCTCTCCGTCATATCTTACCTCCGTCTGTCTTAACTATCGGACTGTCTTTTTTCCATTATAGCACATACGGCCTCATCCCTGACGGGGTTACGGTCTCAAGCGGACGTAAGAGCGATAATAAACGAAGAACTTAAGAGAAACAAGGCATTTTATGTGAGGTTCGTAAAAAATATTAACCCCGGTTGCGGGAGTTTAAACGCGGGTGCTATAATTGGCGCAAATCATCGTTTCTTATCCCTAGTGGAAAAACACGGGAGTTAAAGATAATGAAACTGAGTCGTAAAGAAGTGCGGCACATTGCCCGCTTGGCCCGGCTGGGTCTAACCGAGGCTGAGGTGGCTAATCTGAGAGAACAGTTATCCGATATTCTGGAGAACTTCGAGATGCTACAGCGCGTGGTGACGGATGATGTCCCTCCTACCGCCCAATCTATTGACCTCCAGAATGTGATGAGAAACGATGAAGTGGACCCCTCCCGGCCGCCGACTGAGATTCTGGCCAATGCCCCCCGGAGGGAGGGAGACTGTTTTCGGGTTCGGGCAGTACTGGAATGATAGGTGTAAAAAAAAGAGAATAAGGAGAAGCTGGAAGAGGCGCAGCCTCTTCAAAAAAATCTTCCCTCTTTCCTTCAAAAGAGAAGGGAATAAAGGAGGTGAGGTAGATAACTGCCCACCTAACCATCCATGAGGCACACCGCCTGCTGCAAAGTAAGCAGTTGTCCTCGGTTGAGTTGACCAGGGCTTACCTAGAGCGTATCTCCCGGGTGGAGCCAGAAGTTCGCGCCATCATTACCGTGACCGATGAGCTGGCACTGAAGCGGGCGCAAAAGGCAGATAAGCTTATCGCCAGCGGTGGTGACGCCGGTCCGCTTATCGGTATCCCGGTACTGATTAAAGACGTCATGTGTACCAAGGGGGTGCGGACCACCTGCGGCTCAAAGATGCTGGAAAATTTTGTACCCATTTACGACGCTACCGTGGTGGAGAAGTTGAACGATAGCGGGGCCGTGCTTCTGGGTAAAGCCAACATGGACGAGTTCGCCATGGGCTCGTCGACGGAGAACTCATCCCTGTTTCCCACCCATAACCCGTGGGACCTGAGCCGGGTGCCCGGCGGCAGTAGCGGCGGCTCGGCGGCGGCGGTGGCGGCCGGCGAGACGGTCTATGCTCTGGGCTCGGATACCGGGGGCAGTATCCGTCAGCCGGCCGGTTTTTGCAGCGTTGTTGGCTTGAAGCCCACCTACGGTCTGGTGAGCCGCTACGGGCTAGTTGCCTTTGCTAGTTCCCTCGACCAGATAGGGCCGCTGACTCAGGACGTGATTGACTGTGCTCTGGTGATGAACGCTATCGCCGGCTATGACCGCCGGGACGCTACTTCAGTGCCTTACGACACTCCAGACTATACCCGGTCACTGGTCGCTGATATTAAAGGACTTCGTCTCGGTATTCCCCGGGAGTATTTTGTGGTAGGGATGCCGGCAGGGGTAGCCAGAGCAATGAAGACGGCCATTAGTAAGCTTGAGGAACTGGGGGCCGAGGTGGACTGGGAGGTATCGTTGCCCCATACACCCTGTGCCTTGGCGGTCTATTACATTATTGCTCCCTCCGAGGCGTCTGCCAACTTAGCCCGCTATGACGGTGTGAAGTACGGTTTCTCTTACCAGGCGGAAAGTATGTGGGAGGCGATGGAAAAGACCCGGGAGTCCGGTTTCGGCGCCGAGGTAAAGAGGAGAATCATGCTCGGCACCTACGCCTTGTCCGCTGGCTATTACGATGCCTATTACCTCAAAGCACAGAAAGTGCGCACCTTGATCCGGCGGGAGTTTGGTCGAGCTTTTGAGAAATATGACGCCTTGATCACTCCCACCTCTCCCACCGTCCCTTTTAAGGTTGGCGAGAAGGTGGACGATCCTCTCCAGATGTACAGCAGCGATGTCTGCACCATGCCGGTAAATATCGCCGGCCTGCCGGCTATTTCCATCCCTGCCGGCTTCGTTGATGGCCTGCCGGTAGGCCTGCAGATTATCGGTAAGCCATTCAGTGAGGAAACCATCCTTAAAATCGCCTACGCCTATGAGCAGGCTACCGGGTGGCATAAGAGAAAACCGAATATCTAGAATATAAAATTTGTAGTAGGAAAGAACCATTTCAGAAAGCTAATACGGGAGTCCAAGAGGGGTGAAGCTTCCCTTCCAACCCTTCCCCCTCCATCATCAGAGAGAAGGACAGAGAGGGAGAGTTACCAAATAAAAAACCTTGATTAAAGGCTAATGGAAAAGATCTGATGGAAGTCCACAATCGCTGGTACGAGGATACCGCCAAAGTAATCAGCTTTTACCAGGGCACTTTGACCCAGAAAGAGGCTAGAAGATTCAAACTGGACCTGCTCCGGCGGGTTGCCGGTAGGGTTGCCGGTTTCTCTGAGGAATGCGGGTACTGCCAGATTTTCCAGCAGGAAATCGCCCAGCTGCTGCAGGACCTGGGTAATCTGTCCTTACTCTCCGAGGGAGCCCGCCAGGGCCACGCTCGAATGATTAAAAACGCGGTCAAACATCTCCAGCATGACCATAAACTGATTACCAAAAGGCACTACATTGGGCTGGGGGCAGCGCTGGGTACCGGGATAGGTGTGGCCATTGGCGCGGGTATGGGTAGTGTTGGCGGTGGGATACCCATTGGCGTAGCTATCGGCGTTGTCATCGGTAGCTACCTGGACTCTAGGGCTAAAAAGGCAGACCGGGTTATTTAAATTTAGGGGGGGGTATTATCTTGGCGTAAATGACTGGTTTTTTCTTCTCTTGGTTCGCCCCTTCGTTCTGTCCTATCCGAACACCCCGCCAGGTTGACATAACTCTAAAAACAAATCAAATCTAGCCAGCTAGGAATTGTTTCCCGAAATTTTAAATTACGGTTCTGTCGTCCCATTGTCTGGCTTCGCTCAGGCTCTCCTCTCACATCTTCTCCGGTGCGGTCATCCCCATGAGGTGCAGCGTTCGGCTGAGGACGGTTTTGGCCGCCTCAACCAGCTTGAGGCGTGCTTTGCTCAGGGCTTTGTTCGACGAGACCACTCGGCACTGCTTGTAGAAGCGGTGAAAAACGGTGGCTAGGTCTTGGGCGTAGTAGGTGAGATGGTGTGGTTCTAGGGTGTTCGCTATCAGCTCAACTATTTCTGGTAGGAGCAGCATCTTGCGGATTAAGGTTAACTCCGGTTCCGTGGTCAACAGAGAAACATCGCCGTTCTCGTAGTTAATGCCTCTCTCCCTGGCCAAGCGTAGGATGCTGGTAATCCGGGCATAGGCGTACTGGACGTAATAGACCGGGTTATCCGCCGACTGCTTTTTCGCCAACTCTAAGTCAAAGTCCATCTGGCTGTCGGCGGTACGGGATAGGAAGAAGAAGCGGCAGGCGTCTGCCCCTACCTCCTCCACCAGCTCGCGTAGGGTGATAATGTCCCCGCTGCGTTTGGAGACGCGTACCAGCTCCCCGCCGCGGCGTAGGGTGACCATCTGCGAGGTGATTACCTTGAACTGCTCCGGGTCAATACCCATGGCGGCCACCGCCGCTTTCATCCGGGACACGTGCCCCAGGTGGTCTGCTCCCCAGATATTGATGACCGTATCGAACTTACGCTTGAGGAACTTGTCATAGTGATAGGCGATGTCGGTGGCGAAATAGGTGGGTGAGCCGTCGCTACGTATCACTACGTTGTCTTTGTCCTCACCCAGGGCCGTGGAGACAAACCAGGTGGCACCTTCCTTCTCACTGAGGTAACCTCCTTGCTGCAGACGGGATAACGCTTCTTGATATTGACCACCTTCATGGAGGCTCTGCTCGCTGAACCAGACATCAAAGCTCACGCCTAGTAACTCGAGGTCGGCTTTTATCTGACCGATTATCTTTTCCAGACCTAACTTACCTAGCCCGGAGGCTATCTCTGGCTTGGGTAGATGACGGAACCGATCGTCGTTCCCGGCCATAATCTCCCTGACTAGGTCAACCATGTAGTCGCCGAGGTAGCCGTCCTCAGGCATCTCGGCGACCTCACCCAAGTATTGCTGGTAGCGGGTATAGAGCGAGCGGTAAAAGGCGTCTATCTGGTTACCGGCGTCATTGATGTAGTATTCCTTTTCCACCCGGTAGCCGGCGGCGGCGAAGACGTTGGCCAGGGTGCTACCCAGAATGGCGCCGCGTCCATGCCCCACGTGCAGGGGTCCGGTGGGATTAACGCTGACAAATTCTATCTGCACCCGTCCGGCCGTCTCCAGCTTGGTGTTGTCGTGGGTCTCATCGGCTTTCAGAATTACCTCTACCTGGCGGGCCAGCCAGTCGCTTTTCAAGGTGAAATTAATGAATCCCGGGGCGGTGGCGACTACTTGGCCGACTTTGGGATTGGGGGCGATGAAGCTTACCAGATCATTGGCGATGGTCAACGGGTTGAGCCTGGTCACCCGGGCCAGCTTCAGAGGGAGGCTTGAAGCGTAGTCGCCGTGTTCGGTGTTCTGGGGGCGTTCTATGACTATCTTGGGTAGAGTAATCGAGGGTAGTTTGCCCGTTCGCTGGGCTTCCGCTGCGGCCTGCGTCAGTAGGTCAATGAGTGTCCGTTTCAGCATCGATATCCCGTTTCCGTCCCCGTTTAACTGGTTATCCGGCGTGCTATCTCCATGCCTGAATTATAGCACAATATGGCCGAAAAACGGTAACTTGAACGCTTTGACAGTGGAGGAGAAGCTACTGCCATATTTTTGAGATTTGTTTAAAAGTTTGTCTCTCTTTCTCGCCGGCCATATGGTGACCCCATCCCCTTTTAACATTTATTAGGAAACCCATCCACTTAATTCCTCTCCTTTATTAAAAAGGTAAGCGATTTTATGGGCCTGATGGAATTAAGACTTCTATTGGAGGCTGTTTTGCAAACGACGATTACTGTGTGAGTTCCAGAAGTACGAAACGTTGATGGAATCTGCACGCATAGATTATAACTATAAGGGTGACTTGACTCTGGGCACATATACCGCTTATTATCTCTCACGCTATTCAAATATTATTATCTTGGAGCAGGAGAGTTTGGACGGAAGGCTGGAGCATCCCTACGGGAAGAAGAGTCCAAAATAGGTGAAGCCTCCAAATATATACAGGAGTTTGTAGAATGACGAAGTCCGGAAAGGGAAAACTAAAGGAGAGTTAAAGAGAGGATGATGAGGTGAACCCCGTTAAACTGGACCGAATCAGGCCACTAATAGTTTACACTGATGTGTTATATTAGCATATTCTCGAGGACTCCGGTACC
>NZCW01000024.1 GCA_002688435.1 Dehalococcoidales bacterium
ATCTATAATAATAGGTTTCTATCGTTACCGTCGATGATTGACTCGTAGTGGCAATTTAATATCTAATTCCTGTAAAGAATTGGCACTGGTGACGGAAACCGCGTTCTTTGGAAGATCGTGCATTGTGGGTTGACTTTTCCTTTTCGTTACCGTAGAATTAGCTACGTTAATATGCCCACATAGCTCAGTTGGTAGAGCACGTTCTTGGTAAGAACGGGGTCATCAGTTCGAATCTGATTGTGGGCTTGCAAAAATGGAGGAGAGAAATGGCGAAACAAAAATTTGAAAGAACCAAACCCCATGTCAACGTCGGCACCATCGGGCATGTTGACCACGGCAAGACCACCCTCACTTCCGCCATCACCCTGATCCTGTCCAAAGCCACCGGCAAGACCGGTTTCCGCACCTTTGACAGCATCGACAACGCCCCGGAAGAGAAAGCCCGAGGGGTAACCATTGCCATCGCCCACATCGAGTATGAGACGGAAAAGCGGCACTATGCCCATATTGACTGCCCCGGCCACGCTGACTTCATTAAAAACATGATTACCGGAGCCGCCCAGATGGACGGCTCCATACTGGTGGTCAGCGCCCCAGACGGACCCATGCCGCAGACCAGAGAGCACGTCCTACTCGCCCGCCAAGTAGAAGTCCCCTACGTCGTTGTCGCCCTAAACAAGGTGGACGCCATGGAGGACGAAGAGCTCCTAGAGCTAGTGGAAGTAGAAGTAAGGGAGCTGCTCAGCAAATATAAGTTCCCCGGAGACAAGCTACCAGTAGTGCGGGTGAGCGCCCTCAAAGCCTTGGAATGCGGCTGCGGCACCAGAGAGTGCCAATGGTGCGGCCCGATATTAAAACTGACGGACGCCGTAGACGAATATATTCCGGTACCGGTGCGACCCATAGACCAGCCCTTCCTGATGCCGGTGGAAGACGTGTTCAGCATCAAGGGGCGGGGTACAGTACCCACCGGCCGTGTTGAGCAGGGTGTCATCAAGGGTGGGGATGATATCGAGCTGGTCGGCCTGCACCACGAACCACGCAAGATAGTGGCGACCAGCCTAGAGATGTTCCACAAAACCCTGGACTACGCCGAAGCCGGTGATGCCGTCGGTATTCTACTCCGGGGCGTGGAGCGGGAAGACATAGAGCGAGGCCAAGTGCTTGCCGCGCCCGGTACCATTAAACCGCATACTTACGGTGAGGCCGAGGTATACGTGCTGACCAAGGAGGAAGGCGGCCGGCATACTCCTTTCTTTAACGGCTACAAACCCCAGTTTTACATCCGAACCACCGACGTTACCGGAAGCATCGAGCTGCCGGAAGGCGTCGAGATGGTTATGCCCGGTGACAACATTACTATGAAGATAAAACTGATTTACCCCGTAGCCATGGAAAAGGGACTGCGCTTCGCCATCCGCGAAGGCGGCCGGACGGTCGGAGCTGGCACCGTCAGCAAAATCATAGAGTAGCTTATGGCCAGAAAAGGTGAAGCCAGGGGTGTTATTTATCTCGCCTGTACCGAGTGCCGGGAGAGAACCTATACCACCACCAAGAACCGGAAAAACGACCCGCAGCGGTTGGAGTTGCAAAAATACTGCCCCCGCTGCCGTGCTACCCGACTACACCGGGAGGCCAAATAACCCGGTACAATTCAAGAGGTGGGGATTTCTACGGTGAAACATCATACGGCGACTATCAAGCGGTCTAGGTTCAGATTCATCGGCGATATCATATCTGAGCTCAGGAAGGTAGTCTGGCTCTCCAGGCGGGAAATCATGTATTTATCGACTCTCGTACTGATTGTCGCCATCATCGCCGGACTGGTCTTGGGAGTAATTGACTATGGATTTGCCGGACTTATCGAGAAAATCTTCCTGGGCCGGTAGCCGGCTTATCCGGCTTCCAGTACAAGGAATGTACCGAATAATTTTTCTCTTTCAAAAACTTTAAGCAGTGAGGTTACTTGTGGCGGAAAACGGAAAACGCTGGTTTGCCGTTCATACCTACTCGGGGTACGAAGAGAGAGTCAAGAAGAACCTAGAGCAGCGTACCAAATCTCTGGATGCGACCCGTGAAATCCTGCAGATAGTGATACCCACTGAGGATGAGATTGAGGTCAAGAACGGGCAGAGACGGACGGTGACCAAGAAGCTATTGCCCGGCTATGTCTTGGTGGAGATGAAGATGGATGACCAGAGCTGGAGCGTGGTGCGAAATACCCCTGGGGTCACCGGTTTCGTCGGCAGTGGCAGCAAGCCCACGCCTTTGGAAGAGGCAGAGGTCAGCAAGATTTTAAAACAGATGATGGAGGAAGCCCCTAAGATCAAGGTCGGTTTCCGCCGGGGACAGAGCGTCCGGGTAATTGACGGACCGTTTATCGATTTTGTCGGGCTGGTGGACGAGATAAACGCAGAGAAGGGTAAGGTTAAAGTGCTCCTGTCCCTTTTCGGCCAGGAAACACCGGTGGAGCTCGATTTTCTACAGGTGGAGAAACTTTAATTCCTACGGAGATATAACATGGCAAAAAAAGTCAGGGCAATCATTAAGTTACAGATTCCAGCCGGGCAAGCGAACCCGGCACCACCAGTCGGTCCGGCTCTGGGCCAGCACGGGACTAACATTATGGGCTTTTGCAAGGAGTATAATGAACGCACCTCGTCCCAGGAGGGGTCCATCGTCCCGGTGGAGATAACCGTCTTTGAGGACCGGTCATTTACTTTCATTACCAAAACACCGCCGGCCACTGATTTACTGAAAAAAGCCTTGGGCGTGGAAAAAGGGAGCGGCAGCACCGGCCACGAGGAAATAGGTGAGCTATCCCGTGAGAAGCTGCGCGAGATCGCCCAGCTTAAAGCCAAGGACTTAAGCGCCAACAGTATTACCGAGGCGGAACGCGTCATCGAAGGCACTGCCCGCAGTATGGGGATTAAGGTATCCGCCGAATAAAGCAAAAAGGAGACTCCAGGTGGCTGACAGGAGTAAGGTAAAGATAACCGTGGTGGAGAAGGTAAGCAATCAGGCTATGTTCGGTGATGCCCCCCCGGTCGGTTTTACCGCCGCCCCCCAGTGTGATAAGCTCGAAGTAGGACGGGAGTTTATCCGTGATGAAACGGGTAGCTGTCCCTCCGGCTTATACCCCTGAGTGTTTGCCAACATCCAGAGGGAAATCACCCACCTCCGTCTCGGCGGTAACTTCCTTTGGATAAAAGAACCCGAGAAAATACTGGCCTGTTGTACCGACGGAGTGAGGCCGGTGGTTTTCAAGCTGAAGAGCATAGGAGAGTAACCCGGGACCGGCTCGTAACGAGCCGGTATTATGAGGAGTAAGTATGACGAAACACGGTAAAAAATACCGGGCCGCCTTTCAGGAGATCGACCAAACAAAAGCCTACTCCCCCGTTGAGGCAGTTGAACTAGCCAGGAAGACCGCCCAGGCCAACTTTAACGAGACGGTAGAGCTTCACCTCCGAATGGGCGTTGACCCTCGCAATGCCACCCAGCAAGTCCGTGGCGTTGCCTTACTACCCTACGGACTGGGGAAGCCAGTAAGAGTTCTGGTCTTTGCCCAAGGAGAAGCCACCCGCATCGCCGAGCAGGCCGGCGCCGATATTGTCGGCGGCGATGATTTGATTAAGAAAATCGAGAGTGGCTGGCTAGAATTTGATACCGCCATTGCCACCCCGGAAATAATGGGTCGGGTGGGCAAATTGGGGAAGATTCTGGGGAGAAAAGGACTGATGCCCAACCCCAAATCGGGCACCGTGGTCGCCGCCGATGACCTACCTCGGGTCATCGAGGATGCCCGTAAAGGCCGAGTGGAATTCAAACTGGATCGCACGGCCATCATCCACGTGCCACTGGGCAAGGCCAGCTTTGAAAGCGATATGCTGATGGGCAACCTGACGGCACTGGTGGAAGCGTTGATGAAGGCCAAGCCTAGCGGGGCCAAGGGACAGTATGTCCACACCGCCGTCCTGACCACCACCATGGGTCCGGGATTGAAGCTCGACCTCAGGCCCACTCTCGCTTTAAGCTCCGGTTAAGCGCTATTTACTTTCTCCACGAAAACGTGTAGAATTAAGCGGTAAAACTAAATAAAGCGTCCTGAGACGTAGGTACCAAATAAGGCTTAAATAACGTGCCTGCCGAGGAAAAAGAAATCTAGACCCGCTAGATTTTTAGTCCTTGTGCCGCCGGCACGAGGATTTTTTTATACCTAGAGGTGACCGGAGATGCCCAAGGAAAAGAAAGTACGGATTATTAATGAACTACAGGAGGTTTTTACCGAAAGCAGTGTCGGCATTCTAACTGACTATCGCGGGCTATCCACGGCGGAAATAACCGAGCTGCGCCACACCCTGAGGGATTCCGAAATCAAGTACCGGGTGGTCAAGAATACCCTAGCCCGGTTTGCTGCCGAAAGGGCCGGTAAGAACGAACTGGTCAATCTACTTCAAGGCCCGGTGGCCATCGCCTTCAGCTATGGCGATATGACCGAACCGGCCAGAATCCTGACCGAGCACATCCGCACCTCAAAGACCAGCCTGAGCATCAAGGGAGGCTTTTTAAGCGACCGAGCGCTGACTTCCAGCGATGTGGAAACCTTAGCCACCTTACCGTCAAAAGAGATACTGCTAGGCAAAGTACTAGGCGGGATGCAGAGCCCCGTGGTTACTTTGATTAGTTGTCTCGCCAGCCCTATGCGCGGGGTTGTCGGTGTATTACAAGCTAGAATGAAACAATTGGAGGAAGAATAAAATGTCAGAAAAAGAGACCGAAAACGCTCAGGACACTGCGGAAGAGACAGCCAAGGTGGAGGAAACCGAACCCGCACCAGAAGCGGAAGCGACTCCGGAAACAGCGGAGACTAGGACGGAAGCGGAAGAGCTGCCCGCGGCCGAAAAAGAGACGGAAGAACCGGCAGTGGAAGAGCCCACTCCACCAGCCGCCGAAGAAGTCAAGAAACCAGAAGTGAAAAAGGAAGTGGCCGCGGAAAAGCCCGCCCCACCCGCCAGAGAAAAAGTGAAGTTATCTCCGAGTGCCGAAAAGATTCTAGATGCCATTAAAAAAATGGCGGTACTTGAGCTAGCCGACCTGGTCAAGGCTCTGGAGACCGAGTTTGGCGTTAGCGCCGCGGCTCCGGTAGTCGCCGCGGCCCCGGCCGCGGCTGGAGCACCCACCGCCGCCGGTCCGGCAGCGGAAGAGCAGACCGAGTTCAGCGTGATTCTCCAGGAAATCGGGGCGAACAAGATTAACGTAATTAAAGCCGTACGTGAAGTGACCACCCTAGGCCTGAAAGAGTCCAAGGACCTAGTGGAAAGCGCGCCCAAACCGGTCCGCGAGGGAGTGAACAAAGACGAGGCGGCATCGATTAAAGAGAAGCTAGAAGCCGCTGGAGCCAAGGCCGAGATTAAATAGCGTACGGTAGTTTAAAAATAAAACGGAAATAGCTTATAGTTACACACCGATAGCACTCCCGCTTGAAGGGAAGGTGATGGGTATGCTTTGTCGGGACTGCCTTACTTTGATCGGCTTGGGTGGCCTGTTTCTCGCTCTTGGACTGACCACCCTCATCTGGGGAAAGAGAGAGGAAAAGGATTACTTCAACTCCCTGTCGGCCCGCCCTGGTGATACCCGGGAGTTTATGGAGCACTGGCCACCACGTCCTCAGCCCAGCGCTCTAAAACTGGGGGGCTGGCTCGCCGTTACCATCGGCTTAGTTATGCTTACCATCGGTGGTGTCCTCTGGCTAATGAGATAAACCCGGATTAACCTTCTCCTACTTTTAGTTTTATCAGATGACTCCCGTCCCTCTTTGGGATTTAATATGGAAACCCTATCCTTCTTTGTCCTTCCTCCAAAACTCCCGGCAAATATGATTCGCGAGTGTCGCCTCTTCGCACTCTTCTTTCCTCAGTTTTAGAACACCGGGTATCTTGGCTCTCCTTACTCCAGAATTAAATAGGGGTGCTCTAGCTCTCCTTGTCCCTGTATTATTAACGTGGGATGTTCTAATTCTCCTCACTCTGGAATATTAAAGCAGGGTGTCAAATAGAAGCGTCAGCCCCTCTTCTAAAAAACATTCCCCCTCTCTTTAATTCGAGGAGAGAGGGACACCGAGGGGAAGGCCACCATATCTCCTTGAGGAAAAGGAAAACCTGTTTTCAAGGAGATAAAGCCCCTTTAATCTGTCCTACCCGCCGGGTTACCTTACAACTCACTAGGCTGGAAGCTCAGCTCCTGCAGGTCAGCCTCAATCCGGAGCGCGTTAGCCTCCAGGCGATTTGACGGTATTACCCGACCGTCTTTATACACAAACCAGCCGGCCTGCTGCCAGTACGGCCTCCCCTCCCAGCTTACCGCTTCCGTCATGTCCACCACGACATACCAGATGGTAGTGCCGTCCTTATAAAGCTCTGGCTCGGCACTCCAGTTATCGCTAGCCGCCGAGAATTCGGCAAGGTATGCCTTAGCCTCATGGGTTTCCGCCTGATCCAACAGGTGCTCGTAGACCGCCAGGATAGCCCGGTCCTCAGAAGTAATGAAAGTGGGAGATAACACTTCTGCCGATTTCTCCTTCGGAGGCTCAGGGGCAGGAAACGTCCCGAAGTCTTCACAACCGGTAACCACCAGGGCCAACGCCGTCAGTAAGGTAAAAACAAGAACCGACTTCAAATAACTCTTTTTTAGATTATGCATTTACCTCCCCTCTATTTTCCACTGACCTTTCTCCTTGATTGAGTTACACTACTCGCCTCGGCCGGTAGCTGACATAGTACTGTCTGCTCTATGTTACTATGAGGTTTTAGTGGTGTCAGAATCAGTCAGGCTGGAAAATAGCGGCCGAATTAAGCCAGACCGAACAAACGGAACACCACCACCACGATAAGGACAGCCAGCAGCGCCCCGGCGATGGTCTGGGCCAGTGAGTGGTGCTTCATCTCAATCCTAGCCCAAGCTACCGGCGGCACCAGCATGACCGCCAACACCCCCACCGAGCCATAGACGATGGTCAGTACCGCCACCGAAGCCGCCATAAAAGCGGTGTGTATGCTTATCTTCCACAGGAGATTAATACACATAAAGACGAATACTGCCGAAAGCCCGGCCACCAGCGAGGCCACCAGCACCATCGGTGCTCCCAGGTTAAGCAGCAGGATACAGCCGGCCACGATAGAACAAACCGCCAGTAGGTAAATCTTGTGCCTCTCCCCCCGTACATTAATGAAGATGCCTTCCAGTTTATCATTATGGGCTAGATAAATGATGACCAGGAAAACGGGCAGTATGCTGACGGTAACGAAAATCAGCAGCCACTTCACCGCGTCCGAGACGCTAGACGCCGACTCAAAAGAAAGCAACAGAATAACGACCACGCTCACCAGAAAAGGATTCAGGACACCGGAGGTCAGGCTAGCTAGCTGTCTTTTCATTTATGTTTTTTCGGAGTTACTATTTTACCATGGCATTATACCACACCCCGACAAAGTGTGTCTTATCCGAAATTCTTTAAGCGCTCTCTGAAGCTATGATATAATACAGGTAAGGTAGCTTCGTTATGTTAGATCGACTGGCAAGAATAGAAAAACGCTATCAGGAGCTGGATGAGCAGATAGCGGAACCGGAAATCGCTTCCGACCTAAAGCAGCTCCAGACCTTGGCCCAAGAGAGAGCCGGTCTGGAGGAACTGGTAACCAAGTACCGGGAATATAAAGCGACATCAGCCTCACTAGCCGAGACCAGAGCCATGCTGGGCGACGGGCAGGACGGAGAAATGGCCGCCCTGATCAAGCAGGAGATAGAAAGTCTGGAGACAGAGTCAGACCGCCTGATTCAGGAATTAAAAGTCACTCTCTTACCCAGAGACCCTAATGACGCCAAAGACATCATCATGGAAATCCGGGCGGGGGCGGGCGGTGATGAAGCCGGGCTCTTCGCCGCTGACCTCTTCCGCATGTACAGTCGCTATGCCCAGACGAAAAACTGGGGCACCGATATCATCAGCCTCAACGAAAGCGGTATCGGCAGTCTCAAGGAAATCATCCTTGAAATCAAAGGCAAGGGCGCTTTCAGTCGCCTAAAGTATGAAAGCGGCGTGCACCGGGTGCAGCGGGTACCAACCACTGAGTCCTCAGGCAGAATCCACACTTCCACCGCCACGATCGCCGTCCTGCCCAAGGCCGAGGAAGTGGACATCACCATCAGCCCTGATGACCTGAAAACGGACATCTTTCACAGCGGTGGGGCCGGGGGACAGAATGTCAACAAGGTGGCCACCGCCGTCCGCCTTACTCACCTACCCACCGGCATGGTAGTTACCTGCCAGGATGAGCGCTCGCAGTTGCAAAACAGGATAAAGGCAATGTCCGTACTACGCAGTCGGCTCCTGGATATAGAGCGGCGTCAGCAGGAAGAGAAGATAGTCACCGAACGGCGCTCCCAGGTAGGCACCGGTGACCGCTCCGAAAAGATACGGACCTATAATTTCCCACAGGACCGCATTTCTGACCACCGCATCAACCTGACCCTCCACAACCTACCCCGCATCATGGAAGGTGCGCTTGACGAACTCATTGACGCCATAGCCACCAGTCACCAGGTAAAACAGCTGAAGGAACAGACGGCGTGACTCTGAAACAGGCTCTCGCGCAGACCCGCAAGATTCTGGTGTCCGATAACATTGAAGATGCTTCCCTGGAGAGCGAGCTGCTGCTCCGACATACCCTGCAGATAGACCGGGTACAGCTGTACCTAGACCTCGGCCGTGAGCTCAGCCTAAAACAGGAGCAAACCCTCTGGCGTCTGGTGGCACGCCGCCGACGAGGTGAGCCCACCGCCTACATCACCGGACACCGCGAGTTTTACGGCCTCGATTTCCATGTTGACTCCACTGTCCTCATCCCTCGACCGGAAAGCGAACTACTGGTGGAAAAAACCCTGGACATCGCTCACCGCCAGCCGGTCACCACCATCGCCGAAATCGGCACCGGCTGCGGGGCCATTGCCGTCAGCCTAGCGCGGCACCTACCGGAAGCCAGGATTTACGCCACTGATATCTCACCGTCGGCAATAAAAACCGCCCGGCGTAATTGCCTCAAACACGGAGTAGCGGATAATATCCAGCTACTGGCCGGGGATATGCTTGACCCTCTGCCGGCACTGGTTGACCTTATCATCGCCAACCTACCGTATGTTGAAGCCTCAGAAATACCCCGCACTGGCCCGGGCAGCTTTGAGCCGGCACTGGCTTTAAACGGCGGTCTAGCCGGCTTGGAAAAGGTACTCCGACTGTGCCGGCAGGTCAGCACTAGATTTAGCCCCCGCGGCTGTTTACTGCTGGAGGTCGGCCAGGGGCAGGCAACCGTGGTTACCACCTACTTGCGGGGTCTATTTCCCTCGGCGGCCATCGCCATTACCCCAGACCTGATGGGCATCGAACGAGTAGTCAGCCTTTGCTTGACACCGGACTACCTTGATGCTAGACTAGTTCACGGAATAAGAAGTTAACCATGTTATATCAAGCCAAGTAGTCATTGTCGGGGAAGTCGTTGCTGGCTGCTCTATCGTCTATCACCCAGCCAAGCAGGGAGTCCTCTCTCATATAATTGAAAGGGATACCATTAGAAGTCAGGCTTCGGACAATGGCTGGAGAGTGATTTCACCACCCACCAATCTGGTACTGTACGTGGAAGGCAACCGTGGGTACGATTCTTAGATTGGAAGAGGCTAGGTTAATTGAGTGAGCACCGAGTGGCACTGGAGACTTGGCATCCCTCCGGCGGTCAGCCTCTGCTGAGCCGTCTCCTCGGGTGGGACAGCGTGTGCCTAGTCACTTGACTGGCCAGGTTCGGTATTCAGTGGAGCCCGGCGCTGGGTCACACTATGGGCTAACCTTATTGTCAAAGGTCACTCTACAGAACCGATAGAGCCTTTCGGCCCATTGGAATACGTATCATGAGAGCAGCTTCCCGTCACTCTTAAAGCGAAGATGGGAAATTAATATGAATCTGATTGTTTGCGTGAAGCAGGTGATTGACCCCGAGGCGCCGCCGGCCAGCTTCCAGATTGACGCCACCAGTAATAAAGTAATACCCCCGTCCGGGGTATCGGCGGTAATCAGTCCCTTTGACGAGAACGCCGTCGAGGCAGCGCTGAGAATCAAAGACGCCCGGGGAGGTAAAATCACCGTTATCAGCCTGGGAATCAACCTGCTGCGAGAAGTAGTGAAAAAACCGCTCTCCATGGGGGCTGATGAGCTTATCCTGCTGGAGGACGAGGCTTTCGCGGACGGTGACAGCCACTCGACCGCTTACGCTCTGGCCATGGCCATTAAGAAGATAGGTGATTATGACCTCATCTTTTGTGGCCGGCAGGCCTCTGACTGGGACGCGGGACAGATAGGCTCGGGAATCGCCGAGATACTGGGATTACCCGGTGTCACTCTGGCCAAGAAAGTGGATAGCACCGATGGCCAAGCCAAGGTGGAACGGATCACCGCCGACGGCTACGAGGTTGTTGAGGTCCCTTTGCCCGCTGTAATCACAGTCAGTAACGAGCTCGGCGAACCTCGCTACCCTACCATAAAAGGAATTATGGCTGCCAAGAAGATAGAGCCGGTGATCTGGAAACCGGCGGATATCGGCGTTGCCTCCTCCCGGGTGGGTGCCGCCGGACGGCGGACCAAGCTACTCAAACTGTTCCCGCCGGTCCAAGAGAGTAAATGCGACCTCATATCCGGGGAGAGTCCGGAAGAGGCTGGAGTTAACCTAGCCTTGAAACTCAGGGAAGCCAAGTTATTTTAAGATTCCAGCCACAGATAGTCTGAGGAGGTCAGGTGACCAGTGACCGAATATAAAGGCGTTATGGTCTATGCCGAGGTAACTGACGGTAAGCTGGCGGCCATTACCGTAGAGCTGCTGGGCTGCGGCCGGAAGCTGGCTGATGAGCTGGGAGAAGAACTTATGGCCACACTGATCGGCCGTACCGTGAGTAACCTCGCTCCGGAAGCCATTACCTTCGGCGCCGATAAAGTATACACCGTTGAGGACCAACTGCTTGAGGACTATCAGACGGACGCTTACCTACCGGTCATGGCCAGACTAACCGGAGAGGTAATGCCTCAGATTATCCTTCTCGGGCAGACGGAAATCGGCCGTGACCTGGCACCCCGGTTAGCCTTCCGGCTGGAAACAGCGGCCACTTTAGACTGTGTTGACCTAGCAATAGACATGGAGTCAAAATGGCTGCGGCAGACCAAACCAGTCTACGGGGGGAACGCTCGAGCCGTTTTTCTCACCGAGTCCCGCCCCCAGGTTGCCACCGTCAGGGCCAAAGCCATGTCGCCCCCGGAGCGGAACACCGCCAGAAAGGGCGAAGTCATCCCCTTTACCGCCGGCCTAGAGCCAGCCGCCATCAGGACCAGAGTACTGGAGAAAGTACCGCAGGCGGTGGCCGAGATAAGACTGGAAGATGCCGAAGTCATCGTCAGTGGCGGCCGGGGGATCGGCAACGCCGAGGGCTTCCAACAATTAGCCAAGTTGGCCGGACTGTTCAAAGGAGCGGTCGGCGCCAGCCGACCAGCTATAGATAACGGCTGGGTGCCCGATGTCTCACAGGTGGGGCTTACCGGCAAAATCGTCACCCCTGAGCTATACATTGCCATCGCCCTCTCCGGAGCCAGCCAGCACATGGCCGGCTGTTCCGGCAGTAAAAATATCATCGCCATAAATAAAAGCCCGGAGGCAAACATCTTCCGGGAAGCCCGTTTCGGCGTGGTCGGCGACTGGGAAAAGGTACTACCGGCCTTCACCGACAAGGTCAGAGAACTCCTGACAGAGTAGCGTCGGTAAGCCATGAGTGGAAACCCGTCATTCTACCTTATTGCATTTTGCTGTTGAGTTGTAGTATTATTAAAAGTCACGTGTAAAATTTAAAAAAATTCTTGACGAGGTGGTAAAGCAATGAAAGTAGTGAGAATAATATGTCTCTTGGTAGTGAGCTTGCTGGCGCTTTGCCCGCTGGGTAGTGTCTTGGCACAGTCGGCGCCCGATTATACCCTGAGCCTCAAACCGGAGAGGGACCGCTATGATAGTGTCATTGTAGCCGGTAATGATAAGATGATTTACTTAGACGTAGAAAATACGGGCACCGCCACCATAAATAATATCGCCTTCTCTTCCGAGGAACCCGACGGCTGGGAAATCGAATTCGACCCGGAGAGCATGCTCAAGCTGGAAGCCGGAGAGAATGAAAGATTAAAAACCACCATAGAAGTGCCGTCAGGGACTGCTGCCGGGGATTACATGATTAACTTCGTTGCTACCGGAGACGAAGCTTCGTCCAAGGATATTGATATCAGAGTTGAGGTCAAGGTCCCCGTCACGGAGCCAAGTATTGAAATCAGGGCCCTCTACCCTACATTAGAGGGTATCGCCGGGGAGGAATTCGTCTTTGAGGTCGAGTTCCAGCATATCGCCGCCTCAATGACGGATGAACCCGTCATCTTCAATCTGCTGACCACGACCCCGCCGGACTGGGAAATCTATATGACCCCTCCCTACGAGAAAGAGAAAAAGCTGTCCGCCATCAGCCTCAAGCCCGGTTTTACCTTCACCGACAAGACCCGGGTAGTGGTCAGTCCTCTCTTCTGGCCCCTGCCCGAACCCGGCGAATACAAGATAACCCTAACCGCCGACTCCGGGGAGCTGAAAGACACCATTGAGCTTACGGCCAACATCACCGCCCGGTACGCCCTAGTTCTATTACCTTCTGAGGAGCGCTATAACACCACCGCTACCTCTGGTAAGGATAACTACTTTGCGGTAACCGCCGGCAACTTGGGCACGGCGGCCATCAGCGACATTAAACTCTCGGCCGATAAACCAGCAGGATGGACCGTTGAGTTCACGCCGGAGAAGCTGGACTCATTAAAGGCCATTGACAGTCAGACAATAGATGTTAACATCAAGCCACCGCCGGAGACCATCGCCGGAGACTACTCCATAAGTCTCAAGGCCTCGGGAGCTCAGTCCACCGCCCGAGACCTTGATATCAGGGTTACCGTGGAAAGTCCCACCATCTGGGGATGGGTCGGCATCATTATCATCGTACTGGTCGTGGCCGGATTAGTACTCGTCTTCCTGCGATTCAGTCGGCGGTAGGTAATACCCGTGATGAGTGAAAAACTAACCATCGAGACACAGGACCTGACCAAGAGGTATAACGGTGCGGCCGTCGTTGATTGCCTCAATCTGCATATCGAAGAGAATGTGATCTTCGGTCTGCTGGGCCCCAACGGCGCTGGCAAGACCACCACTATCCTTATGCTGCTCGGACTGACCGAACCGACCTCGGGCACCGCTCAGGTCTGCGGCTTTAACCCCACCCGTGAGCCATTACAGGTGAAACGCCTGGTCGGCTATCTTCCGGAAAAAGTAGGCTTCTATGAAGACCTCACCGCCCGGGAAAACCTGCGGTTTATTGCCGAGTTAAATAACATCAACTACGCCGATATTAATCGCCAAGTGGACGAAGTACTGGAGATGGTTGGCCTAACGGACACGGAGATAATAGAGGTGACGGGACCCGATCAACAACAGGAGAAGACGGTGGGCAAATTCTCGCGGGGCATGAAGCAGCGCCTAGGTATCGCCGATGTCTTAATTAAAAAGCCAAAGGTGCTTTTTCTTGATGAGCCGACCTCCGGCCTCGACCCCAAAGGGATAAACCAGCTCCTTGACCTGATTGCCGACCTGCCCAAAAGAGGAACGACGGTGGTGCTGTCTTCCCACCAGCTAAGCCAGGTAAATAGGGTGTGCCACAGCATCGGCATACTCTCCAAGGGTAAAATAGTCGAGGAGGGTACCATTGACCAACTGAACCGGGCAACCAGGAGCGGAGGCCAGCAGCGCATCAAGGTGGAGACCGTCTCACCGGACGAAAAACTTACTACCGCTATCCGGAAAATTAAAGGAGTCAGAGACGTAACTATCCAGGAGAATCTGCTGTTGATAAGTACTGATATAGATACTGGCGTGCAGTTGGCAATATCCCAAACCGTAGTGCAGCATAATTTCCCGTTGCTTCAGATGAGTGTCGAGCAGTTCTCACTGGATGATATCTATATGAAACACTTCAAGGAGAATTAAGCCGTGACCGCTATCCTGCGCAAAGAGCTGGCTGATTATTTTACCAGTATCAGGTTTTTTGTGTTTTTTGCCCTGGTGCTTTTAGCCAGCGCCGCCGGACTCTGGGCGGCTTCCCAGGGTATTCGTAGTACCAATTTACCGGAGGGGTTTATCTTCTTGGGCCTTTTCACCACGCCGGGCGTCATTCCGCTTTTTAATTCTCTACCCGTTCTCATCGCGCTGATAATCCCTCTCATCGGTATCGCCCTAGGTTTTGACGCCATTAACAGCGAGCGTAGCGGCGGGACGCTGAGTCGCATACTGGCCCAGCCGGTCTACCGGGACAGCGTCATCAACGGGAAATTCTTGGCCGGCCTGGTGACCATGACCATCATGATTGGCGCCATGATACTGCTGATTTCCGGCTTCGGCCTGCGGATGATTGGCGTGCCGCCCACCGCCGAGGAAATCCTCCGGCTTTTTCTCTATCTCTTTCTCTCCATTGTCTACGGAGCTTTCTGGATGGGGCTGGCCATACTTTTCTCCGTCCTGCTCCGTCGGGTAGCTTCGTCTCTACTGACCTCACTCGGGATCTGGCTATTCTTCAGCATCTTTATCTTCATGGTCGCTCCATGGATCGCCAGTACCGTAGTTCCAGTCACCACCGAATCTCCTCAAGTGGAGCTAATCCGCTATACGGAATTACAGCTAATGATAATGCGGTTTTCCCCGAATTTCCTGTTCCAGGAAGCGACCCGGGCAGTGATTAACCCAATGCTGGTGGGCAGCCTGGGAATGGTAAGCGCCAGCCAGCGGGCCTATCTCATACCAAATCCTCTCAGCCTGGGACAGAGTATGCTCCTCATCTGGCCCCACCTCACCGGCCTAATCAGCCTGAGCGCCATCTGCTTCGCCCTCAGCTACGTGCTCTTCCTACGACAGGAAATCAGGGCCACCTAACCAAAACGCCGGGATAAATTATTCCTTCTCCGCGGCCTGCCTTTCGGCCATGACCTTCTGAATAATATGGGCCGGCACCTCTTCGTAGTGGCTGAACTTCAGCCGATGGCTACCTCGCCCCTGGGTTATTGACTTCAGATCAATGGCGTAGCGCAGCACCTCGGCCAGCGGTACTTGGGCTTCAATGATATTGACGTCACCCTCCGGGTTCATCCCCTGCACCCGGGCTCGTTTGGTATTGAGATCGCCAATAATGTCACCGGTCAGGTCACCGGGCACGGTGATGGTGATATTCATTACCGGCTCCAGCAGGATGGGCTGCCCCTGAGAAAGCCCCTTCTTCATTGCCTGCGAGCCGGCAATCTTGAAACAGATTTCGGAAGAGTCCACCGAGTGAAAGCTACCGTCGTACAGCGTTGCTTTAACATCGACCACCGGGTAGTGAGCCAGCACGCCGTCCTGAACGGCTTCGTTAAACCCTTTTTCCACCGCCGGGATGTAATTTTTAGGCACTGCGCCACCCACAATCTTCTCCGCGAACTCATTACCGTTGCCGCGGGGTAGAGGTTCCAGTGCCAGCAGGACATGCCCGTACTGGCCGTGTCCCCCGCTCTGTTTCTTGTGTTTGTACTCGGCATTGGCTGAGGCCGTAATAGTCTCTTTATAAGGCACTTTGGGTGTCTCTAGCTTCACGCCCACCCCGAATTTACGCATCATCTTATCGGCGGCCACTTCCAGCTGGGTTTCCCCGATGCCCGACAGAATAGTCTCACCAGTATCGTTATCCCGGCGCACCTTCAAGGTAAGGTCTTCTTCCGCCAGCCGGGCCAGCGACGCCCCCAGTTTGTCTAGGTCTGCCTTCGTCTTGGGATAGACCGCCCCGTCAAAAATGGGCTCCGGAAACTGAATGGGGGCAATCTTCACCGGTTTATTCTGGCTGGACAGGGTATCCCCGGTAGCCGTAACATTTAACTTTGCCACGGCACCGATGTCCCCGGCCGGAACCTGCGGCACCGGTTCCTGGTTCTTACCCCCCAGCGTAAACAGCTGGCCTATCCGCTCCACGCTGCCCCGCGTGGCGTTCCACACCTGTGAATTACTGTCCACCGCGCCGGAGTAGACGCGAAAGTAGGTGAGCTTACCAATACGATCGGCCGTGGTCTTGAACACCAGCGCCGCCAACGGGCCTTCCTGGCTTGACTCGACTTTCGGTTCGCCGACGGTAGCCACTACCCGCTCTTTGGGTGACGGCAGGTAATCACCAACAGCATCCAGCAATCCGTTCATCCCGACGTTTTGCAGTGCCGAACCGGCCAAGATGGGAATAACACTACCGCTCACTGTTGCCTGTCTCAGGCCGGCCCTAATTTCCTCCAGACTGAGCTCCTTCCCACCGAGATACTTATCGATGAGGCGGTCATCGGTTTCCGCCGCCGCCTCCACCAGCTTCTCCCGGAAAGAACCGGCCTGGGCCTCCAAGGATGACGGTAACTCACCTTCCTTCGGTGGGGAACCGGTATAGCTTTTCCTAGTCAACAAGTCAGCTACACCCTGAAAATTATCTTGGGCGCCTATCGGCAGCTGTATCGGCAGACATTTGGCCCCGAAACGGGATTGTATTTCGGTTACCGTACGGAAGAAATCGGCATTCTCACGGTCCACCTTGTTTACCAGGATAAGACGCGGCAGATCAGCTTCTTGGCAATAGCCCCACACTTGTTCGCTGCCGACCTCCACACCAGAAGCAGCGCAGATAACGATTATGGCCCCCTCGCCGACGCGCAGCGCCGCTTTAACCTCCCCAGCGAAGTCGGCATAACCGGGGGTGTCAATAAGATTGACCTTGACCTCCCGCCACGGACCAGGCAGCAAAGCCAAGTTAATGCTGATTTTACGCTTCACTTCATCCGGGTCGTAGTCCGAAGTGCTGGACCCGTCATCAACTTTACCTAGCCGGCCAATCGCTCCCGCCGTGTACATGGCAGCTTCCGCCGTAGTCGTCTTGCCCGCGCCGGCATGGGATAGTAACACCACGTTCCTGATATTTTCCAGTCCGTATGGCTTCATGTAATCACCTGCTTTTCAGAATATTACGCCCATTATTATACGCAGAATCAGGGGGGTCGGGCAAATAATTTTAGAGATTAAAAGAGGGAGAAAAAGAAAGAGGGGTTTTCGCCTCTCTCGAATACCATATTCATACTGAACTAAAAAACTATCCTCCCAGATATTTATCAATATCGTTGGCCGCCATTCTGGCGGCGCCCATAGCGCTGATGACCGTAGCCGCGCCGGTGACGATATCACCACCCGCCCAGACCCTATCCTTCGCCGCCTTACCAGTGGCCTCGTCGGCCACCACCGTGCCCTTCTTAGTGATCTCCAGTCCAGGAGTGGTGGCGGCAATGAGGGGATTGGGGGTAGTGCCCAGCGCCACGATGACCACATCCACGTCAATAGTAAACTCGGTGCCCTCTTTCACTATGGGGCGGCGCCGCCCGCTCTCGTCAGGCTCACCCAGCTCCATCTCGTAGCATTCCATACCTACCACGTTATTCTGCTCGTCACCCAGAAATCGCTTGGGGTTAGTCAGCAGCTTAAAAATGATACCCTCTTCCTGGGCGTTTTCCACTTCCTCGCGCCGGGCCGGCAGTTCCGCCTCGGAGCGCCGGTAGACGATATATACTTTCTCAACACCGAGCCGGAGGGCACACCGTGCCGAGTCCATAGCCACGTTACCGCCGCCAATCACGGCTACCTGGCGACCA
This sequence comes from Dehalococcoidales bacterium, assembly GCA_002688435.1. GTDB lineage: Bacteria > Chloroflexota > Dehalococcoidia > Dehalococcoidales > RBG-16-60-22. Next base: position 17,858 of record NZCW01000024.1, read on the forward strand.
ATCCGAACCGGGGTATCATACTCCGGGAACATGTAGGCTTTCATCAGGTTAACCCGGGTCAGGAACTCGTTGGCCGAATAGATGCCGTTCAGGTGCTCCTTGGGGACATCCATAAACATGGGTAATCCGGCGCCGGTACCTAGAAAAACGGCGTCATAACCGTTACCTAGTAGCTCATCAATGGTCACCAGTCTTCCCACCACCGAGTCCAGCTTAATCTCCACGCCCAGAGATGCCACGTAATCCACCTCGCCCTGCACGATCGCTTTCGGTAGACGGAACTCAGGGATACCGTACATCAGCACTCCACCGGCAATATGCAGCGCCTCAAAGATGGTCACCCGGTGTCCTCGCATAGCTAGGTCCGCCGCCGCGGTAAGTCCGGCCGGCCCCGAGCCGACCACAGCCACCTTTTTCCCGGTGGGCTTGACGGGTTCTGGTGCCACCGCTCCCATGTTCTCCCGTTCCCAATCGGCAATATAGCGCTCTAGGCGGCCGATAGCCACCGGCGCCTCTTTCTTCGCCAGAGTGCAGACCACTTCGCACTGTGTCTCCTGAGGGCAGACTCGCCCACAGATGCCGGGCAGGGCATTTTTACTCTTCAGTATCTTGACCGCTTCCTCCATCCGGTTCTCTCGCAGGGCGAGAATAAAGCCGGGAATATCTATCTCTACCGGGCAGCCAGCAACGCAGGGATACTTGGGGCATTGGATACAGCGCCTGGCTTCCTCGATAGCCTGCTCCTGGTTGTAGCCCAGCGCCACCTCATTATAGTTTTTCGCCCGTACCTCAGGCTTCTGCCGGGGCATCTCCACTCGGTTTAAATTAAGCTTTACCATATATCCTTATTACCTCCAGACTCCAATTCAAGAATGACCACCGCCCTGGCATTGCCACTGCTCCAGAGACCATTTCTCCTCGTCAAGATAGGTCCGCTGGCGGGCGAAGAGCAGGTCCCAGTCTACTTGATGCCCGTCAAAATCAGGGCCGTCCACGCAGGCAAATTTAGTCACTCCGCCCACCGAGACGCGGCAGCAGCCGCACATACCAGTACCGTCCACCATTATCGGGTTCAGGCTGACGATGGTCCTGACTCCGAACGACTCGGTGGTTTTAGCGCAAAATTTCATCATGATACTCGGACCAATAGCAATGACCCGATCAACTTTGCCGTTGCCTTCCAAAAGCTCTTTCAGCGGCTCGGTCACCATCCCTTTACGGGCATAGGAGCCGTCATCGGTAGTTACAATTAGCTCGTCACTAACGCGGCGCAGCTCTTCCTCCCAGAAAATCAGGTCTTTATTGCGCGCTCCCAGGATGGAAATAACATTGTTGCCCATCTGCCTCATGGCCCGGGCGATGGGCATAACCACCGCCACGGCGAATCCACCAGCCACGCAGACCACGGTGCCGAGCTTCTCAATATGGGTGGGTACTCCCAGTGGCCCCGCGAAATCGGCAATAGCCTCACCGGTACCCAGTGTGGCCAGACGGCGAGTGGTCGTCCCCACTTCCATGCAGACCACGGTAACACTGCCTTCTTTCTCATCCCAGTCGGCCACGGTAAGCGGAATACGCTCGCCTTTTTCGTCAATCCGGATAACGACGAATTGGCCGGGCCGGGCTTTTTTAGCCACCTCGGGGGCCGCCATCTTAAACAGGTGGATGTTAGGCACCAAGGCCTCTTTCCGCAATATTTCATACATCTATTTCTTTACCTCCATAGACCCTGTTAAACCAACAAAGCTCCGGCTTGAGCCGAGCAACAGAAAAACAGAAAAACTGTCTCCGAAAGATAGCCATCGCCTGATTTTACGTTTAATAAAAGTAGCTTTTGCACCATATAGACTTTATCATCAAGTCAAATACATTTCAAGCCTCTTATAGGGCGTTTTTGTATCTACCAAACCCCTCGTTTTATCTGTTAACCCATCCCTTCTTTATCCCCATTCCCACCGTATCATTACGAGTCCTTCAGTGGAAGGATGAAGTAATCTTTTTATTGAATCCCTCTTAAATCCTCCTTTACAAAAGGGGGGACTAATCATCTCCCTTTCGTAAAGGGAGTCCGAGAGGGATTTTAAAAGAGGGGAAGAAAAAGAAAGAGAGGCTTCCGCCCCTCTTGGACACTCCCGCTTTCTACGGGTAGGGTGGAAAACTACGGGGCAAATCACAGACGCCCCGAGGGCGGGCTCGGGTGGGAAAAGATACCTACGGAGAGTAGTGAGAGATGGGGAACAACTCGTCCCACTTTTTAAAAGAAATACCCCCCCGCCGAGCACCGAGAGAGATAAAAGTCCCTCACACTTCCTACTCCGGAAACCCTCCCTTTTCCCATGGAACCAACACTCTGCCAGACAGGCCACCAGTATTACATAACCAGGAAAACAATTCCCGAAGCTAATTAGCCTCGAATTATTTCCTCAAAATTAGCACCCACCGTTTGAAGTTCAAACACCTAAATCAATTACCAGCACAGGCCAGCAGAAAAGAAAAGAGGGGCTTTTACACCCCTCCCCTTTATCCGTACCTAATAATAACTCTGAAGCAGGTCAAGCCCTCGACCATTAGTACGGTTAAGCTCAGAACATTACTGCCCTTACACCCACCGCCTATCAAACAAGTAGTCTACTTGCGGTCTTACTCCTTCCCCAGAAGGGGAGGATGGGAGATCTTATCTTGAGGTTGGCTTCGCACTTAGATGCTTTCAGCGCTTATCCTCACCAGACGTAGCTACCCAGCTATGCCCCGGGCGGGACAACTGGCACACCAGAGGTCTGTCCCTCTCGGTCCTCTCGTACTAGAGAGAGCTCCTCTCAAATCTCCAGACGCCCACGACGGATAGAGACCGACCTGTCTCACGACGGTCTGAACCCAGCTCGCGTACCGCTTTAACCGGCG
>NZCW01000025.1 GCA_002688435.1 Dehalococcoidales bacterium
GGCCGCAACTTCGCCAACAAGCTGTGGAATGCCACTCGCTTTGTCGTCAGGAGCCTTAAGACCGGCGGCGCGGCAACAGAAATAAAGTCGGACTCGCTTCCGGTGGAAGACTGTTGGGTTCTGAGTCGACTCAATAGCACCACGGCCAGCGCCATCAGTCTGATGGCCGACTTCCAGTTCGGAGAAGCCCAGCGGCAAATCCACGATTTCCTCTGGGGCGAGTTCTGCGACTGGTATATCGAGTTCTCCAAGGTTCGCCTGCGCCCGACCAAGGAACTGCCGTCTCCCTTACCAGTGCTGGTCCACGTCTTGGAGACTTCACTACGCCTGCTGCACCCCTACATGCCCTTCATCACCGAAGAGCTATGGCAAAACCTCAGGCCGCACCTACCCACCAGCCGGCAGACAACCGAATCCATAATGGTCGCCGCCTACCCAGAAGCCGATACCACTGCCATCGACCCGGCGGCGGAACGGGTCATGGCAGCCATCATCGAGATAGTCCATGCCATCCGCACCGCCCGAGCCCAGTATAAAGTGGAGAATACCCGATGGATTGAGGCGCAAATCTACGCGGGCAAACTTACCGCCGCCATCACCCCCCACGCCGAGGCAATCCAGACACTGTCCCGGACCAGGCCGATTACCTTCCAGAATAACCGGCCGGAAGGCACCCAAGGCAACAACACCCTGGTCCTAGTACTTAAAGAATCGGAAGTAACCATACCCATGACCAGTATGCTCGACCCGGAAACAGAGAGGAGACGACTCCAAAAAGAGATAGCCCAGAGTCAGGTGGAAATCGACCGCCGACAGGTCCGGCTTAAAGACCGGGCTTTTCTGGATAAGGCACCCGCGGCGGTTATTGACAAGGAACGGCAGAAACTCTATATTGCCCGTGATAAACTAGAAAGACTGAAACAGCAACTACCCAAACATTAGAAGAGGTGAAAAATGTACGAGAGAATTCTGGTGCCACTGGACGGTTCCAAGGCAGGCGAAGCCGCCCTACCCTACATCGCGGAACTGCTAACCAAACTAGCGTCAGAGGTAAAAATAGAAATAATCCTCTTCCAAGTAGTCTCGTCACTGACCCGCTACATTATTGCCGGAGAGTCCAGTATTCAGGTCCCTTACTCGGAAAAAGAAGTAGAGTATATTAAAATAATGTCCAAGCAGTACCTAGAAAATATTGGGGAAAGCCTGAAAAGCAAGAGGACTACCATCAAGACCAAAGTAGCCACCGGCAACGCCGCACAGGAGATTATCAGGGCCGCCGATGAAACCAAAGCCGACATGGTGGCGATGTCAACTCACGGCCGGTCGGGCCTGGCCCGGATGACCTTCGGCAGTATTACGACCAAGGTCGTGCAGAGTGGGAACGTGCCGACACTAGTAGTGAAAGCCCCAAAAGACAGCGAAAATACTTAACGGCCCGGCCAGCGGGGAGACGAGACGAAATACTACCCGAATATAGCTAACGGCGCTCCGTCAGCAGCTCGTCGGTCGCCAGCACGCCAAAAAATCCCCGGCCGACCCACAGACGCTTCAAGTACGCCAGCGCTTTCCGGGTATCACTGGCTACCCGAGCCTTATCACATTGCACCAGCCGGTATTTGAAAAGCCAGTAAGTGAACTCCTTCAGTCCGGACAGAGAGATTGAACGGGACTGAGGATAACCTTTCTCCCGCCGGAAGCGTTTCAGTAGCACCGCTTTATTAGCTCCGTAGATACGACGATAAGCCTCGTTTTCCGTATCATGCTCCCGACCATCGCGCCACAGCTGTCTCTCCTTCTGTACTTCCTGCTGCACCGCCATGACCAAAGCTTTCTCAACGGTAATACCGTAAAAGTAGTTCAGATACTGGTTATATTTACGGTCGCCGATAAGCGCCTTGACCTGCTCCAAGCCCAGGTCTAGCGGCGGCCGACCGTGAAAAAGGAGGGTATTCTTCCTACCGCTAGATAATAAGCCATCCACTGCCTGACACAGCCGCTCCGCCAGCAGTAACCAGTCAAAGGCCTCCCCGGCGATAATGTAGCGATAGACGCGTCCGTTATGGAGTTCATCAGCAGCACCCCACCACCCCATAGCCTCCAGCAGAGCGGTGTACCAGTGCTCGCCCGCGGTAATGGCCTGTGCCAAATGCCTTATCACCCCGGCGTCACTGGCCTGGAGTAACTGTGAAGACGATAGATTTTCCACCAGCTTTACCATCATTCACCAGCTAACCGAGAACGGAATTCACCCTCGCCAGGAACTCGACCTTCAATTTTTCGTAGCAGGCAAGGTGCCCGGTGGTCATCAACTCGGTAATCTTTTTAATAATCGCCTCCCCTACCTCCGAGATTTCCCTCAATCTGCCCCCGGACATCAGCTCCGTTACCTCCATCGACAGCTCTTCAATAGAGCGCGCCGCCTTCTGGTAAGCCCTTGTTTTAAAAATATTATCTTTCTTGAGCTTTAAAAGCTCATCAATATCCTTAAATACTTTAGCGATTTCAGTGTTTTTCACCAGTTTCACCACCCATCATATCCTATGAGGGCCACTTATCCCCCATCGCGCCCTCATTATATTGGTCATACAAAACATCAGCACCGGGTGCCGTTCTCCCCAGGATATCAGCATCTCGTAGATAGTGGTATGAAAAATCTCCGTGTCTTTGTGTTTCTTTTCCTTAGCCACTTTTATCTGAGTCAGAATGTACTGCCTCATTACAAGCTTCCTGCGGTATTTTTTCTGCTCTCTGGTCAGCGGTTTCCCGGTATTGGCCAGTTCGGCCAAGCCATCGGATACTTCTTTTAACGTCTTCTGCAGTACTTCATCAGTCATCACCACATCACCTCCCACAACAGTGCTTGTATTTTTTACCGCTGCCACAAGGACAGGACTGGTTGCGGCCCACCTTCCGGCTGCCGGCCTTTACCAATGCTCTACGGTTTTCACCAACGCGCCCAGCCGCCTGTGCCATGGCCGACGGGACCACCTCTGGAGCTTCCCGCTTGACGATACCTGTATGATAGGTAGTACGGGCCACATCATGCTGGATAGTATCCAGCAATGTCTGGAACTGCCGATACCCCTCCCGCTTGTAAGCGTCCACCGCCCGCGTCTGGCGTAGGGTCTGCCATCCCGCCTGCAGGCGCATATTCTCCATCATAGTCAGGTGCTCCACCCACAGATTATCTACAGTGCGCAGCATCACCAGCTGCTCCAGCACCCGCATATTATCGGCGCCCAGCTCTTTCTCCCGTTCCTCGTACCGGGTTTCCGCCAGCTCAACTAGTTTATCTTCAATCTGCCGCGGTTTCATCCGGGAAACAGTATCAGCATTGAAATCCAGCGGCAAAGGAAAGATAGTGGCGACATCCACCAGCAAGCCATCTATATCCCAATCGATACCATGTTCATCAGCGATATGGCTGGTCACCACCTGCCGCACCTCTTCTTTCACCATCGACAGAATATTAATCTTAAGGTCAGTACCCTTATCCAGTATTTTCCTTCTCTGGGTATAGATAACCTCGCGTTGCTTATTGACCACGTCATCGTACTCCACCAGGTGCTTACGCATGTCAAAGTGAAAACCTTCCACCCGGATCTGGGCACCTTCAATAGAACGATTAACCAGTTTACTCTCAATAGGGGGGGCATCGTCCATGCCTACCCAGTCCATAACACCTTTGAAACGATCGCCGCCGAAGCGCCGCACGATATCATCCTCCAGAGACACATAGAAGCGGGAACTCCCTGGGTCACCTTGCCTGCCCGCCCGGCCTCGGAGTTGGTTATCAATCCGTCGGGCCTCGTGGCGCTCAGTACCAGTAATGTGCAGTCCACCGAGTGCCACCACCTTCTTATGTTCCTCCTGCCAGGCCATCTCATCCTGCCTGTCCAGGCTACCACCCAGAACAATATCAACGCCGCGCCCGGCCATATTGGTGGCCACAGTGACCGCCCCCGACCTCCCTGCCCGGGCAATGATACCCGCCTCCTTCTCGTGATATTTAGCGTTAAGTATCTGGCAGGTAATCCCCTTCCTTTTCAAGAGTTCGCTCAGGTATTCCGATTTTTCAATAGATACCGTACCAATCAGCACTGGGCGTCCCTCCCGGTAAAGCTGTTCAATCTCATGGGCCACCGCCTGGAACTTGGCTTTCTCATCCTTATAAATCTGGTCAGGAAAGTCCTGGCGAATCATCGGCTCGTGGGTGGGAATCAGCAGTACCTCAAGCCCGTATATCTTATGGAATTCCTCGGCCTCGGTGAGGGCGGTACCGGTCATACCGGCCAGCCTCCGGTACATGCGGAAGTAGTTCTGGATGGTAATGGTGGCAAAAGTCATGCTCTCCCGTTGAACCTTAACATGCTCCTTAGCTTCTATCGCCTGATGCAGTCCCTCGGAGTAGCGGCGGCCGAACATTAATCTTCCGGTGAACTCATCAACAATGATAACCTGACCATCCTTGACGACGTACTCGCGGTCCCGCCGAAACAGCGTGTGGGCTTTCAGAGTGCTTTCCAGATAGCAGGTCAGTGCGTAGTTTACCTGGTCATATAGATTGGGCGACTTCAGTAGTCCTTCCCGGCTTAACATCCTTTCCACACTACTGATGCCGGTGTCGGTCAGGTTGACGCCCCGCTCTTTTTCATCAACGACATAGTCCTCATCACGTTGCAGACGTGGGACAATTCGGGCAAACACCTGGTAAGTCTGCCCTGATTCCGCCGCCGGACCGCTGATGATAAGCGGAGTGCGGGCTTCGTCAATGAGGAGATTGTCCACCTCGTCAACAATGGCGTAGTTCAAGGGGCGCTGCACACACTGGGACAGATCCATAACCATATTGTCCCGCAGGTAGTCAAAACCGAACTCACTACTGGTGCCGTAGGTGATATCAGCTTCATAAGCCTGGCGCCGGGAAACGGGACGGAAATAACGCCAGCGACTATCCCTCGAATCATGGTCGGGGTCATAGAGACGGGAGGGTTGGTGTTCATCCGAGTTCTGCTGAGGGTAGATACTAGCCACGCTGGCCCCCAGGGCATGGTAGATAGGCCCCATCCAGTAAGGGTCCCGTCGGGCGAGGTAGTCATTAACGGTAACCAAGTGACATCCCCGACCGGTCAGCGAGTTCAAATAAAGGGGCAGGGTAGCCACCAAGGTTTTACCCTCGCCAGTCTTCATCTCGGCAATTTTAGCCTGGTGAAGGACGATGCCACCCAGCAACTGAACATCGTAGTGACGCTGACCGATAGTCCGCCTAGCGGCTTCACGTACGGCGGCAAAAGCCTCAGGCAGCAGCTCTTCCGGCGTACTACCCGCTTCCAGCCGTGCCTTAAACTCTTCTGTCTTCGCCCGCAGTTCATCATCGCCAAACTTCTCGAACTCGGGCTCCAAGTCGTTTATGCGATCGACTATCGGCCAAAGGCGTTTCAGTTCTTTCTCATTGGAATCACCTAGGCCGCTGAGCCATTTAAGCATCGCCTCTTCCTTCAATCAGCTCTCTAGCTTTCTCCGCCGCCTCTTCCCAGACCATAACCCGGACCTCACCCATACCATCAACAACAAACATATGCACGGAAGGAGCCGCATTTGACTTCAAGAGACTAGGTATACCATAACTCTCCAGCAAGCCCCTGATAAGCTGTGCTTCCGATTCCCCAACGGCCCGGTACACCTCTATCATCTCTTTAGATTTATCTTTATCTGGCTTATTCAAACATGGCTCCAATAGACTTCCCGGTATGGATGCGATGGATAGCCTCGCCCAGCAGCGGCGCCGTCGATTGGACTATAAGCTTGTCCAGTTTTCTCTCATCCTTGACCGGAACGGTATCAGTAACGACTATCTCTTTCACCGGGGATGAAGCTATCCGCGGGATAGCCTGACCGGATAATATCGAGTGGGTACAGCAGGCATAGACTTCTTTCACCCCATGCTCTTTCAGTGTCTCGACAACGTTAACCAGAGAGCCAGCGGTGTCTATTTCATCATCCACGGTCAGGGCTATCCTACCCTCTACTTCACCGATGACATTCAGCGTCTCCGCCTGGTCAACGTTACCCACCCGTCTTTTTTCCATAATTGCCAGTGGGGCGTTCAGCCTTTCGGCCATATCCCGCGCCCGTTTAGTGATGCCGATGTCCGTGGCTACCACCACCAAGTCATCAAAGTTTTTCCCGGCAAAATAATTAGCCAATAGATTAAGCGCCGTTAGCTCGTCCACCGGTATGCTGAAGAAACCTTGAATCTGCGCGGCATGCAAATCTACCGTCAGCAACCGATTAGCCCCAGCTACCGTCAGCAGGTCAGCGATTAAACGAGCGGTGATAGGCACGCGGGGCTGGTCTTTCTTATCACTACGCCCGTACCCGTAATAAGGGATTACCGCCGTAATCCGCTCGGCAGAAGCTCTTTTCAGAGCATCAATCATAATGAGCAGCTCCACCAAGTTAGTGTTGACCGGGGAACAGAGAGATTGAATGACGAAGGTATCTCGCTCCCGGACGTTCTCCAGAATGCGGACAAAGATATTTTCATTACTGAATTGGAAGACCTCACTCTCCCCCAGAGGGATGCTCATATACTCAGTTACCGCCCGAGCGAGAGTCGGATGGGCATTACCGGTGAAAACCTTGAGTTCATCCATTGGCTGCCTTCTCCTTTAAAACGACTTTTAATCCAATATAGATTATAGCACGATGCCTTAACTGTCTTATTTTACATCCAGTGACAAGATTATCTCAATCGTCTAATAAATCTATGATGAACTTAAATCCAGTGTCCCCGCTATTTATTAATTATTAACCTCATCTTCTTTAAATCTTAGGCAATAACCCTATCCCTTATGTCCCTCTTCCTCTTAACAAAGGGAAAAGGGGAGGGATTACGTTAGAGTGGTGTCATCCTTCTAAAACTCTCCATATTCGTATTGAAATGCCTCACCACTTTGAAACTCTCCTCTAGTATTTCACTCTTTAAAGGGGGGAAGATGTCAAAGAGGGGGTTTCGTCTCTCTTAGATTCTCTTCCAGTATCCCTTTCCCCGATGTTACCAACCCATCAGATCCAAAACTTGACAATTAACCTTTATCTCTCTATAATAAAAGAAACACTCGTTTTCCCCGATGAAGACTTGACAGGTCAGGTCATTTCCTTGCATAGATTACAGGGAGCGCTCTCCAAAACCTTAATGCTCTTGGTAACCCGAGTCCGACCTTAATCCTTAATTAATCCTTAACTGACTACCAAAAAATCAAAGGCTTTTCTTGGTGTTTTAGAATTTGGTTTCCTCTATGTCAAAGTATATCTTCGTTACCGGTGGTGTGGTTAGTTCCGTGGGCAAGGGTATCACTGTCGCTTCCATCGGCACCATACTAAAAAGTCGCCGTCTTAGCGTGTCCGTACAGAAGCTGGACCCTTATCTCAATGTTGATCCAGGCACGATGTCCCCTTACCAACACGGAGAGGTATTCGTTACCCGGGACGGTGCCGAGACCGACCTAGACTTAGGTAACTACGAGCGCTTCATCGACGCGGAACTTACCACCGATTCCAACGTTACCTCGGGACAAATCTACAGTACCGTTATTGCCAAAGAGAGACGGGGCGATTTTCTAGGCGGCACCATCCAAGTAGTGCCCCACCTGACCACCGAAATAAAGAGACGCTTCAAGCAGCTGGCCGAGCACTCCCGGGCCAATGTCGTGCTAATTGAGGTGGGCGGCACCGTGGGTGACATTGAAGGGCAACCCTTCCTAGAAGCCATCCGGCAGATGAGAAATGACGTCGGTCGGGACAATGTGCTCTTTGTCCACGTCACCCTGCTCCCCTATCTCAACTCCACCCAGGAACTAAAGACCAAGCCCACCCAGCACAGCGTTAATGAGCTGCGCCGCATCGGTATCCAGCCGGACGTGATTATCTGCCGTAGTGACCTACCCATCCCGGAAGGTATCCGGGATAAAATCTCCCTGTTCTGTGACGTAGAACGGCAGGCCGTTATTCCCTTACCCACCGTACCCACCATCTACGAGATACCTTTATTGCTGGAAGAGTCCGGACTGGGACGGCTGGTTATCAACAAACTCGGCCTGAAAACGCGACGGAAAGACCTGAGCGACTGGCAGAGAATGGTGGAGCGTTTGAAGATACCCCACGAGCCGATTAACATCGCCCTAGTAGGCAAATACGTTGAATTGACCGATGCCTACTTTTCGGTGCGCGAGGCGCTGTGCCACGCGGCCCTGTATCATGACCGGAATATTAATCTGTGCTGGATCCATTCCGAGGACCTAGAAAAAGACGGTGCGGAAACACTACTGCACTCGACGCAGGGTATTATCGTCCCGGGCGGTTTCGGCATCCGGGGTATCGAGGGTATGGTAAGAGCGGCTAACTATGCCCGAAACAACAAAATCCCCTACCTCGGGCTGTGCTTGGGATTGCATGTTATGGTAATTGAACTAACCC
>NZCW01000026.1 GCA_002688435.1 Dehalococcoidales bacterium
CGGCGGTGGTCACCGCCGCCTATAACCCAGTGGACATACTTCTCCTACGCGGAGCCGTCCAACACCCGTTTCCAACTCACTTTGAACTGTCAACAGGTAGCCGGGATGCCATCTGGGCACGGAGTCTGGCCAACCAGGCGGTTACTCGAAACAGTCTCTTGCCAGTGAGTAACATCGGCTATTCCGCGGCAGGGCCAATGACTAGGATGAGTTTTTACGAATATAGTGCTTGGATTATCGGCGCGGTAGCCTCCGGCGGCTCTGTGGAAGTAGCCTCTCAAGCTAAAGGTACGATTACGGATTACGGCGGCCCGGTGGAACCTATATTTGCCAACAGCGTAGCCCACGCGGCGGTCGGCCTGAGCCGTAAAGAGGCGAATGAAATCGTGAAGGTACTGCTTGCGAAATATGAAGACCAGCTGCCTAATCCACCTGCCGGAAAGAGATATCAGGATTGCTATGATATGACTACCGGAAAGCCCAAGAAAGAGTTTATGGAGCTTTATCACGAAATCCAGCAAGAGATGACTGACCGGTTTGGTTTACGGTTCAAGCATAGTTCACCTTATCTCTGAGGAGGGCCAGGTATTGACACTAAGGTATGACCTGCTTCCCCAAAAGTAGTAGTATTAATAACCACTGTGATTGAGAAATAAGAATGGAACAACAGGAACCGGAAGCCACGACTTATTGGAACCTAATAGACAGTTTGGTTGTGAATTAAAAATAGTTGTGGTACAATGCTATTTGGTTATAAGTACTGGTTATCATGTGTCTGATTGAACCTAACAGTTTTTCTCACATATTGGGTGACCAAAACTCTAGCCAAATAAAGAAGAGAGAAGGTCATCCAGGGTCTTTTGCGGTAAGATGCTCGAATGTTCTGATTACGGGAGTGGGTTCATTCTCAGCGCTGACGAACAAGAGTTATTGCAATCTAGAGGATATACTGACGAGCCCAAATGTTGTCCCGAATGCCGTTAGGTAAGGAAGTCAGAGCGCTACGGAAACGGTGGTAGCAGCTGTGGTAACGCTAGATATGGTTATAGTTCGCCTTACTAAATGTTCTCCGTGGTTTGTTCAGGCCGTTGTAAGGAAACTGGAGTACCGTGCTGAGTAATCGGTCAAGATGTGACTTTAGGAGTGTGAGGGTTGTCATTGGAAGTATCAATACGTCAAGGTGAATCACAGGAATCGTTGTTACACCGCTTCCAAAAGATGGTGCAGATGAGTGGTGTCTTGCGAGAGGTTAAAGCCAACCGCCATTTCGTACCGAAGAGCGAGGCGGCTCGCATCAAAGTTAGAAAGAATGCCCAGCGGCGGCGGCGACAGAGAAGTCAATCATAAGACGAAATATTATCCGGGATAAAGGATGGTAGATAATGAAAATTTATGTAGGTAATCTATCCTTTGATATTACCGAGGACGAGATTGCGGCAGAATTTGGTGCCTATGGAAAGATAGAATCCGTGGTTATGCCTTCCGACAAGCTCAACGGGCGGCCTAAGGGCTTTGCCTTCGTGGAAATGTCATCAAAATCTGAGGCCGAAGTCGCTATCACGGCGCTTAACGGTATAATATTGAAAGACCGTACTCTCGTGGTTAATGAATCGCGTCCTCGTGCGGACAACAGGGGTGGCGGTTCTTATGGTAACAAGAGGAGTAGCGGATATGGCAGCGGTGGTTACGGTGGTAATAGAGGCGGCCACTCGAGTGGTGGCAGGCGGCGAAGATATTAGTCAACCCAGCGCCTCGATTTCGTGCCGAGCAAGGAGTTCATAGAATTTGGGGAAGTGATATCGGTAACCATCATGAACGACAAGTATATCGGCAGCGGGTAAGTGAGTGGTTACGGATATGTCGAAATGGTCTCGAAATCCGAAGGCGTCACCGTAATCACTAATCTCGAAGGGAAAAAACTAAGGGACCGGGTTGTTAGTGTCGTTGAAGATAAGCCCCTTTCAAATAAAAACGGGAAGGCAATTTCTGATATCAGAAACAATAATCAGTCGAATAGAAGAAGGGAAAGAAAATACCAAATTATTTGAGTCACCTGACCTATAATTTAGGCTCTTGACTCGTATTTCAACAAGGGGTCTTCATGAGTTTCGAAACCTTTAATTTACATCCGAGTGTCATGGCCGGTGTACGTGCGCTCGGTTATTCCATGCCTACACCAATACAATCGCAGGTCATCCCTCCGATTATGCAGGGGCGAGATGTCATTGGGCTGGCACAGACTGGCACTGGCAAGACGGCTGCGTTCGTGCTACCGATCTTACAACACTTACGGCAAAACCCGCGAAAGCGCATTAGGGCCCTGATAATCTCGCCCACACGCGAGCTGGCTGAACAGACCTGCAAGGTTATCAGTAAGCTAGGGAGTAAAACCAGTCTGCAAAGTGTTGCTATCTATGGCGGGGTGAGCATGGAACAGCAAAATCGGGGGCTGCGCAGCGGTGCGGAAATCATCGTGGCCTGCCCGGGCCGCCTGCTTGACCACCTGTGGAAGGGTACGATAAGTTTGTCAGAACTGGAAATCCTCGTTATCGACGAGGCCGACCGTATGTTCGATATGGGCTTTCTACCTGATATACGTAATATTCTGAGGTGCATCCTGCACAAACGCCAGACATTGCTTTTCTCGGCCACCATGCCCGCCGGTATCCGGCGCCTAGTGCGTGAAATCCTGCATAACCCCGTCACCGTACAAATTGGGCAGACACTGCCGGCTAAAACTGTATCACACGCGCTTTACCCGGTACAGCAACACCTTAAGACAACGCTGCTGAAGGAAATTCTAAGGAAGACCAGGACGGAGTCGGTGCTTGTTTTTACTCGTACCAAACACCGCGCTGCACGAGTGGCACAGCAACTGATAATAGCCGGCTATCGAGTGGCTTCACTGCAAGGGAATCTGTCCCAGAACCAGAGACAGGCCGCGCTTACAGGTTTCCGTACCGGCTCGATTAAGGTTCTGGTGGCGACCGATATCGCTGCCCGCGGTATTGATGTTTTGAGTATTTCCCACGTCATCAATTACGATATGCCTGAAAGTACGGATGACTATATCCACCGAATCGGCCGTACCGGGCGTGTCGATAAAAATGGCGATGCATTAACATTCGTGACAGATGCTGATGCGGGCAAGATACGTGCTCTTGAACAGCTTCTTGATGCGCCGCTGGAGCGTCTAACGCTTCGAGGTTTTGATTACGCCAAGCTTGTGTCGGATAAAGAACCACGCTATTCACAGCGACCACGGCGGCGTGTCGTACGAAGGCAAGAGATTGGTAAGCAAATGGCTACAAAGTAGAAAATGCCTCTGCTTGTCAGCGGGAGTTCTACCTATCGTAATCCATGGTGGAGCTGGAGGGATTCGAACCTCCTATCTTTTGACTGCCAGTCTATAAGCAGATATGAAAAACGGTTAAATTAGCTTCAAATGTACCTCGTTCTTGCCTCGTTCTCTTTGGCCCATCTTCGTAATGTTTCTTTCTTCCACCCCTTCGCCCTGCCATGATGGTTTTTACACAAAAGAATTAAGTTGCTATATCTGGAATTTGACCTATCACCACCAATATGATGGAAATCTAAATCATCCGTCCATCGACACCTGTCTGGATCTAAACGCTCACATACGCCACGTGCACGCTTTTCAATTCTACGAGATACCTCACTCGGTATATGTGCTCTTATTCTCCTCGCCTGTTCTTCCCCTGATTCTGATAAATTTTTGCCTGCGGTTTTAAA
Organism: Dehalococcoidales bacterium; assembly: GCA_002688435.1. Classification (GTDB taxonomy): domain Bacteria; phylum Chloroflexota; class Dehalococcoidia; order Dehalococcoidales; family RBG-16-60-22. Next base: position 3,754 of record NZCW01000026.1, read on the forward strand.
TACAGACCAGGCCATCTGTCTGAAAGCGGGATACTTAATAAGCGCGAAACCGATGCCAGCAACGACTAACGCGGTTCCCAACCCCCACCAGATTGGATTTCCCTCCCACCAAGCAGAAATCAACCCTAGAAGAACAACACTGGCAACAGATGGGAAAACCCAGAGACCGAGGTGCCTTTTACTTTTTTTGGCCACTTTCTTTCTTCAAGTTTTTCTCTAGTCGCCTGATATCTAACTTAATCCGCTCCAGTATCTGCTCAGGGGTTTCTTCATATTCATACGGCATTCTAGACTCCCCAATGAGAAGGCCAGCAGCTTCATATAGCTCTTCAACAGTAAATAACTCCTGAAGGAGAAATACCACCCCAGGGCGAAATTAGCCTCGAAAGTGGAGCTGGGGGGATTCGAACCCCCTACCTTTTGACTGCCAGTCAAACGTTCTCCCAAGTGAACTACAGCCCCGCGGTCGTAAGTATAATCTAGCATAAAACAGGGTGATTAGCAACTCCGAAGGCACGGCGCAATTGTTTATCAGGTGTAAATCGGCTACAATAGAAAAGACATCCGATAATCCCGGTTTGTGATAGGAGGGAGAAGTTATGTTTATGGTAAAGAAGGTTATAACCCGGATAACTGGTCTCACCCTGATCCTGGTCGCTCTTTTAGTCGTGTCGTGTGGTGGAGAAGCGCCGACACCGTTACCATCGCCGACACCGTCACCATCGCCGACACCGTCACCATCGCCGACACCGTCACCATTGCCGACGCCGTCACCTGATCCTAAAACCTATTCCTCACCGCCAGCCATGACTATTGACACCGGCAAAAAGTACACGGCGATTATAGAAACAGAAAAAGGAAACTTGGTAATAGGGTTGTTTGCTGGTGACGTGCCGGTAACGGTCAATAATTTCGTCTTTCTGGCCCGCGAGGGATTCTATGACGGCACCACTTTCCACCGGGTAATTCCCGGATTTATGGCGCAGGGAGGAGATCCCACCGGTACTGGTATGGGGGGGGCTGGTTATAAATTTGCCGATGAGTTTACCAGTCATACTCACGAAGCCGGGACATTGTCAATGGCTAACTCCGGCCCCGATACCAATAGCTGCCAGTTTTTCATTACCTTTACACCGCAGCACGGCCTGGACAACAAGCATACTGTCTTCGGCCAATTGATAGAGGGGATGGGTGTTCTGGAAAAGTTGACGCCTAGAAACCCTAATCAGGACCCGCGGTTTGAGGGTGACAAAATGATACGGATAACTATAGAAGAGAGCTAACTCTAGATCTAGGTGGGGGCTCCCAGTATTCTGATCAGTCCCCGCAGCCCCCAGTAGCCGACATACGCTACCGTCATGCCCTTGATGGTCTTGCCCGCCCAGCAGATGAGAAAGTATCTTTTCAGGCCAAAGCGTAGTGCTCCGGCGGCTAGAGCGGCCGGGTAAAAGAATGGGTTAAGTACTGCCGCCAGTAAAAATAGGGTTAGTGAGCCTTTTCGCTCCATTAAGCGCATCAATTGCCCGTAGATGGCCTGGACCCTGCGGTGCGTGCTGTTGTGGAAGGCGGTGCCGCCGCCGTATCCGGTCATGTAGATGGTTACTGCCCCTAGCGTCTCACCCAGACCGGCGACGGCCCCGACCAGCCAGGTATATTCCATCACCCGACCCATGGCAAAGACTACGGCCAGCATGGGGACGGGTATGATAATCGTCACCCCACCCAGGATGCTGATAAGGAAGGCCCCCAAGTAGCCGTAGGCCCCCAGCTCTCGGACAAATTCCCAGTAATAAACGACTGCACCCGCCGTGAGTAGGGTGGCGATGACACCCACGACGCCCAGGAGGTACGCAATCTTAGTTGACCATTTTTTTGTTGACAGTTCCGTCATTGAATTAACTTATTCTACCATAATCCGGTAGTCTCTTGGCAGACTCGGTACCGAGTTACGACGTCTGGACGGTTACCTTGGCAGTGGCTCTAGTGGTAAAGGTTAAGCCATCAGTGCTAAGGTCGACTTGGACCGTGTCGCCTTCCTTGAACTCTCCCCGAAGCAACTTGCTGGAAAGCGGATTCTCCACGTAACGTTCTATTACCCGCCGCAGCGGCCGGGCACCGAAAGTCGGGTCATAACCTTCCCGGGCTAGCCAGGACTTCGCCTTTTTCGTTAGTACAATTCCCAGCTTGCGTTCCGCCAGTCTCTTCTCTAGTTCTCCGACCATCAGTTCCACGATGTCTCTCAGCTGTTCCTCGGTCAGCTCGTGGAAAACGATGATTTCATCTAGGCGATTAATAAACTCGGGGCGGAATGTCTTCTTTACTTCGCCCATTACTTTTTCCTTCATCGCTTTATAGCCTTGTTTCCGGGCTTTGGTGCCGTTTCCGGTGGTGGCAAAGCCCAGGCTCGTCTCGCGCTTGATGAGCTCCACGCCGGCATTGCTGGTCATGATGATGACGCAGTTTTTGAAGTCAACCGTCCGCCCGTGGCCGTCAGTCAGCCGCCCGTCATCTAGGAGTTGGAGTAAGGTGTTGAACACCTCAGGGTGCGCTTTTTCGATTTCGTCCATCAGGATAATCCGGTAGGGACGCCGTCTTACCGCCTCGGTGAGCTGCCCTCCTTCTTCAAAGCCGATATAGCCCGGTGGGGCGCCGATGAGGCGGGAGACGGTATGTTTTTCCTGGTACTCTGACATGTCAAGGCGTACTATGGTGTTCTCATCGTTAAAGAGGAACCAGGCGAGGCTACGCGCCAGCTCGGTCTTGCCGACGCCGGTCGGTCCTAGGAACATGAAACTGCCGATGGGCCGCTTGGGGTCTTTCAGTCCGGACCGGCTTCTTCGGATGGCCTCGGCGATAGCCGTTACCGCCTCGGTCTGGTCTATCAGGCGTTCGTGGATGCTTTCCTCCATGTGAAGTAGCTTTTCCGTCTCGCCCTCAAGCATCTGGGATACCGGAATGCCTGTCCAGATGGAGATAAGCAGGGCGATGTTCTCCTCGCCTACCGTCTCGCTGATTTTCTCCTGCTTGAGCCAGGCGTTTTTGTCCTGGTGGTACTCCTCTTCTAAGTGTAGCTTCTCCGCCTTGAGTCGGGCCGATTGCTCATAGTCCTGCCGCTGTGCGGCCGCCTCTTCTTCGTTACCTAACTGTTTCAGACGTCGTTCTAGTGCCTGAATCTCCGGCGGTGTGCTCTCGGTGTCAATACGTAGTTTGCTCGCCGCTTCGTCAATCAGGTCAATCGCTTTGTCTGGTAGCTGCCGGTCCGAGATGTAGCGCTGGCTGAGCCGGGCGGCGGCCTTCAGGGCTTCGTCGCTGATTTTTATCTTGTGGTGTGCTTCGTACCTCGGCCGTAGGCCGTGGAGCATCTCGATAGTTGCCTCTACGGTAGGTTCCTCAAGGAATACCGGCTGAAGACGCCGTTCCAGTGCCTTATCTCTCTCCACAAATTTGCGGTATTCGTCTAGAGTGGTCGCGCCGACGCACTGCAGTTCGCCATGGGCTAGGGCCGGTTTGAGCATATTGCTGGCGTCAATGGCACCTTCGGCAGCCCCGGCGCCGACGACGGTGTGAATTTCATCAATGAATAGAATGACCTCACCTTGCGCCTGACGTACTTCGTCCATGACCGCCTTGAGTCTCTCCTCGAACTCACCACGGAACTTGCTCCCAGCCACCAGGGCGCCCATATCTAGGGCCATTACTTTCCGCCTTTTGAGAGAGTTGGGGACATCATCGGCGGCGATTTTCTGGGCTAACCCCTCGGCGATGGCGGTCTTGCCTACGCCGGCATCCCCCACAATCACCGGGTTGTTCTTGGTGCGCCGGGTTAGTATCTGCATGGTTCGCTTGATCTCCTCATCCCGTCCGATAACCGGGTCGAGCTTACCTTGGCGAGCAAACTCGGTCAAGTCACGCCCGTACTTCTCTAGAGAGCGGTACCGGCTCTCCGCCCGGGCATCAGTAACTCGGTGCCCGCCGCGAAGCTTCTGGAGAACAACATATACTTTTTCCTGGTCGATGGCGAAGTGCTTGAGGATGGCAGCGGCCTCTCCTTGCTCTTCACTGATGATGGCAATCAGTAAATGTTCGGTACTGATAAACTCGTCTTTTAGCCGGTTCGCCTCTTCGTCGGCTTTCTTCAGTAGTTGCGCAATACGCGGCGTCGCGTAAATCTGCCCGGTCTGAAAAGTAACCCGGGGTGATTTTTGCAGCGTGGTTTCCACTTGCTGCCTCACCGTTTCGGTATCAACGTTAAGTTCTTTCAGGATGTTATCGACTAGTCCTTTCTCTTGCTGGAGAAGCGCCAGCAGGATATGTTCTACATCCCACTGGCCATGTTGGTACTGTTGGACTAGTTCTTGGGAGGCTGTCAGTGCTTCCTGTGCCAGCTCGGTAAATCTTTCCTGTTTCATTGACTTACCTCCTTAATCTCTTTACTTCTGCCTGTAGTTCCTTCACTTCGTTTTGCAGTTTGCTTATCCGCTGTGCCAGGCGTAGAATCACTTCCACCCCGGCCAGGTTAATTCCCATATCGCCAACCAGTGTCTTTATCCGGCGTAGCAGGTCAATGTCCCGCTCCGAGTAAAGGCGGATATTTCCCTGCGAGCGTTGTGGCTCTACCACGCCAATTCTCTCATAGTAGCGTAGGGTATAGGTCTCGATGCCAAGCATTCTGGCAGCGACGCTTATGACGTAACGGGGTTCGGTATTTTGGTCCATATTGACCTCCATTTAAGATGATCTGAGCTCCTTGAGTTGCTGGAAAAGTTCCTTCTCCTTAAGGGAAAGTTTCGTAGGTAGTACGATATTTACCCTGGCCAGCAAGTCGCCTCGGGTAGAACTGCCTAGGCGGGGTATGCCCTGTCCGGCCAATCGGAAGGAGCGTCCGTTCTGTGTCTCCGGCGGAATTTTCAGGGCCAACTTACCCTTAAGAGTGGGCATTTGGACCTCACCGCCAATCATGGCTACGGTGAGTGGCACCGGTACCTCCACATATAAATTGTCACCCCGGCGTTCCAGTGAACGGTGTGGCTTGACCGATATCACCAGATAAAGATTACCACTGGCTCCGCCGTAGCCGGGATGTCCCTTGCCGGCGATACGCACCCGGGAGCCGGTCCTGACACCGGCTGGTATTTTAACTTCAAGGCGCTTCCTATGGGCGACCGTTCTGGTGCCCTGGCAGGTGGCACAGGGCATACTTTGAATCCAGCCGCTGCCTTGGCAGGCAGCGCACGGCTCTTCAACCTGGAGACTGAGGGTGCGGTTGGCCCCGTGATAGGCTTCCTCCAAGGTTACTTCGACTGGGGATTCGATATCCCTTCCGCGTCTTGGTGGTGGCCGAGGGGTAGCCGGGCCGGCGCTCCGGAACAGCTCGTCAAATAGGCCTTCCTTGAACTCTCCCCAGCTGGTGGTGCGGCCGCCTTGGTCAAAGTTCCGGAAGGGTGACTGCGACTGCGCCCGGGTAAACTGGTCGGCATGTTGCCACTGGTCACCGAACCGGTCGTACTTTTTACGGTTTTTCTTGTCCGAGAGAACTTCGTAGGCTTCGTTGATTTTTTTGAACTTCGCCTCGGCCGACTTGTCATCCGGATTGACGTCAGGATGGTGCTTACGTGCCAGTCGGCGGTAAGCCTGCTTGATCTCCTGCTCGCTGGCGTTCCGCCTGACGTTCAGTATGTCGTAATAGTCTTTTTTTGCCATAGCCACACCTCGAGAAGTCTATTACTAATTATATATCATGGTATAAAACTTATCAACAAAGTGCTATAAGATATATGATAATAATTTGTGAAGTATGTGGGACAAGGCAAAAAGAGAGCCGGGGATAACTTGGTGTATCGGGTTGTTCTCCCGTCGGTGGTCTTTATTTTAAGAGTTATATATCCTGACCGACCCGATTAAAGATATCTAGGAATTTTTTCAGTATCCGAGCGGTGGCTCCCCAGATTACTTGTCCTTGATGATGGTAGAAGTAGACAGTGATGGTTTTACTATCTCGAATTTCCTGTCGCGAACGGCCGCTCTTCAGCAGCGCCGAAACGGGGACTTCGATTATCGCTTCAGTCTCCCGGCCGTCCACCTTGAAGTGGTACGGCCAGGGAATAAGCGCGGCGAAAGGGGAGATGACATAGTTGGTCGCTACGCTGACTTCATCGTCCAGCTCGCTCAGTATCTCGACGTCTCTCGCCAGCAGGCCTATTTCTTCAGTGCACTCTCGCAAGGCGGTGTCCCGTAGTGTCTTATCTCTCTTCTCGTGGACGCCACCAGGGAACGATATCTCGCCTTTGTGCCGGGTGACCTTATCCGTCCGCTTGATGAACAGGATGTGGTACCGGCCCCGTTTCACATAGAGCGGTAGGATAACCGCGGCCGGTATCCGGCCGGAGCCGGTGATATATTGTTTCTCTCTGGTAGAGAGAAACTGCTTCAGTTTTGATTGCACTTTTCTATCTTAATACTATCCCTGTTGTCAGGGCAAATCGCCTTGACTTTTGAAGCTAAAAAACGATATAAAGAGAAGGCTTCCGTATCAAGGGAGGTTCCATCATTAACCGGGTCAAAGATTACATTCAGGTCTTAAAGCCCCTGCCGAGTGTCCTGTTGACCTTTATCGGCGGCGCAGCGGCGTTTGTGGCCAGTGAGGGACAGCTATCAACGGAGCTAATACTGGTCTTGGTGGCGATTTTACTCACGGCCGCTGGGGCTAACGGGCTGACCAATTATCGGGACCGTGACGTTGATGCCCGGATGCAACGTACCAAAAATAGGGCACTACCGGCCGGGCGTATTTACCCCCCGCAGAAGGTATTGCCTTTGGTAGTCGGCTTGATTATTATCGGCTTGGTCCTTGCCTGGAGATTACACCCCTATGTTTTCTTGGCCGGCCTGAGCGGTGTTCTGGCCGCCGCTACCTGGCGTAAAAAAGTAACCTGTGTTTACCCTCAGGGCACGCTGGCCAGCTGCGCGCCGGTGCTTATGGGGTGGTTGGCTGTTAAGCCTTTCCTAGGCTGGGAATTGCTGCTCTTGTGCCTCCTGATTACCCTCTGGCTGCCGCTGCACGTCTGGAATCTGGTTGTCGCTTACCGTGAAGATTACCTGCAAGCCGGGCTGGGCTACTTCCCGATTAGCCGCCAAGTCAGGCATACGGTGAGGATACTGCTGCTATTTTCCCTGCTGCTTTACGCTGCTTCGGTAAGTCTTTATTTCATCGGCGGCTTCACTTGGCTCTACTTGGCTTCGGTTAACCTGCTGGGTGTGCTCATGGTCTACGCCGGCGTCCGGCTGGTCATTTCCGGGGCTACCAGGGACGCCTGGCGACTGTACAAGCTGTCGGCTTTCCCTTACCTAGGTTTAATCTTCTTGGTTATGTGCCTGGATATCTGGCTTTTGAGGTAAGCGGTTGGCAGAGCAAAGTCATTTTCATCTGAGACAGACTTGCCCGGATAGCGGCGCTCGCGCCGGAGAACTGCGTATGGTCCATGGCTCGGTGGCGACGCCGGTCTTTTTGCCGGTGGGTAGCCATGGCGCGGTGAAAACACTGACTCCTGGGGAAGTGTGGGACATCGGGATGAGAATGGTGCTGGCCAATGCCTATCACCTTTACCTCCGGCCGGGTATTGAGACGGTGGCCGTGATGGGCGGTCTGCATAAGTTTATGGACTGGGGTGGTGCCCTGCTTACCGATAGCGGCGGCTACCAGATATTTAGTCTGGCCCCGCTCCGTCGGGTGAGTGACCAGGGGGTGACCTTCCGCTCCCATATTGACGGTAGCCAGCATTTTCTGACTCCCGAGCGGGTGATGCAGTACCAGGTAGCGCTGGGCGCCGATATTATCATGGTTCTGGACGAGTGCCCGGCCTATGGCGATAGTCCGGAAAAAGTGCGGGAGGCGATGATGAGGACACACCGGTGGGCGGAGAGGTGTCAGCAAGCGCAGGAACGCGATGACCAAGCGCTCTACGCCATCGTCCAGGGGGGCGTCTTTCCTGATCTCCGGCGACAGTCGGCGGAGTACCTTACCGCGCTGGACTTTGCCGGTTACGCCATTGGCGGTCTGAGCATCGGTGAGCCGAAAGAGAAGACCTTGGCCATTGTTGAGGAGACGGCGGCACTTTTACCCGAGGATAAGCCGAGGTATCTTATGGGAGTGGGCTCCCCGGAGGATATTGTTGAAGGCGTGGCCAGAGGTATTGACCTTTTTGACAGCACTCTGCCGACACGTGTTGCCCGCAACGGTGCTTTGTTTACCGGACAGGGACGGCGCAATATCCGTAACGCTGCTTTTAGTCGTATGGAGCAGCCGGTTGACCATGGCTGTGGTTGCGTTACCTGCCGCACCTTTTCCTCGGCTTATCTGCACCACCTCTTCAAGAGCGAAGAGTTGCTGGGTCTGAGGCTGGCCACCATTCATAATCTTTACTTTATGCGGAGCCTGATGGATCGGATAAGGAGCGCCATTGTAGACAGTACCTTCCGCGCTTTCAGGGATGACTTTTGGGCGAACTACCAGCCCACCGACGAGGCCACCCGTCTTGACCAGAAGCAAAAGTGGCTGAAGGGAAGAGAAAAGGATTTTTAATTCTTTATTCTTATTAGGCCCTGTTCAATATCTTGCTACCTCAAATAAATTAGGCTATTGAGCAGATACTGTAGTAATTGCACGGAGTTAGGCTGGGATGTCAATACACTGCCGACAGACTGACAAGAATCATACGGCACATTATTAAAAACGGTATTGGCCAATGATTGTGGAGTTCGACTCTCCCCTATCTCCACCAAGTTTTCTCCCGCCTGCACCTGTTTGATAAGTCTCAGAGGAGAATGTCGTAGAAGACTCTCCCTCAGCTTGGCAGGGTGGACGTTGATATAACGATCATTAGCGCCAGATATTTTGTCACGAGCCAGACGTATTGCCAAAAATTCGTCGCCGCTCGCTTCCCTTACCAGTGTGCAGAAGGTCCGCTAAATCTCACGCCTAGTATTTAAGTGTAACACCGTAAAGTAAAAAGGGAAGCTTTTGTTGTCTCTGATTATCATCGCTGAGAGGCTTTGCGCACCATTAAACTCTTGACATAGCGGCAGAAATCACTTATCGTTCATAGTACATTAAAATAAGAAGGGAGGTAGACAAGTGCAAGCCTATTGTGTAAAATGCCGTGCCAAAAAGGAAATGAAAGATTCCAGGTCAATAACTATGAAGAATGGGAAACCAGCAACACAAGGTGTTTGTCCCACATGCGGCACTAAAATGTTCAGAATAGGGAAGAGCTGAAGCTGACATAGTCTAAATTCAGGGTGAATATCTAAAATTATGGAAAAAGGAGGTGATAGCTTCCACCAGATACATTTTTTGACAGAGAATATCCAAATATTTAGGAGGATAAAATGAGGAAAAGACTAGTATTTACATTTTTAATGATTGTGATACTCGTGGGTGGATTAGTAGCGGCTTGTGCGGCTCCCGCTCCAGCCCCCGCTCCAGCCCCCGCTCCAGCCC
>NZCW01000027.1 GCA_002688435.1 Dehalococcoidales bacterium
CCTCTTCATTGTCCTGTTTTACTAACATTATAACTGGACTCCTTTTTTTGGGGCAGGTCATGGGGGATTATCTTTGGGAATAGTTTCGCACATCCCTAAGCCCTACCGAGTCTTGACAAAGAGGGCCAATCTGCTTATAGTTGGTTATAAGTGTGGCATCCCCTATTCTGGAGGTGAGATATGGCTAGACCGGAAGCGATTAAATCGGGTTACTTTGTGGCCATCAGCTTGGTGCCGGGCACCGCTCCGGACTGTTGCTATATTGGCCTAGTACTGGCCGCAGACGAGTATGGTCTCCGGATAAATATGGTGGAATGGGATAATGAACTGGACAGGATAAAAAAAGACACGCAAGATCTGTTTATCCCTTGGATAAATATAAACTCCATGCTGGTCTGCACTGAGGAAGAACCGGTAGGGAGGTTTGTCAGGGACAGAGCTCCGGCGTGGAAAAAGCAGGTGGCAGCTATGGAGGTCGGAGGTTAGCTGCCACAGTCTGAAATAATCGGCTTATCTGATTACCTTCGTTCCCATAAACGGTTGGAGTACTTCCGGGACGATGATACTGCCGTCAACCTGCTGGTAGTTTCCCATGATGGCGATGAGTACCCGAGGTAGGGCTAAGCCGGAGCCGTTTAAGGTATGGACGAACCGAGGTTTGACCTCTGAGGTGGGGCGGTAGCGGATGTTGGCTCTCCGGGCTTGAAAGTCGGTGCAGTTGGAGCAGGAGCTTACCTCCAGCCATTCTTCACAGCCGGGATCCCAGATCTCAATGTCATATGACTTGGCTGAGGCAAAGCCCAGCTCAGCGGTGCAAAGCTGGGAGACGCGGTAAGGTAGTCCCAGTTGTCGGCAGACCTCCTCGGCGTCGTTTAGCATTTTCTCCAATTCCTCGTAGGAAGTTTCCGGATCGGTATACTTATAAAGTTCCACCTTGTCGAACTGGTGTCCCCGTTTGATGCCCCGCGTGTCCTTCCCGGCCGACATCTTTTCCCGACGGAAGCAGGGGGTGTAAGAGGTATAGTAAAAGGGCAGGCTTCCCGGTGGGATAATTTCCTTACGGTGGAGATTAGTGATGGGTACCTCCGCCGTCGGTACGAACCAGAAGTCATCCGTCTCATCATGGTACAGATTGTCGGCGAACTTGGGTAGGTTGCTAGAGCCGACCATGCACTCCCGCTTGACCATAAAGGGTAGGTAGGCTTCTTGATAGCCGTGCCGGGTGGTGTGAAGGTCGAGCATGAACCAGATGAGAGCCCTCTGCAGCCGGGCGCCAGCTCCTTTGAGAACGTAGAAGCGACTGCCGGCGAGCTTGACGCCCCGTTCAAAGTCAATGATGTCCAGCGACTCGCCCAGCTCCCAGTGAGGGGTCGGCGAAAAGGCTAATCGTTTCGGCTCTCCCCAAGAACGTATCACCACATTGTCGTCTTCGCCTTTACCGGTTGGTACGGAAGGGTGGGGGATATTGGGCACTTGGAGAAGTAATTCGGTCAACTCACTGTCCCGGGACTTCACTTCTTCTTCCAGGTTTCTGACTAGGGCGCGTCGGTCACGTCCCTCTTCGGTAGTTGTTCGGTCAGTTTGTCTTTCCCGGGCGGCTGTTTTGCGTGTGTGCCGGAGGTTTTCTAGCTCTAATATTTTCTGGCGGCGCGTCGCGTCAAGAAGTAGAATTTCGTCCAGCGGGGCGCTATCCTGGCGTTTCTCCAGTGCCTCTCTCACTATAGCGGTATCCTCGCGGATAAATTTCAGGTCGAGCATAGTTTTTCCTCTTTGAGAATTATATTTTACAACCTCCCTCTTTGTCCTTCTCCATTAGAAAAGGATGGGAAAGAGTTGTTGAGAGGGTAAAACCCTTTCAAATTTTCCCGAGTAAACGACTCTCCTCTTACGTTTTCTCCCTGAGCTGAGGGAATAAAATTACTTCGCGGATGGACGGCTGGTTGGTGAGTAGCATCACTAATCGGTCAATGCCTACCCCTAGCCCGCCGGCCGGAGGCATGCCGTATTCCAGCGCTAGCAAGTAGTCTTCGTCGATGGTCTCGGTTATCTCGCTCTCCGTACGGCGCTCTTTCCGCTGCTCCAGAAAGCGCTGTCGCTGTTCCGCCGGGTCATTGAGCTCAGTGAAAGCGTTGGCAATTTCCATGCCCCCGATAAAAGCCTCAAAGCGCTCCACTAAGTGGTCTTCACCGGGCTTGGTCTTGGCCAGTGGTGACATCGAGACCGGGTAGTCCTGCAGGAAAGTGGGCTTTATCAGTTCGGGTTCCACAAACGTTGATAGCAGCTCATCGACTAGGCGCATCCAGTTTTTCTCCGGATCCACCTCCAGTCCTAGTTCCTTCATCCGAGGTCTCATCCGATCCCTCAGGCCGTCGGCGGTGGGATATTTTACGAAATCAATACCGCTGTATTGCTCTACCGCTTCTCGTAGACCGAGGCGTGGCCAGGGTGGCTTTAAGTCTAACGTGTCTTTGTCGAACTTAACTCTGGTCGTGCCCAGTACCGTTTGGCTGACATGAGAGACCATCTCTTCTAGCATCTCCATTACGTTATTGTAGTCGGCGTATGCCTCATAGCTTTCCAGCATGGTGAACTCGGGGTTGTGTTTGGTGGAGATACCTTCGTTACGGAAGATGCGTCCCAACTCATAGACCCGGTCCATCCCGCCGACAATCAGTCGTTTCAGGTGGAGTTCCGGGGCGATGCGTAGGTAGAAGTCTTGGTCAAGAGAGTGGTGGTGGGTAATGAAAGGGCGGGCTAGGGCGCCGCCGGCGGCGGCCTGCAGTACCGGTGTTTCCACTTCAATAAATCCGCGCTGATCCAGAAATTGCCGTATGGCGGTGATGACCTGGCTGCGCGCTTTGAAAGTCTCTTTGGTATCGGGGTTGCTGATTAAGTCTAGATAGCGCTGGCGATACCTGGTGTCGACGTCGCTGAGCCCGTGCCATTTTTCCGGCAGAGGCTGGAGCGACTTGGCCAGCAAGGTGAACTCGTCTGCATGGACGGTAGGTTCGCCGCTTTTGGTGCGGAGCAGGTTACCCTCAACGCCGATGATATCACCGATGTCTAGGTTCTGGAACAGCTCGCGGTACTTTTCATCGAACTTGTCTGCGTCCTGGAACAACAGTTGAATCTTCCCTGAACGGTCACGGAGGTCGGCGAAGGCACTTTTACCCATCCGTCTAATCGCCATGAGACGCCCGGCAATACTGACCTTCTGTGACTTTTTGGCGCCCGCTTCTTTCTCCTCGAGCAAGGCAATGGCTTCCCACGCGGTATGGCGGCAGTGGTAATGAGAGGGATAAGGATTGATACCACGGGCACGAAGCCGCTCCAGTTTTTGCTGGCGTTGCTGGTTGATACGGTCTAATCTGGTTGACATCTCCGTCCTAATAATATAGTAAAAAACTGAGAGTTCCAGACCCCCAGTCAGGTATTTATTATACGTTATTATCGGCCTGAGGTAAAGCGTTTAATCTGGGACTATTTGAAAACCTGTCCTCCTGGCCCGATATTTTGTAGGTTGGGTTTCCAAATAAAAAATTTTTAGTCAGAGGTTATGGCTCTGGTCTCTTCCCTTAGAGTATCCAGCCAAGCGGCGGACTTTACCTCCCGTTCTAGTAGATATTTGAGGTAGTTACCGATTACTTTTTCCAGCTCGCGGGATAGCTTGGCGTCTATTTTTAAGCGGCTGGCGGTGTTATAATCGCTGTTCTGCAATAGCCGGAGCACTTTCTGCGCGTTGACCGAAAGAGGATAGCTGAAAGGCTGACTGTGGTGGCAATTGGGACACAGCATGCCGCCGGACCCCGGGCAGAACGAGTTGGTGGTGGGTTCCAGCAACGTCTGGCAGGCAACGCACTGCTGGAGCTGCGGGCGGTAGCCGACTTCATTGAGGAGGTGCAGCTCGAAATAGTGCAGTATCAGTTCCCGGTTGTCCGTCCGGCATAGTTCCTCCATTGTCTCCTGCAGCACTTGAAACAGAGGGTAGTTCTCTATATGGTCGACGGTGAATTGGTTGACCAGCTCGGTGACATAGAGGGCGCAGGAGGTCAGCCAGAGGTCGCTCTTCAATGGGAGAAAACTGCTTATCGTCTGGCTGCTAGTTACCGTGTCTAGATTTCTCCCTCTGGCCAGTGAGATTAGGCTGTGGGTGAGCAGTTCTAAGTGACCGGAGAGTTTGCTCTTGGGACGCCGTACTCCCTTGGCGACTGCCTGAATCTTGCCCAAGTGCGGGGTGTAAAGGGTGAGGATTCGATCTGCTTCCCCCAGCTTGGTTTTCTTGATGATGATGGCTTCTGTCTGGTAGGTTCGTGGTTTGGACATTTTGATTACTTTTGGTTGGTGGAATATTAATTCACCCGGAGTTCTATTATCACTATTATCTTCCTCTAATTAATTGAACCTCCCTATCCAATTCTCCCTTTCTTTGGAAAGAGCGGGGGAGGTTTTAGAGAAGAGGGGATTCGTTCCTCTTGAGCATCCCCTATATTTAGGAGCTTTTCCTGTTAAGCTACCTCTTAAACGACTATGAGGACTAAAATTCCTGTCTTCCTTCTATAGCTCTGGTAAGGGTAATGTCATCGGCGTATTCCAGCTCGGTGCCGAAAGGCAGTCCTCGGGCCAGGCGGGTAACCTTGATGTTCAGCGGCGAAATCAGGTGGTTGAGGTAGAGCGCCGTTTGTTCGCCTTCCAAGGTAGGGTTGGTGGCCAAGATAATCTCTTTTACCCGGCCGTCCTGCAATCGGCTTATCAGCTCTTTGATTCTGATATCGTCGGCGCCCATGCCCTCGGTCGGGGAAATAGCGCCGTGGAGTACATGGTACAGCCCCTTATAAATCCCAGTATGTTCCAGAGCCAGAATGTCTTGGGGTTGCTCTACGATGCAGACCGCGCTACGGTCGCGTTGGTCATTACGGCAGAGGGAGCATGGGTCGGACTCGGTGACGTTTAGGCAGACGGAGCACAGGGTTATTTTCTGTTTCAGCGTCAGGATAGCTTCGGCCAGGATCTCGACCTGCTCCTCAGGGGCGCGCAGCAGATGGAAAGCTAACCGCTGGGCACTTTTTGGGCCAATACCGGGTAGCTTGTTGAATTCTTGGACGAGCTTATCGATAGCATTGGTGGTGGGGACAAAACCATGGTTCAAGGTTAATCCTCCTTGACCGTGTCAGGTCAACCCCGGGATTTTAAGGCCTCCGGTTAATCCTCCGAGATGCTCGGCGGCAACTTCCTGGGACTTGGTGATGGCTTCACTTACCGCCGTCAGCACTAAGTCTTCCAGGAGTTCCACATCCTCAGGATTTATTACCTCGGGCGATATTTTTACCGACTGTATTTTTTGCTGGCCGTTAATGGTGATCTTGACGGCACCGCCGCCCGAACTGGCTTCGATGGTGAGGTTACTCATCTCTTCTTGAGTCTGAGCCAGCCGGGCTTGGAGTTTATGGGCTTGCTGCATCATGAACTTGTTCATTTCTCCTCCGCCTCGATAATCTTCTGGGCGCCTATTTTTAAGGCTTCCTCTACCAGGTGGTTGTCTTCCGGCTTATAGATACAGCGGACGCGGCAGGAACGCTCCAGGAAGCGACTGATAATTTGCTCGGCTATCTGCTGATTGTCCGGCTTCTCCATGTTCTCTTTATGCAAAGGGTATTTGAAAGATAGGATTACCGTGTTCTCTTCGATAGCGCTGGGCTCGGCGCTCCGGAGTAAAGCCGCTGCCGGTGTCCGGCTGATGCCGGGTGGTGCTTCCTTAATAATTTGTCGCCAGTTTTGTTGCAGGTGCTTAATTTCACTTCCGGCGGCAGGAGCGCTGGCCGGAGTGGGTTCTGCTACTGGTGGTTTTGAGGTACTGACTGGTTTGCGTTTGGCGGCGGGAGCCTCTTGGGTCATCAGTAGCGATGCTGCCGGTTCATTGGTGACTTCTGGTTCGGTAATAGTTTTTTCTATGGGAGGAGGAGAAGTCGGTGGGGAAGCCTTTTTCATCGGCGGGGCTATTTCCGGTTCCACCTTAACGATAGGCTTTTCCTCGGCTGAGGGCAGGGTGCAATCTACCAATGCCAGTTCTAGAGGTAGGGTGGAATAGTTGTCCAGGCCGAGCTTCAGTTGGCCGAAGAGCTTGACCGCCTTTAGAATCTGAGGTAGGGTAGCTTTGGTCGCCAGGTCTTTTAATTCTTTTATCTCCTCTACCGAGAGGTCTACGGTATCAGCGGAGTCGGTTTTTAACAACAGTAGCACTCTGAGATACTCCACCAGTTCCCGGTTGAACTGTCGTAAGTCCAGTCCATCCCGATTAACGTTATTAATCGTAGCCACCCCGGCGGAAACGTCATTATTAATAATGTTACTTACCAGCTCTCTGGCGCGCCAGTCGTCGGTGATGCCTAGAACGCTCTGGACTTGCTGGATTTCAATTTTAGCACTATAATAAGTCGTTAATTGTTCCAGCAGGTTTTCCGCATCTCGTAGGCTGCCGATGGTCGCCCGGGCGATAAGCCGGAGGGATTCTGGCTCGATTTTGATACCCTCAGCTTGGCAGATGCTGGTTAGTTTGGTCACAACATCTGCTTGGGAGATGCGCCGGAAATCGAACCGCTGGCATCGTGACAGAATGGTGGGCAGGACTTTGTGGGCTTCGGTCGTTGCCAAGATAAAGATAATGTGTGGCGGCGGTTCTTCTAGCGTCTTGAGTAGGGCATTGGACGCTTCCTTAGTTAACATGTGGACTTCGTCGATAATATAGACTTTATAACGGGCTTGGTTGGAGGCGTAGTTGACTTTCTCTCTGAGGTTCCGGATTTCATCAATGCCGCGATTGCTGGCGGCGTCAACTTCGATAACGTCTAGGGCGGTCCCTTCGGTTATTGCTTGGCACAGAGCGCAGGCGTTGCAAGGTTCACCCTGACCATTGTTAAGGCAGTTCACTGCCTTGGCTAGGATACGTCCGGCACTGGTCTTACCGGTGCCCCAGGGGCCGCAGAAGAGGTAGGCATGAGAAATATGGCCACTTCTCAGAGCGTTCAGCAACGTCTGGGTGACCTGTGCCTGGCCGATGATATCAGCTAGGGTCTGGGGGCGCCACCGGCGATAAAAAACCTGGGAAGACATCTTAACTTATTATACTCCAGCGCGGTCATAAGTGCCAAGAAAGTTACAGTGGCATTAATAAAAAAGCCAACTTTACCTTCTCCTTTTTTTGGTACTTTCCGGTAAAGCTGGCCAATACGCTCGGGTAGGATTAATTACAGCAGTGATGGAATATCTTTGGAGGTATCTTCGATTACTTTCAGTTTGCTCTCGGTTTCTTCCTGCCTCTTTCTGAACTCTGGGATAAGGCTGGTCGACTTGGTGTAGTAATTCCGGACTTTTTCCACATCGCTGAGTTCCGAAAGGATTACGGTAACATCCGTCATACCCCTCTCTCTGGGGTAATCGCCGTTCCTGATTAGAGCCTCCGGAGCGATGTCTCTCATATAGTCCCCGAGTGCCTTGATTAGGTCCACGTTCATTTCCTTGGCCGGCGCCGAAATGAGGTATAAGGCTCTCTTTGCGTCTAGTGGATTGCACTTGAGTGATAACTCGCTGACGGCTTCGTCCATGGTTTGAATGCCCTTCAGGGTTTCGCCGCCCTTTTTTCGGAAATCACTGCGGCTACGAGGGAACCGTAACAGCGGTATTTCTGCTTTGCCATAGCCGATTACCGTCCAGCCGACTAGTGTCTGTATGATGTCGCCGGCGTCAAGCACCTTGGACGCGATGTATTTGGGCTTTTTCTCTTCACCAGCGCAGAGCATATTGTAAAACGGCTCGGAAATCATGCTGTTAATTTTAGCTAGGTTACCTTTAATCGACGAGTCTTTGCGGACAAACCTCTGGTTGTCCACCAGAAATATGGCATCGGATACCGAGTAGCACGATTTAAGGCAGGTGGCCGCGTTATATACCGTCCGATCCTCAGTCGTTTCTTCGTGCTCAAAGGGGAGGACAAGGAGGTTATATATCGGCTTATCGGCATAGCGTTCTTTTACCTGTTGTGTCATTACGGATATCGCGCCAGAGCCGGTGCCGCCAGAGACGCTGGCGATAAACAGGAAAGCATCTGTCTCAAAGAACCGCTTGGTGGTTCGTATCGCATCAATGACCTTATCGGAGTCCTCTCTAGCAATTTCAGCGCCCAGTTCGTTTATCTTGCCCACTCCGTGCCCACCAGTCTTGCGGCTTCCGATGAGGATTCGGTGCTGATAATCACGTTTAATACTGGTTAGTCCGCTCAGGTCAGCCGCGTCCGTGTTCACGGCGTAGGTACCAGTGATAATATCAACACCACGCTGGGAGTGAGCTTTTTTGTTTAGCTTGGAAAACTCATCGGCAATCCGGCCACCGCATTGCCCAAACCCTACGACTACTAGTTTCATTTCTCACCTCATATTTACTTTGAGTTTTTCATTGTAAGCATACTTGTCTGGCAATGTCAATCTTTTTATTACTGTTGGTTTTGGTAGGTTGCTTGGTGCTGATGTTCCTAGGAATAAAGTAAAGAGGGCCTGTTGCCAAGTATCGAGATGAAACTAAATAAAGGATTTTTATTTCTGCTCGGCTATGGTAAATTATTCTGGTGCGGTGCATAAGTAAAAAAGTTATTGAAAAATTAAACAAACTGATATAGAATACGTAGAATAAGAGGTATATGATGGTTAGAGAGGTATCCCGAGAACTATTGGACGATGCTGGGTATAATGCCGGCGCTTTTGAAAAAGCGGTGGCGGAAGCTGAGAAGCTGAGTAAAGCTGCTAGGGATGCGGCCGAGGCGTCAACCCGGGTATCTCATGATGCGTTAAAACAGGCTGAGGAAATTGGTAAAGAGGCGAGGAAAGCGGCGGAAGCCTCGGCTAAAGTGTCCCAGGAGACGGTAAGCCGGGCCGAGCAGATAAGCCGGGAAGCCCAGGAGGCGGCGGAAGTATCAATCAAGACGGCCCAGCAGGCGATAAGTGTGGCTGAGGAAGCTGCCAAGGCACCTAAGGAAGCATCTGAGAAGATAACTAGAGCCTTTCAGGACGCGATAAGCCGGGCCGAGGAAATAAGTAAGGAGGCGATGGAGGCGGCGGAGGCGGCTTTCGTGGCGTCACAAGAGGGTTTGAGCCGGGTCGGCGAGATAAGTAATACAGCCAAGGTTCTGGCCGAGTCGTCGGCGAAGACCGCCGGTGAGGAGTTGAATAAAGCGGATCAGGCCGGCAAGGAAGCCAAGGAGGTGGCTGAGACCTCGGTTAAGGCAGCGAAGGAAGCGGTGGCTAAAGCCGAGAAGGCGAATCGGGAAGCTAAAGAAACCGCTAATATATCCATCAGGGAGGCTAAGGAGGCGGCTAGTAAGGCCGACAGGATAAGTAAGACGACTAAAGATGCGGCGGATGTCTCGGCGAGGGTAACTCAGGAAGTAGCCATGAGAGCCGAGTCACTCAGTAAGGGGGCCAGGGAAGTAGCCGAGACTTCGCTGAGAGAATCTCAGGAAGCAATGCGTCGGATGAGAGAAACAAATAAAGAGACCAAGGTGGCTGCCGAGACATCGAGCCAGGTCTATAAAGAGGTAATGGATCAAGCTGAGGTAACGGGCAGAGAGGCCAGAGAGACGATCGAGACGTCAAAACAGGCGTATCAGGGAGCTATGCATCAGATTGACGTGATAGATGAAGAGGTTAAAGAAATGATTGAGGCCCTGTCCCGGATTTTTCAGGAGTCGATAGACCGAGTGGAAGGCGTAGGTCGGGAAGCGAGGCAGTCTGCCGAAACATCGGAGAGGGCGATCCAGGAGGCTACAGAGGTGTCAACTCAGGTATCGCGGGAAGCGATTGCCCGGGCTGAGGCTATTAGTCAGGAGGCTAGGGAGTCTGCCGAGGCATCGGCGAGAGATGCTAAGGAAGTAATCAAGGCCTTGGCGGGGGCTTCTCAGGAGGCGGCCGAGGCGTCAGCCCAGGCGTCTCAGGAAGCGCTCGCCCGCGCCGAGAAAATAAGCCGGGAAGCTAGAGAGTCTGCCGAGGTATCGGCGAGAGATGCTAAGGAAGCAATCGAGACCCTGACGGGGGCGTCCCAAGAGGCGGCTGAGGCGTCAATCAAGGCATCCCGGGAGGCGATAAGTCAGGCCAGGGAAATAAGCCGGGCGACTAAGGAGACGGCGGAGGCGTCACTGAAAACAGTTGAGGAGGCTACCAGACTGGCGACCAGACATGCCAAGGAGGCGGCGGAAACATCGGCTAAGGTCTTTGAAGAGCTTATCAGCCGAGCGGAAGCGATGAGCCAGGAGGCTAAAGAGACGGCTGAGACCTCAGTCAGGGCGGCTAAAGAATCAGCCGAGGTAACGGTAAGAGCGGCTAAGGAAGCGGCTGAGGCGCCGGCCCGAACGGCCAAAGAAGCCGCTCAGGTGGCCATAAAGGCTTTTGAGGAAGCGATAAGTCAGGCCGATGAAACTGGCAAGCTGGCGGGAAAGACCACCGAGGCGTCCTTAAGGGCCTTTGAGAGAGCAATAAATGCAGCTAGGGAAATAGCTGAGGAAACCACAGAGAAGGTAGGTGACGAAACTATGGAGATGGCCGAGATCGCGGAATCATCAGATGAAGAATCGGCCGAGGCGTCACTAATGGTTTTCAAGGAAGCGATAGGCAAAGCGGGAAAAGCGGCCGCTAAGGTGGAAAAGATGTCGGGAACGGCTAAAGGCAGAGGAAAAATCGAGGCCCGTTTAGATTTCTTATCTCGGATGTATGAGACTAATGAATCCGAATAAAATGAGAAAAGGTTGATTGCCGGAGACGAATAGATGACCGAGGAATAACTACGCTAGAGATTGATTGTTGCCCAGGGATATCGGGGAAAATTACACAGGAGGTACTTGATGGCAAACCCAAAGGAAGATAAAAAAGTTAGTCAGGAAACTGAAGCAGAGGCTGTGGAATTAGTTGAAGGGATTCCGGAGCAGACGGAGCCGTCGGTAGAGGAAATCGCCGAGCCGCCGACGACGCCACTTGATGAAGTTCTCGGGCAGGCGGAAAAGGCGTACGCGGCCTATATGGAAGCCCAGCGGCAGGTGGCGGGCGCTTACCGGGGAAATGAACAGCAAATCGCTAAGACTTATAAAAGAGCGGAGAAGCAGGCCCAGAATACTTTTGATGAGAGTACCAGGCAGGCTTTAGCCACTCGGGATGAAGCTGTTGCGCAGGCCTTGAAGAGTCGCGACGAGGCGGTAGCGAGCGCGGAAAGGACTTTTAAGGAGGCTAAAAAGCAAGCCGAGAGAGCCTGTGAGGCGAGTGTTGAGGCAGCCCGGATGACGCGGGATGAAGCCATAACGCAGGCCTGGCAATTCCGCGATGAAACTATAGAGCAGGCTTGGAATATCTACGCTAAGCTCTCAAGGTAATTAGTAGAAACTAACTATCAGCCAGCTTGATCGGGATGGAACCGGTATCTCGATTGGCGGAGCGGGCGGGCTTGTTCTGACCGTTATAAAAGGGAAGGTATATCCTTTAAGGTAACTTCAATTCCTTTATCTTTACGCTCCATTCCTTCCTGTCTCTTTTTAAGAGTGGAAATGAGGCTGATTGTTTTAGTGAAGTAGTTTCTGATTTTTTCCACGTCACTGAGTTCGGAAAGGATTACGGTAATGTCCAGCGAGCCGCCTTCCCTGGGGTAATCACCGCTTCTTATTATAGCTTCTGGAGCCAGGCCTTTCAGGTAAGTGCCGAGTTCCTTAATTAAGTCTACGTTTACCTCCTTGGCCGGTGCCGAGACAAGATACAGGGCTCGTTTGGAATCAATAGGGTTACACTTGAGTGATAACCCACTTATAGCCTCATCCATGGTTTGCGTCCCTTTCTGGGTTTCGGTAGCCTTGTTTCTGAAATCGCGTGTCCGCTTGAAGATACCTTTGGCGAACGAAATCTGTGATTGACCGTAGCCGATTACGGTCCATCCGGCTACCGTCTGGATAATATCACCGGCGTCAAGTATCTTGGCTCCGATGTACTTGTGTTTCTTCTCCTCGCCGGCGCAGAGTAAATTGTAAAACGGTGCGGCTATCAGGGTATTGATTTTGGCTAGGTTGCTTCTGATGGGGGAACTTTTCATCACGTACCTCTGGTTGTCAACCAGAAATACGGCATCGGCCACCAGATAAGCGGATTTAAGGCAAGTGGCGACGTTATACACCGTCCTTTCTTCCGTAGCTTCTTCATGCTCGAATGGAAGGACGATAAGGGTGTATATCGGCTTGTCTACGTAGCGTTCTTTCAAGTATTGCGCGATTACCGGCACGGAGCCGGAACCGGTGCCGCCGGCAGCGCCGCCGACGAGTAAGAAGGCATCTGCCTCAGAGAATTGGCGGCTGGACCTGATGGTCTCGATAACCTTATCGCCATCTTCCCGGGCTATCTCCGCTCCAAGCTCATTTATCTTACCGACGCCGTGGCCACCGGTCTTGCGGCCTCCGATGAGAATACGGTGCTGGTAGTCGGGTTTTATCTTGGTTAACCCGCTCAGGTCGGCAACATCGGTATTAACGGCGAAGGCACCGGTAATAATATCAATACCGCGCTGGCCGCGTGCTTTTCGGTTTAATCGGGCAAACTCATCTGCAATCCGGCCGCCGCACTGCCCAAAACCAACGATTATTAGTTTCATCTTACCTCTTAATATTAGTTAACTATATTTTGGCATTATTGACCGCCGATGTCAATTATCTGAGGCGGCACGCTGAGGCTAGTCAGTTAGGTATAGTCGCACGCATAGATAGCAGGTAGAGAGTCAGCCTACTAAAAAATAGCCTCCTTACTTTATGGACCGGTTGTATTATCCGCTTAAAGTCCCTTATCGGCGATATAGGTCGCTAGGTCGGCTAGGCGGCAGCTGTAGCCCCATTCATTGTCATACCAAGCAATGACTTTGACCATATTGTCGGCAAGCACCATAGTGCTGAGGGCGTCAACAATGGAGCTGGCCGGGTTGCCGATGAAGTCCGAACTGACCAGAGGTTCCCGGCAGAATTCTAGGATGCCGGCTAAAGGCCCCTCAGCGGCGGTCTGGAACGCCTTATTTACCTGTTCCACGGTAACTTTTTTCTCTAAGTTAGCCACGAAATCAACGACGGAGACAGTGGCTATCGGTACCCGGAAGGCCATGCCGTGAAGCTTACCCTTGAGTTCAGGTATAACGTGGCTAACGGCGTAGGCGGCACCGGTGGTGGTCGGGATAAGATTCACCGCGGCGGCTCGAGCCCGGCGTAGGTCTTTATGGACCATGTCCTGTATTTTCTGGTCATTGGTATATGCGTGAATGGTAGTCATTAACCCTTTGGTACAGCCGAAGTTCTGCTGCAACACCTTGACCAGCGGGGCAATGCTATTGGTTGTGCAGGAGGCATTGGAGATAACTTTATGTTTCTTTGGGTCATACCTGTCCTCGTTGACACCGAGGACAATGGTCACATCTTCATTTTTCGCTGGGGCGGAAATTATCACTTTCTTGGCACCGCCATGCAGATGGGCTGCCGCTTTGGTAGCGTCGGTAAACAGCCCGGTTGACTCGATGACGATGTCTGCGCCGTGGTCTCGCCAGGGGATGTTGGCCGGGTCACGTTCGGAGAGCACTTTTGTCTCTTTACCGTCAATGATAATGGCGCCCTCGCCGGCGGCTACTTTGCCAAGGTAGGGACCGTAGGTGCTGTCCCATTTCAGCAGGTGGGCGTTCGTTCTGGTGTCGGTGAGGTCATTGATCGCTACCACTTCCAGTTTTTCTTTCTGGTACTGGTTGATTGTGCGGAAGGTCAGTCTGCCGATGCGTCCGAAACCGTTGATGCCTACCCTGGTTATCATGTTAACTCTCCTTGGTATAAGTATCGAATCATTGATAATAATTTTTTGCTATCGTTTTAAATTATAAAAAGCTCCCATGCCGGCAAAGCGGGCGTTTCTCCCCAGCTCATCTTCTATCCGAAGGAGGCGGTTATATTTGGCGGTGCGTTCCGAGCGGCAGGGAGCACCGGCTTTAATCTGCCCGGCATTCAAGCCTACCGCTAGGTCGGCGATAGTAGTGTCTTCAGTCTCTCCGGAACGGTGGCTAACTATTGCCGTCCAGCCGGCCTGCTGGGCTAACTTGATGGCGTCAATGGTCTCCGTGAGCGTGCCGATTTGATTGAGCTTGATGAGAATGGAGTTGGACGCCTTCAGGTTGATACCCCGGCCGAGGCGGTTGACGTTGGTGGTGTAGAGGTCATCACCGACTAGCTGTACGCGGCGGCCTAGCTTTTTCGTAATGAGCTGCCAGCCGTCCCAATCGTCCTCGGCCATACCGTCCTCAATGCTGATGAGAGGATAGTCGGCTGCCAGCTTGACATAATAATCAACTATTTCTGCCGAGCTTAGCGAGGCGCCTTCCCGGGATAGGATATATTTACCGTCCTGGAAGAACTCGCTTGAGGCCGGGTCCAGGGCAATATAGCAGTCCTTACCTGGCTTATAGCCCGCTTTTTCAATGGCGGATAGGACTGCCTCAATGGCGTCTTGGTTCGAAGGTAAAGAAGGGGCAAAGCCACCCTCGTCACCGATATTGGTGTCCAGCCCTCTCCCTTTCAGTACTTTTTTCAGGGACTGGTAGACCTCGGCGCCTATTTGCAGGGCATGGCGGAAGCTAGTGGCGCCGGCCGGTGCCACCATGAACTCCTGAAAGTCGGTGGAGTTGGCGGCGTGCTTGCCGCCGTTAAGAATGTTCATCAGCGGCACGGGTAAAGTGTAGCTGTTGGCTCTTCCGAGATAGTGGTAAAGCGGCGTCTTAAGCTGGTTGGCGGTGGCCCATGCTACAGCCAATGATGTCCCCAGGATGGCATTGGCCCCTAGGTGCGATTTGTTATCTGTGCCATCAAGTTCAATCAGCTTATGGTCAATGGTGGACTGCTCGGCGGCTGGCATCCCGGTAATCGCTGCTGCGATATCTTCATTTACGTTGCTGGCTGCCCGGAGGACGCCCAGTCTGTTAAATCTAGCTTTATCTCCGTCCCGCAGCTCTACCGCTTCATACTTACCGGTGCTGGCTCCGGAGGGCACCGCCGCTCGGCCTGTCGTGCCGTCGGATAGCTCTACCGCTACTTCCAGCGTCGGATTGCCTCTAGAGTCCAGTATCTCTCCAGCTTTTACCTGCTTAATGGTTGACATTTTTAAAATCGTAACTCTGTTTATTAGTTTTATCGGCCGGTAATTGAGCTGATAGCTTTTCTCACCGCTTTGACGGGGTCTTGGGTAGGAATAATGGCGGTGTCCGCTTGGCCTTTTCGGGACAGCGACCAGGTGTTCAGGCCGATGACCGGGATATCGTTTTGCAGGGCATGGCTTATCTCGGAAAGGGTACCGTAGCTCCCGCCAATGGCGATAACCGCTTGGGCCGATTTAACGACGATGACATTCCTAGCCTGGCCTAGGCCGGTAGCGATGGGAATCTGAACATAGGGGTTGGCCGCCCGGCGGATATCACCAGGGAGAATGCCAACGGTTACCCCGCCCTCCGCACTGGCTCCCCGACAGGCGGCTTCCATGATGCCACCCAACCCGCCGCAGACTATGACCGCTCCCTGCTTAGCTAGTTCACGGCCGACTTCTTCCGCGGCGTTTAGTTCCTCCGGCGAGCTTTCGTTACCGCCAATTACGGCAATAAACAGTTTCTCTTTTTTCATTTTGGGAATACAGTTACCATAATTATATCACTTAGTCCTTAAATCTGGCAAAGTCTAATTGTATTTGTTCATGGTGGTGGTCAAGCCTTCGTGAAGGAGGCAGAGGATAGCTTTACTGACCTCGGGTATGATCTTATTCATGTTTTTCCATTCCTCGGAGGTGAAATCACTGAGCACATAGTCGATAATCTCGACTTCCTTGTTTCTGACGGTGTCTTCGGTCACCGATGGTCGGCCGATGCCCACTCGGATGCGGAGAAAGTCTGGGCTTCTCAGGTGGGTGATGATGGAATCGACGCCTTTGTGCCCGCCGGAACTGCCGCCCTGGCGGAGGCGAACTTTACCCGGCGGCAGGTCAAGATCGTCATGGATAACAATAAGGTCATTGAGGCTGATACTCAACTTGTTTACCAGTCGACTTATCACTTGGCCACTTAAGTTCATATGGGTCTGGGGTCGGGCCAACGTCAGTTTACTGTCGGTAACTTCGCCGGTGCCGGTACGAGCTTGGCCTTGTTTTTTATCTAGGCGTATGTCTCGTACCCGGGCGAAGTGCCTCAGGCACATGAAACCGATGTTATGGCGGTTATGGGCGTAAGCCCGTCCCGGGTTACCTAATCCAACGATTAATTTCATAGGATTATTAATTAACTCGCCCCCTTTATCCCCTCCCTTACAAAGGGAGGGGAAGGATTAGAAGAAAGGCTTTGCTCCTATTAGACACCCCTTTAGGCTTATCTTTTATTCCCTAGGAGGATGAGTAATTCTGTTTCGTTTAGTATCTTGGTACCCATGTGCTGGGCTTTGGTCAGCTTTGAGCCAGGGTCAACGCCGACCACTAGGTAGGTAGTCTTCTGGGTAACGTTTTTGCCCGTGGTACCGCCGAGGGCTTTTATCTTGGCCTCCGCTTCCTGTCTGGGGAAGGTGTTCAGGGTACCGGTGAGGACAAACTCCACGCCGGATAGTGTCCGCACCTTTGCTTTAGCTGCTTTTTCCGCCAGCCGGACTTTGGCTTTTCTTAATCTCTCAATAATATCACGGTTTTCTGCCTGGCGAAAGAAGGCGGTGATGCTGTCGGCGATTTTAGGGCCAATGGTCAGAATGGATATCAGCTGCTCTCTAGAGGTCTCAGCCAGCTCGTCAAGGCTGTGAAACTCTCTGGCCAGGGTTTCCGCCGTCTCCTCCCCGATGTGGCGTATGCCCAAGGCAAAGATAACCCTAGATAGTGGCCTGTCTTTACTTTGCTCAATGGCGTTGAGTATATTGGTCACACTCTTTTTTGCCATCTTCTCTAGGCCGAGAAGCTGCTCCTGCTTATCTTTAAGATAGTATAGGTCAGCGGCGTCCCTGACTAGTCCTTTCTCATGCAGCAGGGCGCTCAGATTTTCCCCGATGCCCCTGATGTCCATGGCCCTTCGAGAGACAAAGTGCTCAATCCGCTGTTGTGCTTGGGTGGGACAGGCGGTATTGGCGCAGTAATACATTACTTCGCCTTCCGGCTTGACCACCTCGTCCCCGCAGACCGGACATACCGGCTGCCCCTTCTCTTTATTGAAAACCTCTTCTAGGAGGCTGAATTCTCTTTCCCCGCCACGACGCTGGCTTTTTACCGGGCCGATGACTTCCGGGATTACTTCCCCTGCCCGTTGGACAATGACGGTATCACCGATGCGGATGTCCTTACGCCGGATGTCGTCTTCATTGTGCAAGGTGGCCTGCTTGATGGTCACCCCGCCTACCGAGACTGGTTCTAGGACGGCGTAGGGGTTAAAGGTGCCCGTTCGGCCGACACTGATGCCAATCTTGAGAAGGCGAGTGGTGCCCTGAACGGCGGGGAACTTGTAGGCTATTGCCCAGCGCGGCTCGCGCCCGATATCTCCCAGTCTTTTCTGGAGGTTGAGCTGGTTTACCTTGACCACGATGCCATCAGCTTCATACCGGAGGCTTTCCCGTTCTTTCTCCCACGTGCGGTAATATTCGACCACCTGCTCAATGCCGGTGAGCCGGCGGTTATTCGGGTTTACCTTGAAGCCGAGTGATTTTAAATATTCCATCGTCTCCCAGTGGGTTTCCGGGGTTGTTTTGTTTTCGGCATAACCTAGCATGTAAATATAAATGTCCAGCGGGCGCCGGGCGGTAATGCGGGGGTCAAGCTGGCGTATCGAGCCGGCGGCGGCATTTCTCGGGTTGGCGAATAGCGGCTGCCCTTCGGCGGCTCGTTCCTGGTTTAATTTAGTGAAACCGGCTCGGGGCAGGAAGACTTCTCCCCGTACCTCAAAGCGGGGTGGTACCTCCCCGGATATGGAGAAGGGGATACTTCTAATGGTCCTCAGGTTCTGAGTGATGTCCTCACCATGGAGACCGTCGCCGCGGGTGGCGCCGGTGGCCAGCTGTCCGTTGACGTAGGTCAGGGCCACGGCTAGTCCGTCAATCTTGTGCTCCCCGACAAAGTTAAACTGCGCCCCGCCCAGTAGCTTGGTCGTCCGGGTGTACCAGGCCAGCAGTTCTTCCTTGGAGAAAACATTGCCCAAGGAGAGTAGTGGCCACAGGTGTTCGATAACGCCGAAGGCTTCCACTGGGGCGGCGCCGATCCTCTGCGTGGGGGAGTCCGGAGTTAGGAATTGCGGGTACTGATCTTCCAGTCGCTTCAGCTTCCGTATTAACCTGTCATATTCGGTATCGCTGATTTTAGGGCTGTCCAGCACGTAATACCGGTAGTTATGATGGTTGATTTCCACTCTCAGCTGCCCGATTGTTTTCTTTACTGCATCGAGGCTTGCCATCTAACGCCCTTTTAGTCGCGGTTTCTCTCTAAAGTATAGCATAGTGAGAGGCGAGATCTTATCTGTCTTTACCTCGTTTTCTTTTGGCTAACAGAGGAATAATGAAGACCACGCAGCCGGCGAGGAAGATGAAGCTGCCGACCAGGCTCATCAGGTCACCGTTCGATAAACCCGAGGCGATGAAAAAAAAGGCGCAGACTAAAAAGAGAATCCAGCCAGAGAGGTGGAGCTTCTTTTCCCAGTCTTTATTATCGGTAGACATGATATTCTCCTCTCGTGTCCCGGTTCTCATTGACGCCGGGCCGGTGCCGGCAGGTTAAGGTTCTTCCTCCAGCTTTTAACCCGTAGCTGGGGTGAGGTAGAAATGACCTGCCGTAATGTTGCTAGCTTCTTTCTGGTGTCTACGGCGATTTCCTCATCGGTGATGAGCTGTTTCATCCGTGATGGGTTAAAGCTCAACAGCCGTTCCCACAGTCCTTCCGGCTCCAGCAGCGCTCTGACTTTATCCTCGCTGAAGCCAGTCATTTCCACGAGTTTGTAGGTGATGGCGTGCTTACTGCCGAAAACGCGGTTTAAGCCCTTCGCCTGGCAGTAGCCGATTATCATCTCTTTTAACTTATCAAGCTCCAGCTGGAGCTCTTTTATCCGTTCCTGGAGAGAGGCGTATTGCTCTACGGCGTCGTCTATGGTTATACCGGGCAGGGTCGCCTGCCAAGGTGGTTCCAGTGCGGCGGCCGCGTATTGCTGGCGGTAGTAAGGACAGTGCTCTGGGAAATCACAAGGGCAGTACTGGTTCTCGGTGGCGGGGAACTTCTGGCTGGCGATATTTTCAGCCACTGCCAGCACCAGTTGTTCCGTCTGGGCCAATCGTTTTTTGTCCCGTGGCCCGCAACTGCAGGGAGTATTTGACCTCATGTGGTAGAGAGTAAGTTTCTCCACTGGAAGCTGCCAGAGCTGCTCCGTGGCCAACTGGTACAGTGTCAACTGGAGGTCCTTGCCCAGATCATCGGTGGTGAATAACTCTTTGCTGGTTTTGTAGTCGACTATGGACAGCCCGCCGCTGTCTGACTTGTCTATTCTATCGATGTAACCTCTCAGTTTTATCCCGTTGATGTCGACGTAAAACATCCTTTCCACGGCCAGCGGCATGCGGAAATCGGCGTAGTGAATTTCCCAAAACTTGGTTAGAATTTCTCTGCCGTAGGTCTTGTAGCTGGCTTCTTCTTCGGCTGACTCGTAGCCCATAGGCAGCCATTTCTGCTCATAGAACCGCAAAAGTTCATCCCGTGAAGGTGGCGGTGGCACCTTCACTTTAAAAAAGTGTTTGGCACAGAGGTGTAATGTCTGGCCGAAGCTGAAATACCACTTCTTCTTTGTCTCCAGACCATCAATGTACTGCAGCTTGTAGTTCAGAGGGCAGCTCTGGTACTGGGAAATCTGGGTATAGCTCAGAGGTTTAATGGCTTTCCTTCCCTTAGTGCGGTGACCGATGTGTTAGCTAAATTATAAACCGCCGCGGTCGACTTGTCTATTTATAGCTGTTGTTGGTTCTCCTCTGTTGTGATTGACACTACAGTATAGGAATATGGCACAATCACCTGATATGAAAATACCTTTAGGGAGGGTAAAATGGCTAGAATTCCTAAGGCTGTCAAAGAGGCGGTGTGGAAAAAATACATGGGCAATAAA
>NZCW01000028.1 GCA_002688435.1 Dehalococcoidales bacterium
AAGCCCTGGGTGACCATGTTTTCTCCGCTTTCGTCGAAAACAAGAAGATTGAGTGGGACCAGTACCGCACTCAGGTAACCGAATACGAACTGAACAAATACCTGCCAGTGTTGTGAACTGAACCTCTGAGAGGGAAATTGAATGGTGCAAGCTACCAGCTTTGAGACGGAAAGAAAGGTTATTTCCATACTCAAGGTACTGAGTGAGTCCACCGAGCCACTGGGGTCAGTCACCATTGCCCGGGAGCTCGAGCGTCACGGGATTTTCCTGAGCGAGAGGGCCATTCGTTATCATCTGAAGATAACCGATGAACGGGACTTCACTCAACCGCTGGGCCGCGGCGGTAGAATGCTTACCGCCCGGGGTCTGGAGGAGCTCAAGGTAGCGCTGGCGCCGGAACAGATTGGCTTTATACACGAGAAGCTCGAGCTTCTCGCCTTCCACACTACTTTTAACCCGCGGAAGAGGACCGGTCAGGTCCCGATAAACACCTCGCTTATTAACCGGGATCATTACCAAGAGGCCGTGGCGGTGATGGGTACCGTGTTTCAGGCTGGCTTGTGTGTCAGCGAACTTGTCGCCACTGCGCCGGAAGGCGGAAAGCTTGGCTCCGTGGTTGTCCCGAAGGGTAAGATTGGTCTGGCCACGGTCTGCAGCGTGGTGACCAACGGGGTATTGCTGAAGGCCGGCATTCCGGTTGAGTCCAGATTTGGCGGTGTGCTTGAAGTCAGAGATGCCAAGCCGAGGCGCTTTGTCGCCATAATCAACTATGCCGGCACCTCACTGGACCCGTCTGAGCAGTATATCCGTGCTAGGATGACGGACGTTGGTGCGGCCGCCGGGGCCGGTAACGGCAAGATACTGGCCAACTTTCGCGAGATACCGGCGCCTTCCCGGGCAGTTGCCCAGGAAGTAATCGACGCGCTTAAAGAGGCGGGCATCAGCGCGGTTTATGTCCTGGGTAATACCAGTGAGCCGGTGTGCCAGATACCGATAGGCATGGACCGGGTAGGCATGGTACTGCTCGGTGGACTGAATCCGGTGGCCGCCGCCGTCGAGGCCGGTATTGAAGTAGAGAGCATCGCCGAGAGCGGCATGGTTGATTTCCAGCAGTTGACCAGTTTCTGGCAGCTAAAAGTATAGTCGGCTGGTCAGGGGCGGTAGGCTTTAGTCCCGGTCCCAGACTCTGGCCTGCTTTTTTATCATCTGGTTTAACTTTTCGCGGTAGTACTTGAAGTTCTCAAGATTGATGTCCATGGAGGCTAGGTGGTCAATGGTGGGGATATAGCCTCCGCGCTCGAGCATGAAAGGGACCTTGACTTCCAGTTCCCGGTCAATCGCTTCTTTACCTTGGATAAGCGCCCGCTTGTCAATGCCGCCTTGAATGCCCAGCTTGGGGTAGGCTTTACGTACCTCGACCACGTCCATGCCCGCGGCGACTTCAAAAGGATAGACGGCGGTGACACCCCCCTCAATCCAGAGCGGCAGTAGTTTCCAGACATCACCGTCGGAGTCCACGAGGACAATATTGACCCCGTAGCCCCTCAGAAAGGCGGTTAATTTTTTGTAGCCGGGCAGGATAAACTCCCGGAACATTTCCGGGGAGATTAAAGGACCTCCTCGGTAGCACATGTCTTCCCAGATAAAGACAGCATCTACCGCCACTTCTTTGAGTACCCTCTCAAAAAGGGCTATCCAGAGGTCGGCTAGGTAAAGGTTCATGTCCTTCATCATTTCAGGGTCGTCGTAATATGCGGTGAGTAGTTTCTCCACCCCCATCAAATACCGGGGCGTGCCGAAGAACCCGTGAAGTTGCCCCAGCCCTACGGGGTAGTCCCGGTTTTTATATTCGGTCACTAGCTGCTGCCAGTTATCCGGTAACCTGCCCTCCAAAGTAGGGCGTAGCCTTTCTGCCTTGAGGCGCTCCCAGTCCTCCCGGGTCTTTACCGGACCGCCGACGATAGTGGGTAGGGTTTTCCGGCCCTTGAGGTCTTTACGGATACAGCCGTCATAGTCCTGCCAAATATACCAGTCACCGTGGTCCTCGATGACTTTTTCTTCAAAGGCGGGATAAGCCCCGATGTTTAACGGAATACGTACCAGATAAGGGTCCATCTTGAAGTAGTCGTGAACGTCATGGGCGGTGTATCGTTTCAGAGGGACACCGGTAATCTCGGCAAACGTGCCAGTGCCGTCGTACACTTTTTCTGAAAGCCCTTTCACCAGGGGCATGCCTTCCTGATACCAGCGGCGGACGGTGCCCCCCCAGTAACCGAATTCCCAGACGAAGTTCCGGTCTACCTCTTGGAAATTCATCAGGGCCAGAAAACGTTCCCGAGCATTCATAGTTCACGCCTCTTATAAGTTTACTTTACAGTCGGCTAATGCGACCTCTACTAGATTACACCTATCGGGAGGATTACTCAAGCCGCGGCGAGATGGTGGGGAAAATGACGACGCGCCATAACCGGAATACCCGATTAAAGGTTGCTGGCGCTGACCGCCGGACTACATCGGGAAATAGACCATGGGCGTGGAGAGTATTTCAGTAATCTTGAGTGTCGTCTTCATGGTAATCTCATTGCAGGACTTACTCAATTCCTGTGGCTATCTTGCCGGCTGTAATACCAGGAATTCTAATATTTTAGGTGGCATATTATATGAGGGTAGGTCAGTCGGCCTACGTACCACTGAGTGCGTTTTTCACGATGGTATGCAGTAGGGTGATGAGTCCCTGGTGGGCTTTCACCCCTAGGCCGTCCACGCACATAACGGGCTGGGCGACAATCCCATCTATGGCGCCGGCCTTGATAGAGGCGTCCAGCATTCGCCACTCGGTCTCTTCGTTCTGGAGAATCTCCGGTTTTTTGAGCAGATACCCCATCATGGCCGAGATGGCATAAGCGCCCCAGTTGGAGATAGAAGCCGGGAAAACGATATCCGTTTTCACCGCGCAGGCACTTCCCGCTTTGCAAGGGCACTGGCAAACATCGGCGTAGGGGGTAATTTCCCTCACGGTTTCTTCTATCGTCCCGCTGCCCAGTTCGTTTCCCCGGTCAATCACTCCTATGGTTAGTATGCCTCGAGCGCTCGCCTCATAAAAAAGATGCTCTAGGCCGGGCAGCTTATCCTTCGCTCCGGCATCGAAGCCGCTGAAGGAATGTTTCACGCCTTTTTTATTGGGGCCTATGGTCTCCACGGAGATTACCGCCTTGGGAGTACACTCGTCTAGTATCTTGGCCGCAACCTTTGCGCTCTCGCCTTCATCCACTACTGGAAAAGTTATTTCCCCGGCACAGGCGGTCTTTATTTCTTTAGCTTCACCGTACTGCAAGACATTCAGGCCGGCCGCTTGGGTGGTCTGGCGGGCGACATTTATGTCCTTGGGTCCAGTCACCAGCACCGGGAGTGCCTTCAGGCCGAATCTAACCGCCCGGGCCAGACTGGCTACACCAAGCGGACCGTCAGTCTCTCCGTAGGGCATATTGGGTAGGTAGCCAAACTGGTCCACCAGTACCACGCTATTACCTTCTTTGACCTGTTCAATTATCCTCTGGGTCGCCACCAGGCTTATCGGTTTGCCACCGAGTTTTTCCGCTGCACCTTCATACAGTGCCGGCACAATCCAGCGGTCAGGGTGGTAACCCATTCCCGCCGCGACGGTGACCAGTCTGTCTATGTTTTTAGCCACTTGTTCCATGATACCTGCTAACCTCCTTACTTTAATGCCTGTAGGATAACCTTGTATCCGTGGTCTAAGTGCCGCGTCCCCGCCCGGTAATCGAGAACTCTCGCTCTATGACCCCGTTTCTCACCCCGTACGCTTTATCGTGGATATTGAAGGCGAGGGAAGCGCTGTTCGGTATAATTTCCAGCCGCTCGCCAAGGGTGAGTTTTTTGGCGTTTTCTTTGTAGTAAAGCCAACCGCTTTCGGCAGCTACTCTTCCCAGCCATAGGTCGTCGCGTCCCTTAATCGGGCCAAAACTGGGCAGGTCGTTCCAGAAGAAACCCGGGGTATCCCGGCGCCCGATTATAGATTCACCGCCCAGAGCTTTGAAGCCGGCATCAACAATTACGTGAGTTGGATGTGAGGTGCTCACTACCGTGGTCAGTAAGGTAAGGGCGCATCGGTCACGAGTACAACCGTATGAGTAACTGTAGGTAATATCGCCAATGAAACGCTGCCCTGGGTGAATTTCGGTTATTTCTTTAAGCACGCCCTCTTTTATCCAGCGGCAGGCGGCAAAGACGGTCGGTGAAGCACCGGTGGCGACATCTTTAATATTGAAGCCTTCTCCACGGAGAAGACACGCCATTTCGCATAGTATTGTCCCGACCTCAAGGGCTACTTTGGTAACGCCTTCTGCGGTGGGGACTGTTTGACCGGACGACTCGTGTCCGTAAATACCCACCAGCTCGATACCCGGCAGCTTGCTGAGTTTCCGGGCCAGCTCTAGTGTCGGCGCGCCCGGTAAGACACCGTAGCGCTTTGCACCGGTATCTATCTTCATGTGTACCGGGATTTTTTTGCCCACCGCCTGGCCGATTTGGGAAAGACCTTCCGCCTGTTCCACCATATCCACCACGATAGCTAGTTTGAGGCCTGGTCTGGCAACAAGCTTTTTGGCCTTTTCAAATTTGCGCTCACCGTAAAAGGGATGGGCGACGATTATATCGTTTATACCTGCCTCGGCCATTACCTCTGCTTGGTCTATCAGGCCCACTTCGATGCCGCAGGCCCCGGCTTCTATCTGCATCTTGGCTATCTCTGGGCACTGGTGAATCTTAACGTGGGGTCGTAGCTTGACCCTCGCTTCCGTCGTTGCCTGCGCTATTTCCTTGATGTTTGCCTCCAGTTTATCCATGTCGATTAGAACCGCGGGGGTGTCTAAAGGCGGATAGGGAATAGTTTGTTTTGGCATTTGTTCTGCCTCCTTTTCTTAATGAAATAATTTATTATTAAAGATACGGTTAATTTTTCTTCTCGCTTTTATTGTCCGGGAACAACCCTTGCTCCAAAAATAAACGGAGGCTAACCCGTATATCTTAGGTTAGCCCCTGTCCTTTCATGAGCTGCCATTTCGGTGGCCTAATCCCAGATCTTCTCTAGGAGCTTGACTGATGGTAGTCCTTTTGTCTGAGAGTTTCATAATGAAGATATTGACTCATACCTTATTTTACCACACCGGCGGCTATTTTAATGCTAAAAGGTATGGGGGTGACGTTGTGTAATCCTTTGAGAGGGGCTTCGCCCTATAGTGGTTCTTAACTGATTGCTAATATCCATTAAGTCGTGGTTAGCAGTTACATTTTTGTTTTATCCTTCACTTTACTTTTTGCTCTGGTTACTATTTTACTTACCTCTCTTAATCAACCATGATTTATTGGAACCTTTTTTCAGGTATTGATAAACTGTCAAATAGGAGTATAATCTAGCTTGTCTGAAGGGAAATAATCTTGAAATAGCATACATAATGGATCAGGTGAGTGCTGGTGGGAAAAGGTGTCGGTAACCTCTAGACATTATGCGGTTGATGGTACCCTTAATAAATAAAAGGAGGGAATATCATGGCGAATTGGAAACTACATCACATAGGAGTAATCGTAAGGGATATAGATAAGGCGGTTGGGTATTATCAGTCCTTAGGTATAGCCAAAATCGGACGTGAAGTCGAAGTACCCGATGAAAGGCCTCCGTTTAAAGCTAAGTTTGTCGAAATAGATTCGTTGCCGATTGAATTTATTCAGCTTCTCGAAGGAGAATCACGTAGTCCGTCACTCCAGGCTTTCGCCGAAGTATGCCAGGAGTTTCTGGATAAACAAGGTGAGGGCGTTCAGCACTTTGCCTTCGCGGTGGATAACCTTGAAGCAGAGAAGGCTAAAATGGTCGGGAAAGGGGCCTCAGTTATTTCCGAAGGAAAAGCGCCGGCTGCCTCTGGCAGTAGTACGGCTCATTTCGACACCCGCCGGATTGGTAATTTTACAATACAACTGATACAGGGAGCAGAATAGCTGACCTGTAAAATTTACTTGGTCCCAGTTATGGCACTATACCTTCAGTCATTATTGCCGGTACCGTGGCCCGGTGAGTGGGCGGCTGGTTATTAGGGCATTAACCAGCTATAACGAAAATTTCTAGGCGGCATAATTACCTGTTACGTTACCTCGTGGGAAGAATTCCCCCTTTTTCTCCGTGTATTGTTTATGGTAAAATGATGGCCGGTTTGTTTATGGAGGCGAGGACATTGTTTCAACCTCCCGGGGTAGTCAGCTCCGTAGAGGGCGATATATGACACCGATTTGATTTAGGCTTGAGTGTCGCTGGTTCATTATCACAATTCTATATTTCTAGTGCTAGCTTTCCTTAAATCGCGCGCTAAGTGTTAGCTAACGAGTGGCCTTTTCTTTATAACCTCTGTAATCAGTGTGAGAAAAAATGAAACATACTCCGCTATATGAAACGCACCTCAGGCTCGGCGCCAGGATGGTAGAGTTTGGCGGCTGGGAGATGCCCATTAGTTATCCGTCAGGAATATTTGCGGAGCACCTGGCGACGCGAAAATCGGGTGGTCTTTTCGACATTTCCCATATGGGCCGGTTCTGGATTGGTGGTCGGGATTCCTTACCCTTTCTGCAATGTGTCTTGACCAATAATGCGGCGGCCTTGGTGCCGGGGCAGGCCCAGTACACCATGATACCGAACGAAAGTGGCGGGGCGATTGACGACGCTTATCTCTATAGAGTGGGCGAAAAAGAATATATCCTGGTGGTCAATGCCGCCAATGCGGAAAAGGACTGGCTGTGGCTCCAGAAGTTCCAGCCGAATTTCCCTGGGCTGGTCTTGGAAGATCATACGGGGAAAATGGCCATGCTGGCCCTGCAAGGGCCGAGGACCAAAGCCGCGCTGGAAGCCGTCCTGGGTGATATCAGAAGTCTTATTGGGCCAACGAGGAATAACCTGGCCACTACCGAGATATTCGGCACTCGGATATACCTGTCGCGGACCGGATATACCGGCGAGCCAGTAGGTTTCGAACTATTTCTACCGGCGGATATTGCCGTGCGCCTGTGGGACGAACTGCTGGCTGCCGGAAGTGGGAAAGGTGTTGTCCCGGTGGGACTTGGCGCTAGAGATACGTTGAGGTTGGAAGCCGGGCTGCCGCTGTACGGCCATGAGCTGGGAAAGGATACGGATGGCAAAGAGATTCCGGCGCTGGCTCTGCCCGTAGCTAGTGTTGCCATCAGCTTTGGTGG
The DNA here is from genome assembly GCA_002688435.1 of Dehalococcoidales bacterium. Taxonomy (GTDB): domain Bacteria; phylum Chloroflexota; class Dehalococcoidia; order Dehalococcoidales; family RBG-16-60-22. Next base: position 7,255 of record NZCW01000028.1, read on the forward strand.
CATCAAAGGTGAGTTTGTGGGACGGGAAGCACTGAGGCAGCAGTTCCAGGAAATAATACTGAGGCAGGAAGGTCGATTGGAGATACCGGAAGAGAAGTGGCTGGTTCCTAGGACCATCTTTCCCGTGTTGGTCTGCGGCGACAGTGTGGCCCGGGCGGGTTGCCCGGTGTATGTCAGGGAGAAACTCGCGGGGCAGGTGACCAGCGGGACAGTGGTCCCTTACTGGAGGGTCGAGGGTGTCGGTATTCGGGCTAGGCCCGGTACGGAAACTGACAAAAGAGTGATATGTCTGGCTTATCTGGATGCTGATTTGCGGGAGGGACAGAAGGTCCAAGTTCTGGTTAGAGATAAAGTTGCCGAGGCCACCATCGTCCGGAGCCACATCGGTAGTGAGGCGGCGCCCTATGCCCGACCGCTGTTTCCCGAGGAGTCGGCGTTAGCTATCAGTGGCTAAATAGACTTCATAATATCTAGGTACGCCGGATAACCGGCCACCGACGGACGCACACCATCACGGTCATTCTTTCTGCAACTCGGGGAGTAAGCTCTGGTAATAGTCTAGTGACTGCGGGTTACCCAGTGCGTCTCTATTCAGTACCGGCTTGCCGTGCACTAGGTTGGTGACGGCCATTTCTACCTTCTTCATGTTGTGGGTATAAGGAATATCCGGCACTTCGATAATTCGGGCTGGGACATGTCGTGGGGAAGCATTTATACGGAGGGTCTTTTTAATTTTATCCTTTAATTCCTCGGTTAAGCTGTGCCCGGCCGCCAGCTTTACGAAGAGAATGGCACGCTGGTCGCCCTGCCACTCCTGCCCGATGGCTAGGCTATCGGCCACCTCCGCTAGTTTCTCCACCTGATAATATATCTCCGCGGTACCGATACGGACTCCCGAAGGTTTTAAGACAGCGTCAGAGCGGCCAAAGAAAGTTATCCCTCGGGTATCACCGTGAATAAGGATATAGTCTCCGTGACGCCAGACATTCGGGTAAACACTGAAGTAAGCTTCTTTGTACTTCTCGCCTTTCGGGTCGTTCCAGAAATAAAGCGGCATGGAAGGCATAGGCGTTTCACAGACCAACTCTCCCATCTGGTCAATGACGGCCTTGCCTTTCTCGTTATAGCACCTCCCTTTTACTCCCAGGGCCCAGCACTGCAGTTCGCCGGCATACACGGGGAGGGTGGGCGTCCCATTGGCGAAGCAGGTCTGGATTTCCGTGCCGCCGGAAATGGAATTAAAGTGCAGGTCGGATTTAATGGCTTCATACACATATTCAAATCCTTCCGCGGAGAGGGCGGAACCGGTCTGGGATATTTCCCGAAGCGAGGTTAAATCGTAACGCCGTTTCGGCTTATCTCCCTGACTTTTCAAATAATTAATATAGGTGGCGCTGGTGCCGAAAATGGTTATCTTTTCCTCCTGCACCAGTTGCCACATAGCCCCCGCGTTGGGGTAATTCGGGTTACCGTCGTATAATACGATAGTCGCTCCTACGGCCAAGGAGCTGAGCAGCCAGTTCCACATTATCCAGCTGCAGGTGGTGATGTAAAAGATGGTGTCTTCTCGTTTTAAGTCGCCGTGCAGTATCAGTTCTTTTAGATGATTGATGAGAACGCCGCCGGCTCCTTGAACCATGCACTTTGGCTTGCCGGTGGTTCCCGAGGAGAAGACGATAAACGCGGGGTGCTCAAAAGGCAGCTGTTCGAATTGAAATCCGGGAGGTTCGGCCACGGCGATACACTGGTCATAGTACACCGCGTTGGGAATATGGCTGATGCCCGAATTTTCGCCGGCGTAGTGGACCACGATAACTTTCTCTAGGGAGGGAATTCCCCGGCTGATTTCGCCGACGCTAGCTAGGGAATTAAAAACCTTCCCCTTGTAAATATAGCCGTCAGCGGCGAAGAGGACCTTTGGTTCAATCTGACCGAGGCGGTCCACTACAGCTTGCGCGCCGAGGTCGGTGGCGCAAGAGGACCATACCGCGCCGATACTCGTTGCCGCGAGCATGGCGATGGCGGTCTCGATTAAATTGGGCATGTAAGCAGCTACCCTATCCCCTGGCTTCACTCCTATCCTGCGCAGTGACGTGGCTAGGCGCACCACCGAATTATAGAGTTCAGCATAGGTTATTCTGGCCGATGTCTGGTTTTCTCCTTTGAAAATAAAAGCGAGATGGTCATCCCGGTGTCTCAGCAGGTTCTCGGCGAAATTCATCCTGGCACTGGGAAACCATTTCGCCCCGGGGAACCGGCTTAAATCAGTAACCACTTCGTCATACTGGCGAGAAGCTTTGACTTGGACAAATTCCCATATGGCCGCCCAGAAATCAGGCAGCTGGTCAATCGACCAGTCATACAGCCCGTGGTATGAAGTAATTTTCAGTCCGTACTTTTCATTGATGAAGTTGGTGAATCGGGTCATATTGGCCTGCTTCTTTTGCGCCTCCGTAGGTTGCCACAGTAATTTTGCCATAGTGTCTCTACCTCCGTAGGTTCTGGCATCTCAATTGCCGTCTCCGTACGGCAAAACAGAGGATGCCTCTATCGCTAATTAAAATAGCAGGTTTGTCGATGTATTTCAATACCCACTTCCTTCCCACGGGTATTGCGATTTTCCGTCTGTAGGGCAGTTTAGCATATAGAGTGGCCCACTTGGTTCTCAGTGGTCAGCTCTTTCATATGGTGTAGAAAAGATTGAGTTGTGGCGATTAAAACGTGACGAAAAATCAACAAGAGTCTCATAAGTTCAACGGTTGGTATTGGTGGTTGTCTTTACCGGTCTATAGCTAGTTTAGCTTGGCAGCTAATGGCCAGCGGCGAGGAAAAAGACGTATCTGAACGGCTGCCCGGACGGGAAGTTCAGGCGGATGAGTTTTTGGCCGTCTGGATTTTACGTTCGTATTCCTGGAGTGCGGTAACGGCTTCATTCTCGCTGATTCGGCGGAACCGTACTTGGTCGCCTGGCTTCGTCTGGGCTAGTTCGGGGATATCCACACTAATTACGGTGGCAATCTTGGTATAGCCGCCGGTGGTCTGCCGGTCGGCCAGTAGCACTATCGGCAGACCATCACCCGGTACCTGAACAGCACCGAGAGGGAGACCGTCGGAAATGATATCGGCTTTTCTTCGGTGCGGTATCGGTGTGCCCTCTAAGCGATAGCCCATGCGGTCGGCTTGAATAGATACCGTATAATCGGATTGGAGGAAGGTGTGGATACCGCCTTCGGTAAAACAGTCGTCCTGCGGGCCGAGGATAACCCTGAGTTCAATCCGGCTACCATATGCCGGCAGGTGCGCGGCGGAAATTCTTGCTCTTCTGGTGAGAGGCCTGGCCGCAGCCGTCCGGAGGATGTCTCCTTTCCGCAGCGCCCGGCCCTCAAGACCACCGATTCTAGCTTTGGTATAGGTGGCCCGGCTACCCATCACCCGGGGGACATTTATGCCGCCGGCGATCGCCAGATAGGCCCGGCAACCGCTTTTCAGGCGAGGAAAAGAGAGCATCTCCCTGCGGTGTACCGGTACGGTTTCCCACCTGGGGATGGGACTGCCGTTTAGCGTCGCCGTCAGGTCGGCCCCGGTGACGGCTACCGCGGTGTCCTGGAGCACGCGTAACTGGCAGCCGAATAAGGTTATCTCAAGCGAGGCGGCACTCTCCTCGTTACTGACCAGAAGATTACCTGCCCGGAAGGCGTAATCATCCAGCGCGCCTGACGGGGGTATGCCGTACTGCTGGTAGCCGTACCGTCCTAGGTCCTGAATGGTGGTTAGTGGTCCTGGCTGGATAACCTCAAAGGTTTCCATGCTCTCCTCATTCCATCGTCGTTTCTTTCAGGGAATATGCCCCCTGCGTCACCGCTTCCCTAACACGGGTGAACTCTTCCGGAGTTATGCTGGTAAAGTGTAGATAGTCACCGGCCTGAAACAGCGCCGGAGGCTCTTGGGTCGGGGCAAAAAGCTTTAGCGGTGTCCTGCCGATAAGCTGCCAACCGCCGGGACTTTCCGCCGGGTAGATTCCAGTCTGGCGGTCGGCAATGCCCACGGACCCGGCGGGTATCTTCACCCGCGGGGTCGTCAGTCTGGGCGCCGCTATCTTTGACGACATACCCCCCAGGTAGGGAAAGCCAGGGATAAAACCAATCATGTAAATAAGATATGGGGTGTCGGCGTGACGCCGCACCACTTCTGGTATGCTGAGGCTATTATGAGTGGCGACGAATTCTAGGTCGGGGCCATATTCGCCTCCGTAGACGGTGGGAACCTCGATTAGCCTCGGTTTCCGTAGCTCGCCTTCCTCCGGTGATTGTGCCAGCCGATACAGGGTTTCCCGCAATTGCTGGGCGTTTATCTGCCGTGGCTCAAAATAAACGAGGAGTGACCGGTAAGTGGGCACGGTTTCGATAACGCCGGGAACAACTTCTTTTTGCAGGACCAGTGCTAGGTTGCGCACTCTGCGGTTGATTTGCGGGTCAATGGTACCCCCAAACTCAACGAAAATGGCCCGGTCGCCGCCGGTCAGGAACCGTGGTTCATCATAAATCATGGCTGGTAATTCAGAGAAAATTGCTCATCGGCGTCACCGTCACTCCCGCCGCCTCCATCCTCTCTCTCAGGCCGCGGGCCAGGGCTACCACCCCGGGAGTATCGCTATGCAGGCAGATGGTATCAGCTCTAATCGTGATTTCCTGCCCGTTGACCGCGGTGGTCTTGCCTTCGGTGACCATTTTTAGGCTGGCGGCAATAACCTTTTCCGGGTCTTTAATCACCGCCCCGGGCTGGCTTCTGGGAACGAGGGTGCCATTCGGATTTAAGGCACGGTCGGCAAAGACCTCGCTGGCTACTTTCAGGCCAAGCTGCTGCCCGACATTTAGCCAGACCGACCCGGCCAGCCCCACCAGTATTAGTCTTTGATCGGCTTCCCGTACGCCCTCGGCGACCGCCCTGGCGATTTCCTCGTTGGCTACGCCCATATTGTACAGGGCGCCGTGCGGCTTGACATGCTGCAGCGACCTCGTCCGGGTAAAAGCCTGTAGTGCCCCCACCTGATAGATGACGTAATGCTTGACTTCTTCTGGGGTTACCTTCATCTCCCTCCGTCCGAAACCAACGAGGTCAGGGAGGCCGGGATGCGCCCCAACAGCAACTCGTGACTGCTCCGCCAGGCTGACGGTGCGCCGCATCCACACCGGGTCCCCGGCGTGAAATCCGCAGGCGACATTGGCCGAGGAAATATAGGGCATCAACTGCTCGTCAAAGCCTAGCTGGTAGGCACCGAAGCTTTCTCCTAAATCACAGTTAAAATCGATTTTCTTGCCCGTGACAATCCTCCTGAAATAGTATTATGCGCCAGCGGTAGACATTTTACTCCGCCATCATAAAATCGACAAGTCTTCGTCCCGGAGGTCGGTAATGAACATGTGCCCCGGGGAATGGGTAATCATCAGCGGTGGCTTTGACCGCAAAACCACCGTCTGAGGAGTCACCCCGCAGGCCCAGAAGACCGGGACTTCATCATCTTTTGTAGCTACGGCATCACCGTAATCCGGCTTCGCCAAGTCAATGATACCGATTTTCTCCGGGTCGCCGATGTGCACCGGCGCTCCGTGGACCATGGGAAACCGGGAGGTTATCTGGACTGACCGTACCACTTTGGCGGCTGGGATAGGCCGCATGCTCACCACCATCGGTCCGGAAAATATCCCGGCGGGAACGGTTGGGATATTGGTGACATACATCGCTACGTTCTTGCCCTCCTCAACATGGCGCAGGGATATTCCGGCCTTGATTAATGCGTTTTCAAAGGTGAAACTGCACCCCAGTAGAAATGTTACCATTTCAGTGTTCCAGTATCCGGTAATATCCCTTTCTTCGCTAACCAGTTCACCGTCTTGGTAGACCCGGTATAGGGAGGCGTCTACTCGGATATCGGCAGCGGGTGCCGTGAGGACCGGTTCATACTGGCCCGGCTCGAGCACCTCTAGGATTGGACAGGGTTTGGGGTTACGCTGGCAGAAGAGGAAAAAGTCAAAGGTAAACTCCTTGGGTAGAATCACCAGATTGGCCTGGGTATAACCAGGAGCCAAGCCGCAGGTCGGACGTGGTAGCTCACCACGCCGAATAAGCTCCCTTACTTTTTGAGGGTTGTCATATGCCATATCGAATTCCAATGCCCTTACTTCATCCTAATCACTTTCCCTAACCCGTCGTCTGTCGTTTTTAAAGCTGTTTCACATCAGGTAGGCTAAATTGGTTCTCCTCTGTTGTGATTGACACTATGGGTATCTCCATCTATACCAGGCTCTAAGGGTGATTGAATTGGATTAAGCG
>NZCW01000029.1 GCA_002688435.1 Dehalococcoidales bacterium
CCGCCGATATAACCATAGACACGTCGGTACTGGATATCAAGGCCGTGGTCGGGCAAATTATAGAAACAATGAAAGAAACGGAGAGTGTCTAGAGACCGGACATATTTATGTGGAGCTCTAGAGAGACGAAGTCTGGAGAAGAGAAATAATAGAGAGTTCACGAGAGGTAAAGCCCCAAATATATATCGGTATATATCAGGAGTTCTAAGGAGGTGAAGGAGAAAGACGACTACGGGAAGTTTTAGATGGGTGAAATCTCTCTAACGTAATCATTTCCCTCTTTCCCTTATTAAGTCGAAGGCTCTTCGAAAGGAAAGGGGATTAGGGGGGATGGGGTTACTATAATAACTATATAATCTTAAGAAAATGAAAGCTTTCATCGCTAAAAGTAAAATAAAAGGCAAGATGAGCGCCCCGCCTTCCAAAAGCTATACTATTCGGGGATTGATGTGTGCTGCTCTTGCCCGGGGCGAAAGCGAGATAGCACACTTCTTAAGCTCGGAGGATACCGAGGCGGCGGCTAATGTGCTGTCCAAGGTCGGGGTGCGTGTCCGCCCGGCAGTGGGCCGATGGCGGGTCAACGGGGGGAATTTTCACCAGCCCAGAGAAGACCTATTCTGTGGCGATTCGGCGGCGACCCTACGGTTTATGACCGCTGTCTGTTCCATAATCCCCGGCAAATGCCGTTTGACAGTCGGTCCATCCTTGGCTCGGAGACCGGTTGGGCCTTTAGTTCAGGTACTCCGTCAGCTGGGAGTGGATTGCTATTCACAGGGCGGGGTGGCTCCGGTAGTGGTCAACGGGGGCTGGCTGAAAGGGGGAGTAATCGAACTGCCTGGTGATATCAGCTCCCAGTTTATCTCGGCGCTGCTCTTCATGGCTCCCTTTGCCGAAGAAGGAGTGAAAATCAGGCTGACTACACCACTGGAATCAAAGCCTTATGTCTTGATGACTTTAGACTGCCTGAAAAATTTTGAGGTCAAGGTAGAGTATACTCTTGCCTTGGACGAATTTGAAATCACCCGGCAGAGCTACCGTTCGACCAGGTACGAGGTAGAGGGTGACTGGTCATCGGCTTCTTACTTTTTAGCCTTGGGGGCGGTTGCTGGGGATGTGGCGGTGGAGAACTTAAACCTGGAGAGTTTTCAAGGTGATAAGATGATGCTGAACTTTTTGAGAGAAATGGGCGCTTTGGTTGAGATAAACCATGATTCAGTTGTGGTGCGTAAATCGAGATTGAAGGCAATAAAAGCCGATTTGACCGATGGTATTGATCTGCTGCCTACCATGGCCGTCTTGGCCGCAGCCGCTATGGGGACTAGCGAATTCACCGGTATTGCTCGGGCGCGCCTGAAAGAATCAGATCGGGTGGCGGCGGTCGGTGAGGGGCTGCAAAGAATGGGCGTGGTCGTAACCGAGGAGAAAGATAAACTGGTTATCGTCGGTTCAGGACTAACCGGCGCCGTTATCGATAGCCATTATGACCACCGTATTGCCATGGCATTTAGCATCCTCGGGATACTGGCCGGCGGCACTACCATAAACGGCGCGGAATGCGTGAACAAGACTTTTCCCGAGTTCTGGGCTATACTAGAGAGCATCGAAGGTAAGGTAATGATAGATGAATAATCGTTTGGGTAGGCTATTTACCGTTACTAGCTTTGGCGAAAGCCACGGCCGCTGCGTAGGTGTGGTTATTAACGGCTGCCCTGCCGGCCTACCTCTCAACGAGGATGATATCCAGAGAGAGGTTGACAAAAGAAAACCAGGGGCGGGTGCTGCGGCCACCACGCGGGTGGAAGAGGACAAGATTACGGTCTTGTCCGGTATTTTCCACGGGGTGACCACCGGCGCTCCTGTTTGCTGCCTAGTCTGGAACAAGGACGTTGATTCTAGCGAGTATGAAAAGACTAGGTTCCAGTTCCGGCCGAGTCAGGCCGATTATACTGCCTTTGTGAAGTATGGGGGATTTAATGATTTCCGAGGTGGTGGTCGGTTTTCCGGGAGAATCACGGTGGCCTCGGTCATGGCCGGGGCGGTGGCCAAAAAGCTGCTTGGTCTGATTGGTGTAGAAATAATGGCCCACACCGTGGAAATCGGTGGGATAAAAGCCCGGCCGTTAACCTTGGACGAAATCAGGAAAAACGTGGTGGAGAACGTACTCCGCTGCGCTGACTCTGAAGTGGCCGGGAAGATGGATAGGCTGATTCGGAAAGTCAGAGAGGAAGGTGACAGTCTCGGTGGTATTATCGAAGGCATCGCCGTTAATGTGCCGGTCGGCCTGGGAGAGCCATCTTCTGACCACTTGGATGGTGCCCTGGCGGGAGCCCTGATGTCTATCCCGGCGGTAAAAGGAGTGGAATTCGGTGCCGGCTTTGCCGTGGCCGGGAAGATGGGTTCAGAAAATAATGATCCGTTTGTCCTCAAAAATGGTAAGATAAGCACCGTGACCAATAACGCCGGTGGCGTTCTCGGCGGCATTAGTAATGGCCTGCCTATCGTTGTTCGTGTGGCTGTCAAGCCGACTGCTTCCATTGCTCGGAGTCAGCCGACGGTGGATATTAAAAAGATGAAAGAGGTTGGTTTAGCCGTCAGAGGAAAGCACGATGTTTGTATCGTGCCTCGGGCGGTGGCCGTGGTCGAGGCCATAATGGCGGTAACCCTCGCCGACTTCGCCTTGAGGGTGGGAATGATACCGAGGGTGATAAAATGAATCTGGAAGACCTGAGAAAGAAAATAGACGATGTTGACGTCCGGATAGTGGCCCTTATCAATGAACGGGCCAAAATTGCCGAGGAGATAGGCCGAGGGAAAAAGACGCAGAACCAGCTGGTGGAAGACAAAGAAAGAGAATACCGGGTCCTGGAAAATGTCAACAATATTGTCCGGGACAAAAACTTGGGCATAAGCCGGGAGGCTATAGAAGGCATCTACCGGCGGATAATCGCCGTCTGTAAAAACGTCCAAGGAGTGGAGGTCGCTTTTCAAGGCGAGGTAGGCGCCTACAGCGCCGAGGCCTCCTTTCAGTTTTTCGGATCTTCCATACAGATTAGACCCTGCGAAACGCTGGAGGACGTGTTCCAGGCGGTGGAGGAGCAAGGCGTGCCGTTCGGTGTGGTCCCGGTGGAGAATTCGCTGGAAGGAATCATTAGCCGAGTGTATGACCTTCTGTTGGAGTCGGCTCTCCAGGTATGCGGCGAGCTGGAACTGCGCGTGATTCATTGCCTCATTGCCCGTTCGGAAACGGGACTGGATGCTATCAAGAAGGTCTATTCCCACCCGCAGGCTCTAGCGCAATGTCGGCGGTTCTTGAAACAGCTGGACTGTGAACTGATCCCTAATTATGATACCGCGGGCAGCGTTAAAATGATAAAGGAGAAAGGACTGTCCGACAGCGCCGCCATTGCCAGCGCCCGGGCCGCTGAAATCTACGGTATGAAGGTGGTTGCTCAGGAAATAGAAGATAACCCGAATAATTTCACCCGATTTTTTATCTTGGCTAAGGAAGACTCTCCTTTTTCCGGTGATGATAAGACCTCTATCGTTTTTTCGACCAAAGACGGGCCAGGTGCGCTGTATAACTCCCTCGGAGAGTTTGCCCGCCGGAATATCAATTTGACTAAGCTTGAGTCCAGGCCGACGAGGCAGAAGCCTTGGCAGTATAATTTTTACCTTGATTTTGACGGTCACCGCCAGGACGGGACTGCCCGTGAAGCCTTGGAAAGCTTAGATAAGACTTCAATCTTTATTAAAGTCTTGGGTTCTTACCCTAGGGCTCGTAAAAGGCAGTGAGGTGATCGGGTGAAAGTAGCCATCATCGGTGGTTCAGGGAAAATGGGGCGATGGTTTGCCCGCTTTTTGCTTCAGGACGGCCAGGAGGTGGTCATCTGTGGCCGGAACGAAAAAAAACTGCGGGCCGCTGGGCGGGAGCTGGAAGTAAAAGTCGCCTCAATGGTGGACGCCATCCAAGTTGCTGATGCCGTGCTGCTGTCAGTGTCCGTGGAGAGCTTTGAAGAGGTGGTGGCGCAGATAAGCCCGCATATCTCACCCGGGCAGGTCGTGGTTGATATTACTTCTCTCAAGGTGTTTCCGGTGGCCACGATGCATAAGTACCTGAAGGGGGCGCGGATGCTCGGTACTCATCCTCTGTTCGGCCCCGGCGCCGCCAACGTGGCCAACCAGAACTTCGTGCTGACTCCGACTAGTGACGGGGAGAGGACCTTGGCGCAGAAGGTCAGGGAGTATCTGGAAGCTAGAGGTGCCAGAATTAGCCTGATGACTCCTGCCGAACACGATGAAAAAATGGCTGTCGTTCTGGGACTGGCCCACTTTATTGCCATCATTTCGGCCGACACCTTGATCAATACTGACCGGCTGAAACAGACGGAGGCGGTGGGTGGTATTACCTACAAGGTGCTGCTGACTTTAGTGGAGAGTGTTGTTTCGGAGAATCCAGAGCTTTATGCTTCCTTGCAAATGACCTTACCCGATATGGTTGGAATTGAAGCCGTGTTCCACCGTAAGGTGACGGAGTGGGCCGATCTGGTTAAAAATAAAAACCGACCGGAATTTATCCGGCGGATGAACGTCCTGAAAGATAAACTCCGGGAAGATAGTCCTGATTTCGGGCAGGCTTATCAGAATATGTACCGGCTGGCCGCCGAGCGGTGACCGTTACTTTTTCTCGAATGGGCCGAAGATGAAGTCTAGGTCGTCCTGCAAGGCTGAGGTTTTCTTCGGCGGGAAGAGCTTTTCGTCGGTATCCAGCATCATCTTCGTTTCCGTCCGGACCGAGCCGACGATATGGGCCCTAATGCATTCTTTTCCTTCCTTGCCCGACTCACCCGGAAGATTGAAGCTCAACGTGCCGCGTGAAATAAACGATGAGGTATCACTCGGCGAGGCGTAGGTCTCTATCTTGGCCTCACCCAGGTTCGTTCCCTGCTTCAGGACAAAGTCTCTGATTTCGTTAAAAAGTAGCTCCGGGTTTACCTCTGTATAGGTCTTCCTGATTTGCATCTACATCTCCTTATTCAGATTAGCTAGGAACTCGACGTTGGTCTTGGCCTTGCGTAGGCGGCCCATGATTCGCTCGGTGGCTTCGACTAGGTTGCTGGAATCGGAGGAAATCATGGCTACCATGCGCCGTAGCAGCCATATTTGTTTCAGACTTTCTTCATCGACCAGTAGTTCTTCTCGCCTGGTGCCGCTGCGCTGAATATCTATTGCCGGGAAGATGCGGCGCTCCGAGAATCGGCGGTCAAGGTGGAGTTCCATGTTGCCTGTCCCCTTGAACTCTTCATAGATGAGGTCGTCCATACGGCTGCCAGTATCGATGAGACAGGTGGCGATAATCGTCAGACTGCCGCCCTCATCAACGTTGCGGGCGGCGCCGAAGAAGCGCTTGGCCGGATGAAGGGCTACAGGGTCAATGCCGCCGGATAGGGTACGACCGCTGGATGGCATCGCTAGGTTATAGGCTCGGGTGAGGCGGGTGATGCCGTCCAGTAGAATAACCACGTCCTTACCGCTTTCCACGTTGCGCTTGGCCATTTCTAAGGCTAACTCGGCAACGCGGGTCTGGTTCTCTACCGCGTCGTCAAAGGTGGCGCCGATTACCTCTCCTTTGACGAAGCGTTTCATATCCGTAACTTCCTCTGGGCGCTCCCCGATGAGGCAGACCATTAGGTGAATATCATTGTAGTTGGTGGTGATGGAATTGGCGATGGACTTAAGTAGCAGTGTCTTGCCGGCCTTGGGTGGCGATACGATTAAGCCCCGCTGGCCGCGACCGATAGGGGCGATGAGGTTGAGTAGGCGGGTGGAAAGGTCATCAGGAGACGCTTCTAGGTCAATTAACTTGTTCGGGAAGGTGGGTGTGAGCGAGCTGAAGAGAGGGCGGCTTTTCGCCAGTTCCGGGTTGATACCGTTGATGGTCAATATCTGAAGTAGGCTGTAGTATTTCTCGTTGCTCTTGGGCGGCCGGCCTTGCCCGGCAATCAGGTCGCCGTTGCGTAGCCCGAAACGGCGGATTTGAGACGGGGAGATGTATACGTCCGTCTGGCCGGGCAGTAGGGTGTCCTGCCGGAGAAAACCGTAACCGTCACTCATGATTTCTAGGATGCCGTTACAGAAGGTATGGCCCTGCTGTAATATATCTACTTGGAGCAGATTGGTGATTATATCCTGCTTCCGGTGGCCGGTATGGTCTGAGATGCCCTTTTCTTTGGCCAGCTCAATCAGCTCGTCTTTACTTTTCTTTTCCAGTTCTTTGATGTTCATCATGGTTTGACCTCACTCCCGAGCCTCCGTCTCTCATCCGGTAGAGGGAATTTCCCTCGGCTCTTCTTATTTTACGACTATTTTCGTCCTGATTCAGCTCTTATTTTGGTGACACTTTTTTCCAGTCCGCTAAGAAGCGGCTGATACCAATATCGGTAAGCGGATGGTTTATCATCTGCATAAGTACGTCGTAGGTGACAGTGGCAATATGGGCTCCCGCCCGGGCCGCCACCACGCAGTGCAGAGGGTGGCGGATGCTGGCGGCAATCACTTTGGTTTTCAAATCATATTGTTGGTAGACTTCCACGATATCTTGCACTAGCTGCATGCCGTCGTGGCCAATATCATCTAGGCGGCCGACGAATGGGCTGGTATAGCTGGCGCCCGCTCGCGCCGCCAGTAGTGCTTGGTTGACTGAGAAACATAGGGTCATGTTGACAGCGATGTTTTCCTGGCTCAGCACTGAGGTCGCCTCCAGTCCGGCGGCGGTGACCGGTATTTTAACCGCCACGTTGGGTGCCCAGGAGGCCTTGACTCTGGCTTCTTCCATCATGGCATCGGCCTCTTCGGCCAGTACTTCTGCGGAAACCGATCCGCTGACGATGGCGCATATGGTTTTTACCACCATTTCATAATCAGCCGTGGCTTCCTTGGCGACCAGGGTGGGGTTGGTGGTTACCCCACTGATGACGCCCAGTTTGGTAGCTTGTCTGATTTGGTCGATATTGGCGGTGTCTAAAAAAATATGCATTTGGAGTCCTCTCTCTATCTTAATATTAGGTCGCCAAGGGTAACGCCGGTTGGGTACCTTCACGTAGGACGTCCTTGGCGACGCCGAGAAACTCGCGGAACAAAGGATGAGGTCGGTTGGGACGGGAACCGAATTCAGGGTGGAACTGGCAGCTTACCATCCATGGGTGATCAGCCAGCTCACAGATTTCCACCAGTCTGTCGTCCGGAGAAAGACCGCTGTAAATCATACCGGCCTCATGCAGAGGAGCGCGGTATTCGTTGTTAAATTCATAGCGGTGCCGATGGCGTTCATTAATCAGGCTCTGCCCGTAAGCCTGAGCGGCCCGGCTGCCCGGAACGAGCTGGCATGGGTAGTTGCCCAGACGCATGGTGCCCCCCATGTCTTTCAGGTTCTTCTGTTCGGAGAGAAGGTTAATGACCGGGTAAGCGGTGTCTGGGTTAAACTCGGTGGAGTTCGGCTCGGCTGAGTGAAAGAC
>NZCW01000030.1 GCA_002688435.1 Dehalococcoidales bacterium
AAAGGAGGTGAGGTAGATAAATAACCCCATCAACCCAAGAAGAGTTAGCAAACCAGTTCAAGTTGGCCGTGTTACGGTTGGCGGCAGTGCCCCGGTGGTGGTGCAGTCAATGACCAAAACCGACACTCGTGATGTTATGTCAACCATCCGACAAATCAGAGAACTTGAAGAGTGTGACTGTGAAATTGTTAGAATTGCCGTGCCGGATGCGGAAGCAGCTCACGCCATCCCGGCTATCAAAAAAGGCACTTCCGTACCCCTGATTGCCGATATTCACTTTGACTACCGCCTGGCTTTGACGGCGCTGGAAGCCGGCGCGGACGGACTACGCCTCAATCCGGGTAATATCAGCGAATCGGAAAAGGTCAGGGCGGTGGCGCGGGTGGCCAAAGAAAGAGGGGTGCCCATCCGCATCGGATTGAACGCCGGTAGCCTGCCCAAAACGAGCAACCCTGAATTGAGTATCGCCGAACGGATGGTGGCGGCTGCTTTGGAACAGATAAAGTCGCTGGAAAGCCTTGACTTTGACCTGATTAAAGTCTCACTCAAGGCCTTTGATGTACCGACGACGATTGAGGCCTACCGGAGTATTGCCGGGAAGATACCCTATCCCCTGCACTTGGGTATCACCGAGGCGGGCGTGCCCCGGAAAGGCGCTATTCGCAGCGCGGTGGGTATCGGCACCCTGCTCTATATGGGTATCGGCGACACCGTCCGGGTCTCGCTGACCGCTCATCCCCGCGAAGAGGTGGTGGCCGGCTATGAAATTTTGAAAAGCCTGGGCCTACGCCAGTACGGGCCAGTGTTGGTAAGCTGCCCTTCTTGTGGTCGGGCGGAGGTTGATATTGTAAAATTAGCTGAAGACGTGGAAGAAAAGTTATCAAAAATTGATAAGCCGATAAAGGTGGTGGTGATGGGTTGCGAGGTTAATGGCCCCGGTGAGGCGAAAGACGCCGACGTGGGTATCGCCTGCGGCAAAGGAAGAGGTGTTATCTTTAAGAAGGGGGAAAAGGTGGAGACGGTGGAAGAAAAAGATTTTATTAGTGCGCTGATGAGGGAAGTGGAGAGGATGATAAGGTAAGGAGAGCCGAAGAGAGATGAAACCTCTCTTACCTAATATTCCCTCTTCCTCTTAGTAAGGGGAAGAGGGATATAAGTGGGGATATGGTTTCCCCATAAACCTGAATAAGAATGGAGTGAAAAGTGCGCATTTCGGAACTATTCGGTAAGACGCAGCGGGAAATACCAGCGGAGGCGGACACTGCCAGCCATCAGTTATTACTGAGGACCGGAATGGTGAGCCAGGTAGCGGCTGGGGTCTATGCCTACCAGCCGATGGGCTGGCGGGTGCTCCGTAAAATAGAGAGTATCATCCGCGACGAGATGGACAAAGCCGGTGGGCAGGAACTGAGCATGCCGGTACTCCAGCCTCTAGGCTTGTGGCAAGAGACAAAACGTGATCAGGCTTTCGGTAAGGGGCTGTTTACTCTGGCCGACCGTCGGCAACGCCCACTGGTGCTGGGACCGACCCATGAAGAGGTCATCACCCGGATGGTTAGCCGCAACGTGCAGAGCTACCGTGACCTGCCCAAGCTGCTTTACCAGATACAGGTTAAGTTCCGCGACGAGCCTCGTCCCAAAGGTGGGCTGATGAGAGTCCGGGAGTTCAGCATGAAAGACCTCTATAGTTTTGATATCGATGAAGCCGGACTGGACCAGAGCTATCAAGAGATGCTCCGGGCTTATCAGAATATTTATGACCGTTGTGGTCTGCCCACTCTACTGGTGGAGGCGGACAGCGGAGCTATTGGGGGCAAGGACTCCCACGAGTTTATGGTTATTGCCCAAAGTGGGGAGGAGGAGGTGGTTTACTGCGATAGCTGTAAGTATGCGGCTAACGTGGAGAAGGCCGAGAGTGCTAAGGAAAAAATAAAAGCGGAAAAACCCCTGCCGATTGAAGAAGTGGCTACGCCGGGAGTGACGACGATCGAGGACTTGGCCGCTTTTCTCGAAGTGCCCCAAAGCTACACCATGAAAACACTGTTCTATATCGCCGACGGCGAGCTTGTCTTTGTCGTTATCCGGGGCGACCTCGAGGTGAACGAGGTCAAGCTGAAGAACGTTCTCCATTGCTATGAGCTCCGTCTGGCCAATGAAGATGAAGTAACGGAAAAGGGTATTGTCGCCGGTTCGGCCTCGCCGGTAGGCGTCCGTGGAGTCAAAGTGGTGGCGGACGACTCAGTGACGCCGGGAATGAACTTTGTCGCCGGGGGTAATAAGCCGGATACCCATATCAAAAACATTAACTACGATAGGGATTTCCAGGCGGATATGGTGGTGGATATCGCCTTGGTCCGTGCTGGGGAAGGATGCCCCCACTGTGAAGGTAAGCTGTCCGTTGCACATGGGATTGAGGTGGGGCATATCTTTAAGCTGGGTACTTTTTTCAGCGAAACGCTGGACGCTTTTTTCATTGACGAAAAGGGCGTGTCTCGCCCCATTGTTATGGGCTGTTACGGTATCGGTCTCGGCCGGCTACTGGCGGCGACTATCGAGCAGAACCATGACGATAAGGGCGTTATCTGGCCGCGGCCGATTGCCCCATACCAGATATATCTCTGCCCGCTGTATCGGGAGGACACGAAAGTAGCGGAAATCGCCGAAAAGCTGTACGACGAACTTGAGGCGGCGGGTTTGGAGGTGCTTTTCGACGACCGTGTGGAGTCTCCCGGAGTAAAATTCAATGACGCTGACCTGCTGGGGATACCAGTGCGGGTGGCCGTCAGCCCGCGTACTTTGGAGAAGGACAGCGTGGAGATGAAGAAACGCGCTGGGAAAGATGCCGAACTGGTGCCACTGATAGGGGCTTCCACCAGTCTTAAAGAGATTGTAGAAAGTTGACATAATATAGTTAGTGGAGAACAAAGAAGTGAAAGAAGCGCGGCGTAGCTCGGACAAGCGAGCGCTAATCGACCTTATTTTCGATTCCCTGCATCTTATTGTCCTGCACTACGGGATATGGTTTGGCGAGACGGAGCGTCGGCTGGGACTGAAAAAAGCTATAGAGGTGGACGATGTGGTGTGGGAGAGGGTGCTGTCGATTATGTTGGAACGGATTGCTCGGCGGTGCAAGGTGCCCACCGAAGATGGTGTTCTGGAATTCTTCGCTGGGATGGATAAAGAAGGGCTGTCCGCGTTGCTGGTCGACATGGGCAAGAACTGGCTGGCCAGTGACGGGGTCTGGTTTCAAGCGGTGGAGAAGGATGGGATGGAGGGTGCTAGACAGATAAACGATGTCTGCTGGGCCCGGTTTTCCTATATAGAGGCCAAAAGAATCATGAAGCGGCTTGACCTGCCGGAGAGTGGCGGTCTGACGGCACTGAAAAAAGCATTAAAATACCGTCAGTATGCGCTGGTTAACCGGCAGGAAATTGTTGATGCGGCTGATAACAGGATTATCTTCCGGATGAACGAGTGCCGTGTGCAGCAGGCGAGAAAGAGGGCCGGCCTTCCCGACTATCCCTGTAAATCAGTCGGCGTGGTGGAATATACCCGGTTTACCGAAGGTATTGACCCACGCATCAAGACGGCCTGTCTCGGCTGTCCACCGGACCCGCATCCGGCGGAGTGGTACTGCGCTTGGGAATTTATACTTTGAGGTCTGGTCGGCTAGGCGCGCAGGGTGGTGCCGAGTTGATGAGATAACCTACCCAAGATTTTCTGCTGGACCTTGTTGGTCTCTTCGTCGGTCAGGGTATGGGTAGGCGACCGGTAAGTAATCCGGTAGGCTAAGGACTTCTTGCCCGGCGGGACCTGTCCACCGGAGTAGATATCGAATATGGCCACCCGGTGCACTAATGGAAAGCCCTGGATAATATCTGTGACCCGCTGGTGGCTTACCTTGGCGTCAACTATCAAGGCGATGTCTCTCACCGTGGTCGGGAAGCGCGGTATTGGCTGGAACATCTTGTGCTTAATGGCGAAGGGTAAAAGGGCGGCCACATCGATTTCGAAGAGGTAAGCTGTGTCGGTAATATCGAAAGCCTCGGTGACTTCCGGGTGTAGCTCTCCGACAACCCCTAGTTTACTGTCGCTGACCACTATCACCGCCTGTTTTACCGGATGCAGACTTTCGTCATTGCCTGGTGTAAAGTTGGCTTCAACACTTAGCTGGTCGAGAAGGCCTTCCACTACTCCCTTGGCGTCAAAAAAGTCCAGCCCGCCACCGTCGCCATGCCACGATAGCTTATTTCTGGCCCCGCTCATCAAGCCACACAGTACTTCCGGTTCCTCAGGTAGGTCCTTCTGTCGAGGTAAGTATGTCTTGTCCAGTTCGAAGAGCCGGATGCCGCCGTCTTCGTGTCTCCGGTTGGCCGCCAAGGCGGCCAACAGATTGGGGCGGAGGTTGGGGCGGAGGTATTCCTGATTAGCGGTCATCGGGTTGAACAGACGGATGGGCATTGGTTCGGTGGCCTGAGTTTTAGGCCTTAGTTTGTTTAACATCTCTAGGCTGGTTAGCGAATAGGTAATCACCTCATGAAAACCGTAGCCGACCAGGCGGTCTCTAATTTTCCGTTTCAAACCGATGATGAGGTCTGGATTTTGTGAGGGTAGCGACCGGCTGAGCATGGTGGTCGGTATCTTATCGTAGCCGATGACGCGGGCTACTTCCTCGATAAGGTCAACCGCCTGGGAGATGTCACTTCGCCAGTAGGGGGCGGTAACCATGAATTCAGTGGTTGAGGCGGCTGGTTTACAATCAAAACCCAGCGCAGTCAGCGTGCCAGCTATCTGGTCTGGGCGGAACTCAGTACCTAGAAATCGTTTTACTTTATCGGTCTGGAAGTGGATGGGTTGGTGGTCTTGCCGGCCGGGATAAACATCGGCGATACCCCGGGCGGCTTGGCCACCGCTCAGCTGAAGCATCAGCTGGGTCGCCCGTTTAATCGCCGGTACGGCCAGCTCGGGGCGGATGCCCCGCTCAAACCGCATACAGGCTTCGCTGGGTAAAGCTAGGTACTGGCCGGTGTAGTGGATGCTGGCCGGGTTGAAGTTAGCCGCTTCCAGCAGTATCGAGGTCGTCTCCCCGGTAACTTCACTGTTGGTCCCACCCATTACTCCGGCGATAGCTACCGCTCGCTCTGCGTCGGCAATAACCAGCATGTTGTCGGTAAGGGTCCTTTTCACTCCATCTAGGGAAGTGATGATTTCACTGGCGGTCGCCCGGCGGACGATAATCTTTTTACCTTTAATTTTCTCGTAGTCAAAAGCATGCAATGGCTGCCCTAGTTCCAGCATGACATAGTTAGTGACGTCAACGATGTTGTTAATCGGGCGCATGCCGCTGGCCAATAGTCTCTGCTGCAGCCAAGAGGGGGACTCGGCTATCCTAGTACCGGTGATTAAAGTGGCGCAATACCGATGGCACAGGTCGGGGTCGGCAATCTCCACCGCTATTTGTCGGTCGATGCCGGGCTCTGTTTCCTTATAGCTGATCTCGGGGAAGCGTAGGCTCTGGCCGGTCAGGGCGGCCATCTCTCTGGCGATGCCGATGACCGAAAGGCAGTCGGGGCGGTTGGGTGTGACGTCCGAGTCAAGAATAATATCGCCTAGGTAGTCGGCCATCGGTGTGCCCACCGGCGCCTCGGGCGGCAGGACCATGATACCTTCGTGGCTGTCCGAGATGCCCAGCTCCTTTTCCGAGCAGATCATGCCACTGGACGCGACGCCACGAATCTTGGCCGTTTTCAGACGGGATCGCTGGCCGGTGTGGCCGTCTATCAACTCGGCACCAACGAAAGCGAAAGCTATCTTGTCACCCACGGTGAGGTTCGGGGCGCCGCAGACTACGGTCAGCGGCTCGGTGCCTACATCTACCGTAGGTAGGTGAAGGCGGTCAGCGTTGGGGTGAGGGTTAACGGCTGTTATCCGGCCGATAACAACATTCGTCCAGCGGCCACCGATGACCTGTGCTTCCTTGGTCTCGATGCCGGCCATGGTTAGCCGTTCCGCCAGCTCAGTCGGGGGTAGAGTGACGTCGATATATTCTTTTAACCACTTAAGAGGAACTTTCATCTAAAATTGCCTTAAAAATCTGAGGTCGTTGCCGTAAAACAGACGGATATCGTCAATCCCGTAGCGGAGCATAGGCAGACGTTCAATCCCGATGCCGAAGGCAAAACCGGAATAAACTTCCGGGTCAATACCGCCGAGCTGAAACACCCGGGGATGGGTCATACCCGCGCCCAGTATTTCAATCCAACCGCTGTGGCCGCAGAGACGGCAGCCTTGGCCGTTACAGACTAGGCAGCCGATGGCCATCTCAACACCGGGCTCAACAAAGGGGAAGTAGTCACAGCGGAAACGTACCCGTCTCTCCTCGCCGAAGAAGCGGCGGGCAAACTCGTAAAGCGTCCCTTTAAGGTCGGCCATGGTGATACCCTTATCCACCACCTGTCCGTCAATCTGGTGAAACATGGGGATGTGGGTAGCGTCGCTGGCTTCGTAGCGGTAGACCTTACCCGGCGCCATCACCCTTATCGGCGGTGCTATTCTCTCGATGGTCCGGGCGGATACCGAGGTGGTGTGGGTGCGGAGTAACCTCGGCTTCTCTCCGCGGTTCGTCTCTACCCAACAGGTGGACATGGTATCGCGGGCCGGGTGCTCTTCTGGGATGTTCAGGGCTTCAAAATTATAATAGTCCCACTCCACGTCCGGTCCCTCGACAATCTGGAAGCCCATGTCGGCAAAGATATCGCAGATTTCATTGAAGGTCTGGGTAATCGGGTGTAAACGACCGGTCGGTACCGGCCAACCCGGCAGGGTAATGTCAATGATTTCTTCTTTAGCGTGTGATGCCAGCTGTGCTTTGCGGAGAGCCTGCTCTTTTTGCCGTCGGCTATCTTCCAGGTCGGCCTTGACTTGGTTTGCCCGAGCGCCGGCGGTTTTCCTTTCTTCTAGGGGCAGTGACGCCAGTCTACGCAACATGGTGGTCAGGGTACTTTTTTTACCCATATATTGGATGCGCCAAGGCTCCAACTGCTTGATATGGTTGATGTCTGTCAATTCCTGAAGCGCTTTTAGTTTTAGTTCTTCAAGCTGCTTTAACATGGCTGTCTTGAATTATAAGCTATTAGCCACGAAGGGGTCAAGAAATAAGACCGTTTGATGACCTGTTTCCCTATAGGTTTTATGAGGTGACCTCACTCCATCAGCCCCTCTCTCCTTTGATAAGGAGAAGAGAAAAATTATGGAAAGAAGGGCTGGCGCTCCTCTGAGGCACCCCGCATTATTAAATCAGGGCAAGGAGAATTAAAACACCATTCGTATTACTGAATTCGAAGTCGGGAGAGCCAAAGAGAGGCGGAGCCTCTTTTATAGATTAACTTCTCCTTTGCCTTCTCAAAGGGAAGAGGATAAAAGAGGATGGGGTTACCAAGTAAATAGCTAAAGGAGGATAGGGTTAAAATAGTACCGTATCTTGTTTTGGGTCGGGTTTGAGCGTTCTCTCTAGTAGCTGTGGTTATCAGATAAGTGAAAACTTCTTTGTCTTAGGACCAGGCTTTTCCCCGGCTGGTGTTTATCAGGTTGGCCAGTGCCTCCGGTTCCCGGACGGCCATATCGGCGAGTATCTTACGGTTTATTTCCACGCCGGACTTTTTCAGATTACTCATAAACTCGCCATATTTGAGGCCCTGTGCCCGGCTGGCGGCGTTAATTCGCAGAATCCACAATCGGCGCATATCGCCTTTGCGCTCACGGCGGTGACGGTAAGCATAGCTCAACGATTTGAGCATGGACTCGTTAGCCCGGCGGAAGAGGGAATGCTTGGAGGCTCTATGGCCCCTGGTCAGGGCTAACACTTTTTTATGTCGGCGGTGAGTAGTGGTACCTCTCTTGACTCGTGGCAAAGTATTGACTCCTCTGGTCTAGCTAATTCCGTGAGGGATAAGCCTTTTTATCCTAACACGGTCCGCCGGATGAAGCGCTACTTTCTCATCGAAAAGGCGCTTGACCCGCTTGGCTTTACGGCGGCGCAGGTGACTTTTCGGTCCCTTGACCCGCAAAATTTTACCACTTCCGGTAATATGGAAACGTCTCTGTGCCCCTTTATGAGTTTTAATTTTCGGCATCCCGGGCTTCCTTTACTTCTTCTTTAGCTTTTTTCTTGGTTTCTTCTTTTATATCTTCGCTGGGGTTGCTTTTCGTCGTGGCTGGGACTAGGATGATATTCATCCGTTTCCCTTCCAGCACTGCCTGCCTTTCCAAGATGGCGGCTGTTCCTAAAGATTCCACCATCCTCTGGAGTAATTTATAGCCCAGCTCTGGGTGGGTGATTTCACGGCCCCGGAACATTATGGTTACCTTGACCTTAGCCCCATTCCCGAGTAGTTTTCGGGTATTTCTCGCCTTGGCTCCGAAATCATGATCACCAATTTTGGGTCGCAGGCGTACTTCTCTCAGTAGTGAGGCCTTCTGGCCTTTCTTCATTTCCTGTTCTTTTTTGGCCTGCTGGTATTTGAATCTGCCGTAGTCGAGAAGCCGGCACACCGGTGGTTCGGCGTTAGGCGCAACTTCAACCAGGTCAAGGCTATACTTTCTCGCCGTTTCCTGCGCCTGAAATAAAGGCATAATCCCCAACTGCTCACCCTTTTCCCCCACCAGCCTGACCTCTCGAACTCTTATCATGTGATTGACGCGTAGTCGTTTAATTATGTCCCCGTTTACCTCCTCCAAGCATAAATGCCCTACGAGCAAAAACTATACCATTTTCTCGCCGACTAATCAAATCAAGGGAATTTGGTCTGTTTGAAGATATCATTCTAACTCGTTTGTCTTGCCGGCGATGGCCGCTTTGGCATGGCTCTTGAAATCGGCAAAAGACTGGATGACCTGCTGTTCCCTGCGGCGCTGGCGGACGGAAATAGTGGCGGTGGCTACTTCTTTATCGCCGACCACCAGCATGTAGGGTATTTTCTCAAGCTGCGCCTGCCGAATTTTGGGGTTCATCCTTTCCGCCCGGGCATCGATCTCGGCGCGTATCCCTTCGTCTTTGAGTTCGGCTTCTAGCTTACGGGCATACTCTAGGTGGCGGTCGGCTATTGGAATGATTCTGACTTGGACCGGCGCTAGCCACAGTGGAAAAGCGCCGCCGTAGTGCTCGATGAGTGTGGCCAGGAAGCGTTCCATGCTGCCTAGTACGGTGCGGTGTACCATGACTACCGTGTGTTCCTGTCCGTCCTCTCCGATATAGGTAACATTAAAGCGCGGCGGCAGGTTAAAGTCAACTTGGATGGTCGGCCCTTGCCAGGCTTTTCCCAGGGCGCTCTCGAACTTGATGTCTATTTTCGGTCCGTAGAAGACACCTTCTCCCGGGTCGATTTCATAGTTGAGTTTAGAGTATTCTAGGGCCCGGCGTAGGGTATCGGTGGCCTCCTCCCAGACCTCGGGAGTGCCGGCGTATTTCTCGGGCCGGGTGGAAAGCAGTAGCTGGTAGTTTTTGAAGTCAAAGACATCTATCATAAAGAGAGCTAGGTCCAGCACTCCGATTACTTCTGCCTCCAGCTGGTCAAGGCGGCAGAAGATATGGGCATCGTCTTGGGTAAACCCCCTGACCCGGGACAGGCCGTGCAGCACCCCGGAGCGTTCGTAGCGGTAGACAGTGCCCAGCTCGGCGTAGCGTATCGGCAGGTCACGGTAGCTGCGTAGCTTGGTCTGGTAAATTAGAATATGCCCCAGGCAGTTCATCGGTTTTACGATATATTTCTGCCCTTCCACATCTATCGGGCTATATAAATAGCCTAGGTAAAAATCAAGGTGTCCGCTGGTCTGCCATAGGTCCATGCGGGCGAGGTGGGGGGTATAGACAATCTCATAATCACGTTTCACATGTTCGTCTTTCCAGAAATCCTCGATGGCGCGGCGGATAATCGCTCCTTTGGGATGCCAGAGGACTAGTCCTGGGCCAAATTCATCCCGGATGCTGAACAGGTCAAGCTCTCGACCTAGTTTCCGGTGGTCCCGCTGGGCGGCTTCCTTAAGCCTTGTCAGGTGCCCGTCCAGAATTGTTAAGGTGTCAAAGGCGACCCCGTATATCCGCTGCAGCATGGGGTGGTGCTCGTCGCCGCGCCAGTAGGCACCGGCAATACTGACCAGCTTGAAGGCTTTTATCTCTCCGGTGGCGCTGACATGGGGCCCGCGGCACAAATCAATGAAAGAGCCCTGCCGGTAGATACTAACCTTATCATCGAGAAGCTCGTCAATCAGTTCCAGCTTGTAGGGCTGGGTGGCGAATAGCTGCCGGGCTTCTTCTCTGGTGACCTCTTCCCGATTGAAAATCAGATTGGCGGTGATTATTTCTTTCATCTTGTTCTCGATAAGGGGTAAATCATCCGGGGTGAGGGTGCGGGGTAAATCAAAGTCGTAATAAAAGCCGTCTTCAATTGCCGGGCCGATGCCGAATTTGGTGTTCGGGAAGATAGATAGGACCGCTTCCGCCATGATGTGAGAGGCGGAATGCCGCATTGTCTCCAGCCTGGCCTCTTTGTTTTTCTCCTTACTTTGCGCCATTATTAGGTTTCTCCCGGTTGATAATGAAAACCTCTCATCCTGTCCCGGGACGAGAGGTTTTAATCACCGTGATTAGTCCACAGCCTTATTATACCAGTGACAAACAATGAGTGCAATCGTCTTGCCTTCCGGACGCCCAGGCGCTATAATGTTTCCAGTCCGCATGATAACATGATAAAGAGAGTTTTCCCTATTTTAGCCCTTTCCATCTTCTGTTGTATGCTGGGCTCTGGGATAGTGGTCCCCCTTTTGCCTCTTTATGCCGAGGGTCTGGGAGCGACCGGATTCGGGCTGGGATTAATCTTTGCCGCGTTTCCCATTTCCCGTACGCTGTTTACGCCTGTCTTCGGCCGGTTTTCTGACCGCGGTGGTCGGAAGCCGTTCATTGTCGTTGGTCTTTTGACCTATGCTATTATCTCGCCGGTTTTCGTCTGGGCGAATACGGTACCACTGTTGGTCCTGACGCGCCTGCTGCACGGCGTATCGGGCAGTATGATTCTACCCATTACTCAGGCCTACGTTGGTGATATTTCCCCCGAGGGCGAGGAAGGGAAATGGATGGGTTACGCTAACGCCGCCTTTTTCAGCGGTTTTGGCATCGGCC
Source organism: Dehalococcoidales bacterium (assembly GCA_002688435.1). Lineage (GTDB taxonomy): Bacteria > Chloroflexota > Dehalococcoidia > Dehalococcoidales > RBG-16-60-22. The sequence continues at coordinate 11,174 of NZCW01000030.1, forward strand.
CTTTGATGGGGGGCGTGGTGGCGGAACATCTAGGAATGGATATTGCCTTCTTTGCTATGGGTGGTCTCAGTATGCTGGCGTTCTTTATTGCCGCTTTCTTTCTTCCTGAAGTCGGCAGCCATAAATCAGCCGAACGGATTCGTCTGTCCTTCAAAGAGATGGGCCGGAGTCGTACGATGACCGGCTTGGTGAGTTTCCGTCTGGCGCTTACCTTGGGCCGGGCCGCCTTTTTCACTTTTCTACCGGTCTTTGCCGCCCTGAAACTCGGCCTGCGCTCCAACCTTATCGGCGTCCTGGTGGCGGTCTATATGCTGCTTTCCTCGTTACTCGGCATTCCTTGGGGCCGAATGGCTGACCGGTTTCATCGGAGGCCCTTGGTGGTGGCCGGCTGTCTGGTCAGCTTTGCCTATCTGGCGCTGGTGCCGCCGGCGGATAGTTTTGGGCAGTTACTGGCGCTGTGCGTTCTGGGGAGTCTCGGCGGCGCCATTTCTATTCCGGCCGCCTCGGCCATAGTGGTGACCGAGGGCCGAAAGTACGGCATGGGCTCGGCGATGGCCGTATTTAACGTAGCGATTAGTATCGGCATGGCGGTGGGGCCGATTCTGAGTGGGGTGATAGCCGATTTCGTTGGTATCGACGCTGTCTTTTACTTCGGGGCGGCGGTCTCCTTGGTGGCGGCCGGCCTGTTTCTCTGGTTTACCCGATCATAAGAGCTGACCTGGTAACCCACCTTTAGTTGACCGTAACTAGGTAAAGGTTACCCTCCTCGCTGTGGGCTTTGACCAGTTCCGAATGCATTAATGGTGTTAGTTGGGCATATATCTCCGCCTCAGACAGGTTGAAGTGTTGTTTTACCTTTTCTCGGGTCATCTTGCTTGGGCTCTTAATGAACTTATAGACTTTCTTCTGCAGTTCAGTGAGTCCCTCCGTACCCTTTATCCCTAGGCTCTCTCTAGTAGGGGTAGCTAAATAGGATGCCCACGATTGGCATTTACCAGCATGCAAGCCGATATCCATGAGGCAATCCTCACAAACTGTCTGCCCTTGGTGCGTGTAGCGCTTCTCCTCAGAAATCTCACGCCCACACCGACTACATTTCATTATGATCTTCCCTTCCTTCTGCCGAGTGTCCATACTGTATCATCAAGGGAGTCGCCAACTCGCCCATTTATCTTTATCTACCTCGCCATTGTAGGCTGATTTGGGGGTTACCCCTCTGGCTATGGCCGCGGCTAGGATAGCCTTGGTAATGTCACCGGCAATAAAGGGGATAACTCCCATCATGAGGAGGTTGGTAAAGGCTATTGGTTCTCCTTTCACCAAGTTAATCCAGAGCCCGAGCTGAAGGACACCGGGGACATAGATCAGAATAAAATTGGCGAAGAGCATGAGTCCGAGCATGCTCAGGAAGCTTCTTGATCTGATATACTTATCGGTGAAATGGCCTAGGAAAAGGGCGGCTAGAATAAAACCGATAATGTATCCCCCGGTGGGTCCAGCTAGGTGACTCAAGCCGCCGCCCCAGCCGGTAAACCAGGGTACCCCGGCAATGCCGAGCCCGGCATACATGGTCAGACTTATACCTCCCCACCACCTTCCCAGGATGACACCGGCGAGGAGCACGGCAAAAGTCTGTCCCGTCACCGGTACCGGGCTCCACGGAATCACGATTCTAATCTGAGCGATGAGACCAGTAAGACAGGCTATGCCTACGGCTAGGGCTAGCTTTTTCGGTAGGCTTAGCTCATACCTCCATCGGAAGACATCATATTTGTTTCGGTCGACTCTAGCTGCTATTGCCATGTTTACCTCCTTCATTCCTTAATGTCAGGTATCTGTTTAGGATGAGTACATCAGGAGAAAATAGATAAAGTCTCTCGGGGGCATTTTAACAGGTACCAGGTAGATAGTCAATGAGGTGAAACACGAAATAACTGGTAATCCTATTAAGCGAAGTATTTTGGGTGAGTAATGAAGTCGGGTTCCCCGGGAACTAATCTGTCGGGTCTTATTTTGTCGGTTTCTCTGTACCGATAAGGGCAATTTCTATGTTGCGACCACAGCTTGAGCAGGTTATGCTTAAGGTAACCGGCTGTCTCATTATTCTCTCGGCAACGGCGGTAACCACCGAGTCGATATTATCCAAGCGCTGATCCAACATATCCAAACGGCTCTTGATACGTTCAATAGCCTGTGCCGGTTCCTGGTCGGTCAGCTTGGTTTCTTCTTTCTTCGCCAAGATAGCATTCTCACTAGAAGTAAAGTCAGCCTAATTATACGTTCCGGGCGGAAGTATGTCAAAAGTTGGGTGTGGGCGGATGGAGATTGAGGTCGAAAAATAATCTTTCTCTGCCGTATTGATTTGTGCCCACCATAGGGGTATAATTTCAACACGGCAGGATAATCTTATCTTGAATTAACTATCGGAGGAGGGAGTCAAATGCCTGAGGAAGAAATTGGTAAAGTAAGCGACTTCTTTGCCCATCCCGTGGTCGCCGGAATCGAGATGACCAGTACGCTGAAAGTGGGCGACACCATCCACGTTAAAGGGCATACCACAGACTTGGAACTTACCATCGGCTCGATGCAGATTGACAACGTGAACGTTAATGAAGCCAAGGCAGGGGATTCCGTTGGCATCAAGGTCCCCGACCGGGTAAGGCACGGGGACATCGTCTACAAAGTTACCGTCTGAGCTGGACGGTGATAAACACCGTTTTTGGGGATCAGTCCGTCTCCTGATCGCCAGCGTGGTCTTAGTGACTGACCCGAGGCCAGTCTAGCCGATAGTCTTGACTAGGTTGGCCATTTCGATGGCGCTCACCGCGGCGGTAAAGCCTTTATTCCCGGCTTTGGTTCCCGACCGTTCCACCGCCTGCTCCAAGGTATCCGTGGTGATAACGCCGTTTATCACTGGCAGGCCGGTATCCAGACCTACTTTTGCCATCCCCTTGGTGACCTCGGCGGTGATGTACTCAAAATGAGGTGTGCCGCCGCGGATTACCGTTGCTAGGCAGATAATCGCATCATACTTCTGGGAACGGGCTAATTTCTGGGCAATGAGCGGAATTTCAAATGAGCCTGGTGTCCAGGCAATCTCTATGTCTTCTTCCTTAACTCCGTGGCGGAGTAGAGCGTCTTGGGCTCCTTCCAGCAGTTTGTTGGTGAAGAACTCGTTGAAACGGGAGACAACCAGCCCGAACTTCAACCCTTCACCGATCAGTTTGCCTTCAAAACGTTTGCTCATTATTCTCTCCTTGGTCCTTTATTATATCATCCCTTAGTTTTCGGTGTTCTTGGGGACTTTCAAGGTGTGCCCCAGTTTTTTCTGTTTGGTTTCCAGGTAACGGGAATTATACAGGTTGGGCGTGGTGATAATCGGCACTGTTTCCACTACCTTCAGCCCGTAGCTTTCTAGGCCAATGACCTTTTTAGGGTTGTTGGTGAGCAGGCGGATTTCGCGCAGGCCTAGCTCGGCCAGGATCTGGGCGCCGATGCCGTAGTCCCGCAGGTCCGCCCCGAAGCCTAAAGACAGGTTAGCTTCTACGGTGTCCAGTCCTTTGTCCTGGAGGGCGTAAGCCCTAATTTTATTGTGGATGCCGATGCCCCGCCCTTCCTGTCTCATATAGAGGAGGACGCCACGCCCTTCCTCGGTGATACTTTTCATCGCCATGGTAATCTGGTCGCCGCAATCGCAGCGCAGGCTGCTAAAGACTTCACCGGTGAGGCACTGGCTGTGGACCCGTACCAGGACCGGTTCCTCGGTGGTGATGTCTCCCATTACCAGGGCCAGATGTTCGTCCGGGTTAGTGATACTTTTATAGGCAATGGCAGCAAATTCCCCGTAGACCGTGGGTAGCTTGGCCTCGGCTACCCGGTGTATCAGTCTTTCATGGCGGTGACGGTAGGCGATAAGGTCGGCTACGGCCACTATTTTTATTTCGAACTGCTCCGCTATTATCTTGAGCTGCGGCAGGCGCGCCATGGTGCCATCTTCATTTAAAAGCTCACAGATAACCCCGGCCGGATAGAGACCGGCCAGTTTGGCTAGGTCAACGATGGCTTCGGTGTGTCCCGCCCGTGCTAGGGCGCCACCTTCCTTGGCTCGTAGAGGGAACATGTGTCCCGGCTGGACTAAATCCTCGGGCTTAGTCGCTGGGTTAACCACCGCCCTTATCGTCTCCGCCCGGTCGGCGGCGGAAATGCCGGTACTTACTCGGTGTTTCGCTTCGATGGACACGGTGAAGGCGGTGGTAAATCGGGAAGTATTGTTCTGCACCATCAAGGGAATCTTCAGTTCATCCAAGCGTTGACCGGTGGTGGGCAGGCAGATGAGCCCCCGGCCGTGTCTGGCCATAAAGTTAATCGCTTCAGCGGTAACTTTCTCTGCCGCCATGGCTAGGTCGCCTTCGTTCTCCCGATCTTCATCATCAACGATAATGATGAACTTACCGGCTTCGATGTCTTTAATGGCTTCTGGAATACTGGCGAGAGGCATATCTGTCTCTTCTCTTCCCTTAAGAAGTTAACCGATCGGAAAACCGTGCTTCTCTAAAAACTCGGCAGTGATGCCGGGGCTGCGAACCTGACCCAGCTGTGCTACGTATTTGGCTATGATATCCACTTCCAGGTTTACCGGATCGCCTACCTGTTGGCTGCCCAGGGTGGTGTGTTTCTGGGTATAGTCTACCACCGATACTCGGAATGAACCATTATCTTTATCGGTAATGGTGAGGCTAATCCCGTCCACGGCGATAAACCCTTGCAGCGCGGTAAAGCGCATCACTTCTGGAGGAGCTTCAAACCCAATGAGCATTGTCCCGCCGTCCCAAGTGACCGAGGCCACTTTCCCGGTATCGTCCGTGTGCCCTTGGACCAGGTGGCCGCCCAGTCGTCCCCCCAGGGCTACCGGTCGTTCCAGGTTGACGCTGTCCCCGAGGTGGAGCCGTCCGAGGTTAGTCCGCGCCAGTGTTTCCGGCATGACGTTAACGGAAAAAGAACTGGTATTGAAGGTAGTTACCGTCAGGCAGGCCCCGTTGATGGCAATGCTGTCGCCGGGCTTGATTTCAGGCATAATATCGCGGGCGGTAATAACCAGGCTACCGGCCGGTATGGAGGTAACTTTTCCTATCTCTTCAATAATCCCGGTGAACATACCAGTTCCTTAACATAAAGCCCAAGTTATTGTCATTCTAACACCTCTTTTCTCAAAAGTGCAATATTCAAGATGTTGGGAAACCAGAATTCACCTTCGCTTTAGAATATTTGGTGACCTCATCCTTGTCTTTGGTAAAGACTCACCTTCTTATATCGTAGGACTATTCATAGGGAATCACCTTGTTCTTTTGGAATCTGAGTTTTGCAACAGGCTCTGGTAAGACAGCTACGCGGTGAAATGCTATAATTAGACGATGGACATCTTGGTCGAGCTTAACTCCGCGCAGCGAGAAGCTGTGGAGGCGATTAGTGGGCCAGTGCTGATTCTGGCCGGGCCGGGCAGCGGCAAGACCAGGGTCATTACTTACCGGGTAGCCTATCTGATTAAGGTCTGCGAGGTCAGTCCCCGTCACATTATGGCGGTTACCTTTACCAATAAGGCCGCCCGAGAGATGGTGGAGCGGTTGCACCAGCTGGCCCACGGCGCGATGGGAGAACTGACCATCGGTACCTTTCATGCCATCTGCGCTCGTATCCTACGCCGGGATGGTAAAGCCATTGGCGTCAATTCTGGATTTGTTATCTACGATAGCGATGACCAGATAAGTCTGATAAAGCGGAGTCTGCAGGCGATCGACCTCGACCATAAGCAGTATGTTCCCCGGGCAATACAGTCGGCCATTACCGCCGCCAAGAGCTGCTTGTGGACCCCGACCGACTATCGTCAGCATACCCGTAGCTATTTCGAGGAAGTGGCCCAGCGCGTCTACGAGCGCTATCAGCAGCTCTTAACCGAGAGTAATGCTCTGGACTTTGACGATTTGCTGATGAAGACGGTGCAGTTGTTCCAGCAGAGCCCTGAGGTATTATCCCGATACCAGTTGTGCTGCCGGTACCTCCAAGTGGATGAGTTCCAGGACACTAACCTGATGCAGTACGAATTGGTGAAGCTGCTCGCCGGAAAGTACCGTAATATCTGCGTGGTCGGCGACCCCGACCAGTCGATTTACGCCTGGCGGTTCGCCGACCTGCGTAATATCCTTAACTTTGAGAAAGATTATCCCGAGGCTAATATAATCCTGTTGGAGCAGAACTACCGCTCGACCGGGATGATTCTGGAGGCGGCCAGCCATATTATTTCCGCCAATCGGCAGCGTAAGCCCAAAGGCCTGTGGACCGAGAACGAACCAGGGGTACCTGCGACTGTCATTGAGACCTATACCGAGCAAGAGGAAGCCCAGTTCGTGGCGAATGAGGTGGAGCAGCTGGTGAGTCGGGGAGAGGTCAGGCGGGGCGACTGTGCCATAATGTATCGCACTAATGCGCAGTCGAGAATCATTGAGGAGACCTTTCTCCGTTACGGAGTTCCCTATAAACTGGTGTCCGGCACCCGCTTCTACGAGCGGCGGGAAGTCAAGGATGTTCTGGGCTACCTGCGTCTCATCCAGAACCCCAGCGACAGTGTTAGCCTGCGGCGTATCATTAATGTCCCCCCGCGCGGCATTGGGCAGCGGACGTTGGGCGAGCTGGCCCGGTGGGCCAGCTCGCGAGGAGTCCCGGAGTATCAGGCGCTGTCGGTGCTCGTTGGGCAGGAAAGGGCAGACATTATGCTTCAGTCGCCTTTCCGCTCTCGTATTGCCCAGTCGTTAACCGGTTTTGTGAAAATGATGGAGGGGTTTTTGGTCCGTAGTCAAGAGCTGGACTTGGTTGATTTGTTCGATCTGGTGGTGAAGAGTTCCGGTTATCGGGAATATATCCTGGGTGAGGTGGGTGGCGAGGAACGTTGGGAGAATATCTTGGAGTTGCGTACCGTCGTTCGAGAATACCGTGACCTGAGACTGGATGAAGGTCTTACCGCTTTTCTGGAAGAGGCGGCCCTAGTATCGGATATTGACGGCTATGAGGAAGGTACGGATACGGCGACCCTGATTACCTTGCACCAAGCCAAAGGGCTAGAATTCCCGATAGTGTTTATCGTCGGTATGGAGGAAGGTGTCCTGCCCCATTTCCGGTCATTCGACGACCCGGACCAGATGGAGGAAGAGCGTCGACTGTGCTACGTTGGGGTGACCCGGGCCAAGCAGCGGGTCTATCTGGTGCGGGCTTTTCGCCGCAGCCTGATGGGGAGCAGCCGGATGAACAGCCCGTCACGTTTTCTGCGGGATATACCGTCGCACTTGGTTACCGGCGGCGATTTATGGTCGGGAGAAGACCGCCAGGTCGCCGACGCGGTATATGCCTGGAACCGACCTCCGACGGAGGCAACGGTGGTTCCCGAGCTAAAGGCCGGTGACCACGTCTGGCATGCTCAGTTCGGCGATGGCGTGGTGAAGAGCTGCCGGCCGGTAAAAGATGACGCCGAGGCAGTGGTGGCTTTTGACGGAGCGGGGGAGAAAAGACTGCTGTTGAGTTTCGCTAATCTGGAGAGGGTGGAATAAATTACATGAGTCGAGGAAGGATTAGAGGAGAAAGGCCTAAAAATTAGTAGGAAGAAAGTAGTAAAAATCACGGATTAACCCTTGACATTGTAAAATACCGGTTAAGATTATGATGAGTAAGAGTGATGCCAAGCAGGTAGCAGCGGCCAGGATTTGTCTCAGATGCGGCACGCGTAGTTCGGCTGGAGTCGAGGTTTGCCAACGCTGTGGCGAGAAGTTGAGGGAAGCCAAAGTAAGCGGTAAAAAGGAGAAAAAAAGCCTGAGGCTCTGTCTCGATGAAGTGGCGAAAGTCCCAGAACCATCAAGTCAGGACGGCGCAGGTTTTGGCATTAACCGGATTTACTGCGGCGACTGCCGGGAAATTATGCGGCGGATGCCGGAGGAATCTGTTGACCTTATCGTTACTTCGCCACCCTATAACTTTGGACTGGACGAGTATGACCGGCATAGCGATACCCGGAGCTGGCCAGAGTATTTCGCCACTCTGGCCCAAGTATGGCGCCAGTCCTACCGGGTGATGAGGCGGGGTGGGCGACTCTGTGTGGTGGTCCAGCCGTTGTTTTCCGACTATATGCCGACGCACCATATCATCTCGCAGCAGCTTCGAGAGCTGGGCTTCCTCTTTAAGGCAGAGATAATGTGGGAAAAGCATAACTACAATTGTAAGTATACTGCTTGGGGCAGCTGGAAAAAGCCGAGCATGCCCTATCTGAAGTACACTTGGGAATTCATCGAGGTCTTCTGCAAGGACGATTATAAAAAGGACGGTCGGGCGGCGGACGTAGACATTACCGCGGAAGAGTTCAAGAAATGGGTTTACGGTAAGTGGGACATCGCCCCGGAATCTAAAATGAAGCAGTTCGGGCACCCAGCAATGTTCCCCGAGGAAATTCCCTATCGCCTGATAAAACTGTTCAGCTATGTCGGCGATACCGTGTTCGACCCCTTTAATGGTGCGGGTACCACTACCTTGGTCGCCTGGAAGCTGCGCCGGAACTATATCGGGGTTGATATTTCAGGGAAATACTGTCGGCAAGCTACCGAGAGAATTAGAGACAGTTAGTACTAGAGGTTTTTAGCGATGCTGATTAGAGTCTTGGATAAGGAAACAGTCTCCCAGATTGCCGCTGGGGAGGTGGTGGAGCGACCGGCCTCGGTGGTGAAGGAACTAGTGGAGAACGCGCTGGACGCGGGCTCAAGCCAGATTGGAGTTGAGGTGCGGGGCGGTGGGGTAAGCCTCATCGGAGTAAGCGATAATGGTAGCGGCATTCCTGCCGAGGAGGTTGAGCTGGCCTTCGAGCGTCATGCCACCAGTAAGATCGGTAGCCCGGGGGACCTGCCGGTAATCCGCAGCCTTGGTTTTCGCGGTGAGGCATTGCCCAGTATTGCCGCGGTGGCCCAGGTGGAGATAGTGACCTGCCCCGTCGGTGAGTCGGTAGGCATCTATCTCAGTCTAGAAAGCGGTGTCGTGGTAAACCGGAGAGATCAGGGACGTTCCTCAGGGACGACGGTTACGGTGCGTAACTTGTTCCGTCGGGTGCCGGCCCGGTTGAAATTTTTGAAAGCCACTACCACGGAAAACGGCCATATCGCTAACGTGGTAAGCCAGTATGCCTTGGCTTTTTCCGAGGTTGGCTTCAGCCTGCTGGTCGATGGACGGAGGGTATTGAAGACCCCGGGCCGTGGCCGACTGTTGGACAGTATTATTGAGGTGTACGGCATTGAGGTGGCTCAGCACATGCTGGAGATTAAAGGCAGTGAATGGACTGACGAAGCCACCTCCCTCAAAGTGACCGGACTGGCTGGCTCCCCAGCGGTGAGTCGTGCCAGCCGCCACGGCCTCAGCTTTTTCATCAACCGCCGCTGGGTGAACAGTCGACTTCTAGCCCGGGCGGTAACGGAGGCTTACCACGGACTTTTAATGGCGAAAAAACATCCGATGGCGGTTATCGCTATCTCGCTGCCTCTCGAGGAGGTGGACGTTAATATTCACCCCACCAAGAGCGAGGTGAAATTCCAGAATGAGCGCCGGGTTTTCGTGGTGGTACAGAAGATAATTCGAGAGACTCTGATGGCCCAGATGCCGGCGCCTAAAATTGAAGAGGCGGTGGCGACTTATCTCTCGCCCGTCGAGCAGGGACAGCTCTCATGGGTACCGGCCGCGGTCAGGCGCTACCGCGCCGACGCGCTGCCGGAAATACCTGGGGTGCTGACGGCCTCGCTGGCGGTGATGCGGGTACTAGGGCAGCTGCTGGGCAGCTATATTGTCGCCGAAGGGCCCGACGGACTTTACCTTATTGACCAGCACGCCGCCCACGAACGGATTGTTTTTGAGCAGGTAAAACAGCAGCGGGCGCAGCGACAGGTAGAGATCCAGGGTCTACTGGAGCCGGTAACCTTTGAGGTCAGTCCGAAGCAGGAGACGGTTCTGTCGGCGCACTACAGGGAGCTGACCGAGTTTGGTTTCGCCGTCGAATCTTTTGGCCGCCGGATCTATCTGATTCGGACGGTGCCGCACTTAATCTCTAACGGGGACTGGCAGGGCGTGCTGCGGGAGTTGCTCGACTCACTGTCCGGGGACGGTGAAGGCGACCGTGAGGAAAAGATAGCTATCGTTATTGCCTGTCATAGCGGTGCGGTGCGAGCCGGGCAAGTCCTGACCGGCGACGAGATGCGGGAGCTGGTGCGGCAGCTGGAACAGACCTCCAATCCCCACACTTGTCCCCATGGTCGGCCGACCATGATTCATATCAGTAATCTGCAGCTCAGGCGCGAGTTTGGGCGGAGCTAGTTATTCTCAGGTCAGTCCGGTGGGGCTTCTACAGAAGGTCTCTGGAGCAGCTCCCATCGGACCATGCCGTCCTCAATCAGCTGGCGAATTTTTCTTTCCTGAGGGGTAAGCTGGACGGTCTTACCGGATTTTATCTCCATGATGACGATTTCTCGAGGGTCGCTCTGGGCCAGGCCGGGGAAAACGATTAGGTCTATAGGACTGCCGATAAACCGGGCTTCGGTGGGGTCGTAGTTAAACTCGGGGAGGTAGGGGGCCATCTGCTCGGTGAATTTGCCGCCCAGTACGGCGCGGCTCTGGGTAATCGCTTCCTGCCTCTCTTTTCCCTTTTCTTCCGATAACCTCTGCCGTTCTGTTTCCTGCCACTGTCGGAACCTTCGCTCGAACTTCAGTCGGGTGGTGTAGTAGGCTAGGAAAATCGCCAGAGCGGCTGCTACCGCGGTGATGACAATTAAGATGGGGACTTCCATCATAGACCTCCAAACCTTTAATTAAGGGTAAACCGGGTGGATATATTGTGAGCGTATCTGGCGTCTGTTCCACCAAGTAATATGGTGACCTCATCCCCTGACTCCTTCTCTTTCCTAATGGGGAGAGGGATAAAGAAGGAGGGGATCGCCTTATAAATAACTATTAACCCGGCGGGTGCTAACTGCCGCCGGGTTTAACTAGCGGGACATTGGTGGTGCACAGAGGACAGTCCTCCGGTGGGTAGGTTAGTGTCTGGGCACGGTGGCAGCGGAAAAGAGGTGCGCTAAAGTCGATCACCTGCTCGGAGCGGTCAACCAGCACGCCGATGCCGATGATTTGGCCGCCCAGTCCGTTCACCGCCGCTTGGACCTCGCGTACGGAACTGCCAGTGGTGAGAATATCGTCAACGATAAGGACTCGCTCCCCAGGGTGGATGTCGAAGCCCCGCCGGAAGGTTCTTTCTTTCCCCTCTTTTTCGGCGAATATGCCGCGTACTCCCAGTTGCCGGGCGACTTCAAAGGCGAGGATGATGCCGCCAGTGGTCGGCCCGGCGACCACTTGGACGTCCTGCTTACGGTAGTTATCGGTAATCATTCGGCAGAGCTGTTCTGTATAGTTGGGAAATTGCAGGACCTGGAACTTCTCCCAGTAGACGGGAGAATGTCGCCCGGAAGCGAGCTGGAAATGCCCTTTGAGCAGAGCCCCTGATTCCTGAAAGATATCCTCGATATTATCGGTCAATGCTACCTCCGTAAACTTTATAGCCGGACGGTTAGTTAATTAGGGCGCTGGCCAGGCTTTCCATTGTCGGGTAGGCGGGAATAAGTCCCCACTTCCCCGGCGGCCAAATGGACAGCCAGGCTTTGCCGACGATGTTCTGACGGGGTACGACCCAGCCTTTATGAGAGTCATTGCTGTTGTTCCGGTTATCACCGAGGACGAAGTAGCTGCTCTCCGGGATTTTTTGCTTCTCCACGGTATAGCGTGGCGGGCTCTTGATGTAGGGTTCCTCCAGCGGGGAGTCGTTAACGTAGACCGTTTCTTTTTTTACCTCTACGGTATCACCGGGCAAGGCAATGAGGCGCTTGATATAGTCTTTTTGCTCGTTCTGTGGCGGTCTGAAGACAAGCACGTCACCTCTTTCCGGTTCGTGGAGATAGTAAGCTACCTTGCTGACCAGGAGACGTTGCTCGTCCTGAAAGCTGGGCTCCATGCTGGTACCGTCAATGTAAAAGTTCTGGACGGTGGCCTGCAGCAGGAAGAAAAGGGTAAGGGCCAGAACGAAGGTCAATGTCAACTCGCGAAGAAAGGATTTCATTAACGACTTACTCCAAGTTTAGTCCCGATTATACCTTATTTACGGCTATCGTTGCCAGTTAGTCTCACTTCTCCACCTTCCCCTACAGCCTCTTCTCATGGTGGTGAACTCTATGTTGCCTTGGCGGTCGGTGCGGTAGATATTGCCCGGGCGGTATTTTGACCAGATAACTAGGCTGCCCACGGTGATAATTACCGTTAGGAGAATAATAAGCAGCGTCCAGTATTTCTGGTGCTTGGTTACGGAAAAGCTCCTGCTTCTGGGTTACATCCCCGGTTTAAGTGCTGGTCAGAGCGGCGCGTAGTTTCTGTTCTGTTTCAAGGCTGGTAAGCGCTACTATCTGGTCGCCTTCGCGGAGGACGGTATTGGCGGTAGGGATACGTGGTTTTCGATCTCGGGAAATCACCAGAATTAGTTTGTTGTCCTTCGGTAACGGGAGCTCCCTGACTGATTTGTTTACCGTGGTGGCGGCGGGAGGAATTCTTACCTTGACAATCTCCAGATCTTGTTCGCTCAGAGTTAGTAGATGTGTTAGCGGATGCGTCGGCACTTCTTTCTCTATGTATTCTAGGATGATGTCGGTGGTGCTTACGGTAACATCTATGCCTAGTTTCTTGAAAAGAGCCTCGTTTTGCGGGTTTCTGATGCGAGCAATGGTACAAGGCACGTTAAATTTGTGCTTGGCTACCTGGCAGGCAACTAAATTATCTTCATCGTCACCGGTTACCGCCACAAACATGTCGGCCCGGCCGGTGCCAACTTCTTCTAAGGTGGCGGCCTCACAGCCATCACCCTGGAGGCAGATACTGCCCATTTCTTCCTTTATGGTATTGCAGAGGGCGGCGTTTTTTTCGATGATGAGCACTTCGTGGTTCTCGTCCAGAAGCGCTTTCGTCAGGTAATAGCCAACCCGGCCGCCGCCAATAATTATGATATACATCTGGCTCCTTATCCTTCTATTTTTTCTTGGACTAAATGGGCGAAAATGGTCGTTGGGCTGAAGGCTTCCAGCCCGAGGGTATCATATAGCTCCTGGCGCAGTGGGTCATAAATGCGGCATATTACCCTAGGTACATTGAAGATGTGCTTGGCAATCTGGGCGGATATGATATTACGGTTGTCCCCTTGGGTCATGGCCACGAAGACATCAGCTTCCTCAATGCTGGCCCTTTTCAGCGCTTCGGCATCAATACCGTTGCCGAATAACGCCGTGCCGCCGAAAGTGGGCGCTAATCTTCGGAAACTGTAGGCATCGTTGTCCAGAATCGTAATCGTGTGCCCACCGGCATCCAGCAGTACAGCCAGCTGAGCACCGACTCGGCCGCAACCCATAATTACCACTTTCATTAGCTACCTCAACAACAATTTTTACTGGTGATACAGTATTACCGGGCATAGAGAATTTTGCAGCACGTAAGGCGCCACGCTACCCAAGCTGAACTGGCCAAAGCGTCTCTTGTACTTGGCGCCCATCAGGATAAGATCAACCTCTCGTTCCACGGCTTCATCGATAATTGCTGGCCCCACCTCGCGGGCCTGAAGTACATCGGTCTCTATCTCACAGTCCTGTTCTTCGGCTACCATCTCGATGTGGTCCAGTATGGCCTCCGCCGTTTCAATGCCCGATTCTATTTCGGTATCTAGGGGTAGGGCGCGTTTTATGGTGACGACATAGACTGACCAGATTCTGCCTTTGTCCTTTTTGGCCAATCGGCAGGCCAGTTTCATTGCCTCTTCATCAGCTTCAGTGCCCGATACTGGCACCAGAATCTTGCGAAACTCCATTACTTTTGGTGTTTACTGTATATTTTGAGGTTAATTATAATTCTCCCGTGGAAAAACTACAATACCTTTTAGCAATAAGTTGGTATAAATTTTTCCTAATTCTATCAGGTTTCTCCTGATTATGGCGGACCGGTCAGTGACAGGCGCTCTCGGCGCCGATTGAGGTAATGGGCAGTCAGGCCGATAACCATCCAGGTGATTCTTACTTATCGCTACCTCTTTAATGGTCTGAGGGCTTTTCTTTGAGCTCTCTTATCCGGGTACTTGTAATTTGTACTGTAGTGTCTCTGAGCACCTCTAGCTCGTCAATTGATAAGTTATCTAATTGCTCTAGATTATATTGGAGGGCGCCTATAATCTCCCGGGAAGGGCGCCGTCTAGGGAGCATGAAGTAAGCATATATAGTAGCGATGATGACACCAAAAAAAGCAATCGTGCTAAAAATTGACCAGATTGAACCGATTATCATCCCGGGAGTAGTAACTGGCCCTGGACTATTAGCGCCTTGCGTTTGCATAGCGGTGAAGGTCCACCACAGCGCGTAGCCATAGGAATTGATCTGTTCATTTGCTCCCCGCTCGACGAGGTAAACACCCCAAGATGAGAGTAGCCAAAGCCCGATAAGAGTAAGGCTCAATGGTATCAAAGGCGTTTCGTTGGTAATCTGCCTGAGGAATCGGAAAATTCCCGGAATATCTGGAGTGAAACGGAGTCTCCGGCGCGGCTTCCGCCTACGAACGCGGAGCACCTTGTTCCCTCTCATTAGCGGTGTTACTTGTTCGGGTATTTTTTTGTCTTCCATCTTTGATAACTCCCTTTTCCTACTTTGACTTTATTGATTGAGATGAGCTATTTTATGAACCTTTTCGTTAACTGTCAACTTTCTATTCAATTAACTTGGCAATTGGTAAATAAATTATTATAATTATTGCTAAATGTCGCCAGACAGGTGAGGCAATGATAATCAAGATCAGGATTTTTGAGCTATGCAACGGGGACTACCGCAACTTGTCTGAATTAGTCCGGGCAATGGGATTGTCCGTGAGCTAGGTCAACCGTGTGCGCGAGGGTAAGCGCAGTGTTAACCGGAATTCATCATCGAGGTAATGTGGGCTTTTCTCGACCGTAAGCTGGGCGAGCTTTTTACCTGGAAATGAAGTCAAAATTCAGTAAAATGGCAGAGACATTTGTCACCAAGTGCTAACCTGATATCATCAACCCGACGCCGATTTAGATTCGGCTGGTGTCGAGAGAGGGGTCATTAGGATAAGGGGAAGCCGTGTTTACAGCGGAGCTTCCTCCAGCTCAATTCTGCGCAGGTTATTTGTACCTTCTAGGTGGTCGAGGTAAAGTGTCCCGTTCAGGTGGTCTATTTCATGCTCCAGGGCTTGTGCCAGCAGTCCGCCGGTCTTGATCCGTATTTCCTTCCCGTTCTGGTCGCGTCCTTTAGCGGTAACCGATTCGGCGCGTTTGATCTCTCCGCGATAACCAGGAACGCTGAGGCAACCTTCGTCCACCGGGCGTTTCCCGAATCTCTTCACTATCTCGGGGTTGATGATAACTATATCGCCCCCTTTTTCTTCATCGTTTTCCTCTGATGGCAGGCTAATGATAATTACCCGTTGCGAGATGCCTATCTGAGGTGCGGCCAAACCCACCCGTCCAGGTACCGCGTGTAGCGTCTCAAGCATATCGCTTATCAACTTCTTAATTGAGTCGTCGACGATTCTGACCCGCTTTGCTTTCCGCATCAGTATCGGGTCAGGAATGGTTCGGATTGGTAAGACAGTCATCAAAACACCAGAAATAATAAAATTAATATAGTATATACCAATGTAGCTACATAATATAACTGTAGGCGACAAACTGCTGCCTACAGTTTACTAAAGTAGGCTTACCGGGTCAATGTCAACTGTCCAGCCACGAGATAGAGGGACTTGGGACAAAAAAGCGGAAAGCCTGGTGCCACGCAGTATTAGTTGCCAGCGGAACCGGCCGCGCAGCCGGTGAATAAAAGCTGGCGCCGGGCCAATCAGGTCGAGGTTATCTATTTCCTTGGCATCTCTTTTGGCCGCCAGTAGATCCCTTATTTTTTCCGCTTCTCGCTGACAGAGAGCATCATTGGCATGACTGTAGGTCATTTGGGCCAGTCGGGTAAAAGGAGGATTACCTAGCTGACGCCGGTAGGTAATTTCCCGGGTATAGAAAGAGGCGTAATCATGTTGGGCGGCGGCCTGGACGGCATAATGTTCCGGGGAGTAGGTCTGGATGATAACCTGCCCGCCCAAGGCGCCGCGTCCGGCCCTGCCCGCCACCTGGCTCAGGAGTTGGAAAGTCCTCTCTCCGGCGCGGAAGTCAGGTAGGTTCAGACTGGTATCGGCGATGACTACCCCCACTAAGGTGACCGAGGGTAAGTCCAGCCCCTTGGCGACCATCTGCGTCCCGATGAGAATATCCGCCTGGTGGGCGCGGAACTTGCCCAGTATCTCCTCGTGCGCGTTCTTGTGTCGGGTAACGTCACTATCCCAGCGCAGCAGCTGGGCCCGGGGAAAAGCAGCCCGGGTTTCCTGTTCTAGTTTCTGGGTGCCGAGGCCAAGGAATTTTATCTGGCGGCCAAGGCATCGCGGGCAGGTCTCAAGTATCGGTGTTTTACGGTGGCACTGGTGGCAGACTAGGGCGTCCTCGGCCAAATGGTGGGTAAGGGTAACTTCGCAGCGCGGGCAGCGCAGCACGAAGCCGCAGTGACGGCACTGGACAAAGGTGGTCCCGCCCCGGCGGTTGAGGAATAGAATCACCTGCTCGCCGCTGGCCACGGCTCTGGTGACCGCCCGGGACAAAGAGCGGCTGAAAATACTCCGGTTTCCGGCCTTGAGCTCATTTCTCAGGTCAACTGTCTCGACCTGTGGTAGGGATGCCCCTTCGTCAGGGACAACTCGCTCCGGCAACTGGAGCAGGCGGTAGGCGCCTCTTTCCGCATGGTAAAAAGTCTCCACGTCAGGGGTAGCACTGCCTAGGATAACTACCGCTCCGGTTAGTTCTGCCAGCTTGAGAGCAGTGTCGCGGGCGTGGTAGCGGGGCGATTTGTCTGTCTGTTTATAGGTCCACTCGTGTTCCTCGTCGATGACGATAAGTCCTAGGTTGGGCTGAGGGGTGAAAAGGGCGCTTCGAGGGCCGATAACCACGTCAAATTCACCGCTCCGAATGCGGTACCACTCGTCAAACTGCTCACCGGGTGACAGTTTGCTGTGCTGGACGGCTACCCGATGGGGAAAGCGGGAGGCAAACCGCTCTATGGTCTGGGGAGTCAGGGAAATTTCCGGGACTAGGATAATGCCCCGTTGGCCCTGCTTTACCGTCTCGGCCAGGGCCTGCAAGTAGATTTCGGTCTTGCCGCTACCGGTGACGCCGTGGAGCAGGAACACTCTCGGGTGGGCCCGGTCATCACGTATGACGTCTCGTACCGCCCCGAAGGCCGACTCTTGGGCGGTGGTAAGTTTCAGCGGGGAAGACAGAGTAATGTCCCGGTAGGAAATCGGCTCGCGTCTGATTTCAATCTGCCGAAAAGTGGTCAGACCTTGGCGGGCGAGTGCCTTGGCGACGGCTTTGTCGACCCCTGTCTCCTGCCGGGCTTTCGCCCAAGATACTGATCCGGACTGCCGTGCTAGGAAGTCGAGGAGGACCGCCTGTTTCACGGCTCTTTTCCTCCGTAGGCTGTCGGCAGTGGTACGGGTATTATCGGCGGCAATATTAAGACGTAAGTAGAGTACTTTTTGGGGACTTATTTTGACCGGTTCCAGCTCGTAACTTCTGACCACGAGTCCACGTCCCACCAGCTGAGAGACGATGATGCGGACTTTCTTCCGGCCCAGCCTCTTTTCCAACTCCTTCAGGCTGACTTTACCTTGCTGGCGGACTAATTCAAGGGTCTGTCGTGAATCCGGGGAGAACGAAGAGAGGTCACCGGCATCGTGATTCGAGGCAGGCGAGATAAAGGTGAGCGGCTTCCGCTCGAATCCCGGTGGGAGCATTAAAGCGATGGCATCGAAGAGGGAGGAGAGGTAATACTCACTTATCTCGCGGGCCAGCATTACTTGGGCCGGGGATAGTAAGGGGCGAGGGTCGATAATATTAATTATTTCTCGGGTCTCTTCAACGGTAGGGTAGGGGCTTAGTTCCAGCACGATGCCTTGGAGAGTCTTGTCACCAAAGGGGACCCACACCGCCTGTCCTGTCTGGATATTTAAACCAGAGGGTATGGCATAGCTGAATGCCCGGTATTGGGCTACCGGTGAATTGACGCTGACCTCAGCATATTTCATCCTAGGCTCCAGTGGCTCCAATTTTGCCTAGCGTTGAGGGAAAAGAAGTCTTGGCTAGCCCTGGTTAGGTATTTCCGTTCTGATCGTCCTGAGTTTCAGGTTTCTTTCTCTGGGTGGTTCGTCTTTCCTTGATGCGGGCGGCCTTACCGCTGCGACCGCGCAGGTAATAGAGCTTGGCCCGGCGTACTTTACCGTGCCGTATTACTTCCACTTTTCCCACCAGGGGTGAATGTATAGGGAAGGTGCGCTCAACACCTACGCTGTAGGCCACGCGTCTTACCGTGAAGCTAGCGCCGATGCCACCTCTCCGTACCCTGATGACCACTCCTTGGAATGATTGGAGGCGTTCTCGCCCGCTCTCCACCACTCGGCTACTGACTCTTACCGTGTCCCCGGGGACAATCTCTGGGATATTGGGGTTTGGTGTGACTTCAATAAGTGATGCCATCATATTCATTTGATAGACTCCTTGTCCAGATTAAGTTTTGATTTTTTCGGTGATGAGGTTAAGCGTTCGACCAGCTGCCTTTCTGCCGGGTCTAGGTTGGTCCTGTCAAGCAGGTCCGGGCGGCGTTTCAGCGTGCGTCGGATAACCTGCTCCTGGCGCCATTGGGTGATTTGGGCATGGTTCCCAGAGAGCAGGACTTGGGGTACAAACCATCCCCGGAATACCTCAGGGCGGGTGTACTGAGGGTATTCCAGTAGGCCGTTGGCGTGGGACTCTTCCTGTGGTGAAGCTTCCGAACCGAGGACTCCGGGCAGGAGCCGGACTACGGCATCGGTCACCACCATTGCCGGAAGTTCACCGCCGGTTAGCACGTAATCGCCAATGCTGATTTCATCGGTCACCAAGTGCTCCCGTACCCGCTCGTCGACTCCTTCATAATGGCCGCAAATCAGGATAAGATGGTCATAATTTGATAGCTCCCGGGTAATTTGCTGGGAGAAGAGGCGTCCCTGTGGCGTGAGTAAGATAATCGGCAGGTCATCGGTTTCGTCTTCAGGAAGGATTTCTGATTTGATTGACTCCACGGTCTCAAAGATAGGCTCGGGCTTGAGGACCATACCCGGGCCGCCGCTGTAAGGGTAGTCATCAACGGTGCGGTGTTTATCGTGCGTATGGTCCCGGATATTATGCAGGTTGAGGCTGGCCAGATTACGGTCAATAGCCCGTTTTAGGATGCCGACACTGAACGGGGTCTCAAACATCTTTGGGAACAGGGTTAGAATATCAATACGCATTGGCTAGTCCTTTGCTCTTTTTAAGAGTGATCCGTAATCACTCCTTTAATAATCTCTATGGCGTGAGGAATCACTGGCAGTATTACTGCCAGACACTCACCGACGGCTTTGGGGCTGCCGGGTAGGTTGACGATAAGGCATTTCCTCCTGACGCCGGCCGTAGCCCGGCTGAGCATAGCCCTCGGTGTTTTATCTAAGGTTCCGGCCCTCATCGCTTCGGCCAGGCCGGGTACGGTCTTATCCGCGACGGAGAGAGTTGCTTCCGGGGTAACATCGCGCTGGCTCAGTCCGGTGCCGCCGGTGGTGATAATGATATCTACGTTACCGTTATCCGCCCATTCCATTAGTTTCTGCTGGATAACGTCCAAATCGTCGGGAATAATCTCATACCTGGCGAAATGACCGTTTAAGGGCGCCAAGCTATTTTTTATTTCCTGGCCGCTTTTATCATCGCGCTGGCCCTGCGAACCCTTATCACTGATGGTGAGTATACCCACATTGAGCATAAAATTACCTTTCTCGAAACAGATTTATTTTACCACATGCGAGGTGCAACGTAAAATTTATTATTTTTTATAAAAAAGTGCAAAAGGGCTTGACAAAGGAGGGGAAACGTGTTATAAAATGGCGAATAGTGGTAGATAGTGGGGAAATAAGGGAAGGCTAGCTGGGGAATTGGAAAATGTTTTTCGGTGAATTTGAATACAAGATTGACGAAAAAGGCAGAATGCCGGTGCCGCCTCGGTTCCGGAGAGAACTGAAAGACGGAGTGGTGCTGACGCCTTGTACGGAAAAATGCATCAAAGCCTATACATTATCTGAATGGAAGAAACTAGCGACCACGCTTACCGGGAATTCGCTGACGCCAAACAACAAGATGAGGAGGTTAAATCGGGCTGTTTTTGCCACCACCTTCAGCGTTAATATCGACGGTCAGGGCAGGGTGGCCCTCCCGATACCGCTCCGGGAGTATGCGGAGATTATGGATGAAGTGATCATCATTGGAGCTAATACTTATCTTGAGATATGGAATAAAATGCTTTGGGAAGAGGAGAAAGCAGCTAGCCAGGAGCAGGCTTGGCAAATAATAGAGAGCTTAGAAGAGAGGCATTAATGAGTCCGGATAAACCGATCTCTAGCCATGTTCCTGTTCTGCTCGAGGAAACAGTGGAAGCACTGGCTGTCCAGCCTGGGGGACGGTATATTGATTGTACTCTGGGGGGAGGCGGTCATGCTAGGGCTATTTTAGAGCGCAGTTCACCCGGTGGACAATTGCTGGGTATTGACGCTAACCCTGACGCCATTAAAATAGCTAAGACTAATCTTGGATCCTATCGTAACTCATACCGGCTGGTGAATGAAAACTTTGTTAACCTGCAGGCTGTCTGCGTTAAGTATGATTTCTCCCCGGTGCATGGTATCTTGTTTGACCTAGGGCTTTCATCCTTTCAGCTTAACGGGAACGGGCGCGGTTTCAGTTTTCAGTATGATGCACCGCTGGACATGCGGTTCAGTCCCGACCAAGAAGTGACCGCAGCTAACATCGTTAATACTTTATCGGAAGTTGACTTGGCTCGCTATATCAGAATGTATGGCGAAGAGAACTACAGTCACTTGGTGGCACGGCATATCGTGAAGGAACGGCCGATAAACTCTACCCTTCATTTGGCCCAAGTGATTGAGCGAGCTATCGGTCAGAGGCGTGGTAAAATCCACCCGGCCACTAGGACCTTTCAGGCACTGCGTATAATGGTTAACCGAGAGCTGGAGAATCTTGGCGTTGCACTGAGACAGGCGGTTAATCTTCTTGGTTTCGAAGGTAGGTTAGTCGTTATCAGCTATCACTCTCTGGAAGATCGCATTGTCAAGCAGTTTCTGCAACAGGAGGCGAGAGATTGTATTTGTCCGCCAGGTGTGCCGGTTTGCATTTGTGGGCATAAGGCGCAACTGAGACTGGTCCATAAAAAAGTTATTGTCCCTTCTCCCGCCGAGATTCGGCATAATCAGCGAAGTCGGAGTGCTAGATTAAGAGTTGTCGAACGGATTATTGCTCAGGAAGATTGCGATAACCGCGCCGAGATGGAAAGGGTTTTAATTGGGGCTAATGTCGGTACTTGGAGAAGGCCATTCCTGGTGAAAAAGCTCCAGGTAATCTTTGCCGCGGCCTAGGTCGGCCATAGGCTTCGGGATTATGGATAAGGAGGTTCTGGAGATGTGAAAGCTAACATAATTCGGAGAACCTTAATTTAGTAAAAGGAGGGTCAGATGAAAGAACGGACGATTGCTTCAATTGATGTTGGCACTACCAAGGTGTGTACCACGATTGCTGACGTGAATGGTAGTGGCGCCTTACAGGTTGTGGGCGTGGGTATTGTGCCATCGGTAGGTCTGCACAAGGGACTGGTGGTCAATATTAGTGAAGCCAGAGAGTCAATTCGTGAATCAGTGAAAAAAGCGGAACAGGCCTGTAACTATAAAATCGACTCGGCCTATATCGGTGTCACCGGGAGGCACGTTGCCTCGTCGAATAACCGAGGAGTGGTGGCCATTACTCGTAATGACCGGATAGTGCGTCCCGATGACCTGAGGCGTGTTCTCGCTTCTGCCCAGAGTATCAAGGTGCCTAATGACCGGAAACTGCTCCACGTTATTCCCCGGTCTTACGGCGTTGATGGTCAAGCAGGAGTCGAGAATCCGGTGGGCCTGTCCGCCTTCAGACTTGATGTGGAGACTCACGTTATTACAGCCGCTGAAACCTCACTTCGGAACCTGGTAAAATGTGTCCGCAGCATCGGTATAGACACGGAAGACCTCGTCCTAGAGCCTTTAGCCAGTAGTGAGGCGGTATTGACCCCAGATGAGAAGCAAGTGGGTGTTATCCTGGCAGATATCGGTGGTGGGACTACCGATGTGGCTGTCTTCAAGGACGGGAGTATCTGGCATACTTCTATTTTGCCCGTCGCTGGCTACCAGCTCACCAGAGATATCTCCATTGGCTTGGGTCTGCCGTTTGACGTGGCTGAGGAGATGAAGAAAAGGTATGGCAGCGTTATTCCGGTTTACGAAAAGAAGACAGAAAGTAAAGCTATTTCTCAAGACGGGCATGGTGCTTCCTATCAGGACCTGTGCGACATTATTCGGGCTCGAGTTGAAGAAATAATGAAACTTATTCTACTAGAGCTGCCAACCTCTGAATATGAAACACTGGTTCCGGCCGGCCTGGTCTTTACCGGCGGTAGTTCTAATCTAGCCGGCATGGCTACCATGGGGCGCGATTTACTGCAACTTCCGGTTAGGGTAGGTACTCCAGCCAGCTTGCCCGGTATCAGTGATAGTCTCTGCGATCCGGCTTATGCCACCAGCGTAGGTCTAGTGCTGTGGGGGGCTAGAAATTCGGGTCGGCAAATATGGCGGTCCCGGAGATTCGGCACTGCTTTACGGCGTTTGGCTTTGCGTATTACCGATGTTTTCGCTAGAAAATAAAAGAAGATTCCTTGAAATCATAGAGAAAAAAGAGGAGGCGGAGAATGGCAAAATCAAGTTTTGTGGCTAATCCAGCAAAAATTAAGGTGATTGGTCTGGGAGGTGGTGGTAGTAACGCTATCACCCGTATGGTCAGGGAGGAAATTCAAGGGGTGGAATTCATTGCCATGAATACTGATGCCCAGGCCCTGGCGGTGACCGAAGCCCCAGTCCGGGTGCAGCTTGGCGAGAAATTAACCAGAGGACTCGGAGTTGGCGGTGACCATGATCTGGGCCAGAAGGCGGCCGAGGAGAGTCGTGACGAGCTTTCCCGACTCGTTTCCGGGGCAGACATGGTGTTTCTTACCGGCGGTATGGGCGGTGGTACGGGTACGGGGTCGGCACCGGTTGTCGCCGAAATCGCCATGCAGAGTGGTGCACTTACCATAGCCGTGGTCACTAAACCATTCGCTTTCGAAGGCGCTCACCGCACCCAGGTGGCTAATGAAGGTATTACCCGCCTGCTGGGAAAGGTTGATACCCTGATCATTATTCCTAATGATAAGTTACTGGGTCTATGCGACCAGAAGACAGGTGTGGACAGCGCTTTCAAGTTGGCCGACGATGTCCTGCGGCACGGCGTCCAGGCGATTGCCGAGGTTATTACTACCCCCGGCATGATTAACCTCGACTTTGCCGATGTTAAGTCGATAATGAAGGATGCCGGTCCGGCCTGGATGTCCATGGGTAGAGGATCAGGGCAGAACCGAGCGATAGAGGCGGCCAAAGAGGCTTTATCTAGCCCTCTTCTGGATGTTTCCATTAACGGGTCAAAGGCAGTACTGTTCAATGTCGTCGGTGGTACCAGTCTCACTCTGTTTGAAGTGAACGAAGCCGCTGATGTCATTAAGGAAGCCGTGGATCCCGAGGCTAACATCATATTCGGCGTTGCTCATGAGGCGGCGATGGATAATGATGTCCGGATTACCTTGATTGCCACCGGTTTCATTGCCAAACTGGGACTGACCGGCGCCAGCGAGGAAGACGAGCTGACGCAGATGCTTAAGGGTCTGAAGAGTGAAGAAGAGTTGGATATTCCGTCATTCCTGCGCCGCCCGGTATATAGTCATCGGCGGCAGGCAATGACCTCCTCGGTTAAATCGGTCCAGCCACCCTTGATAAAGGCTCCGGACACCACCAGTTAGCCTTGATGACGGGTTTGCCTTCCACAGAAAGCCTGGTGGACTAACCGAAGTTATCCGGAAGTTAAGACGAGTGGCTATTGGGGGTGGGCTGGTGTTTGGTGTTGGTAAAAATAAGCAGTAAGATTGCTTACTACGGAGCGTATTGGTATGGCGGCGGTACTGAACGGGTCAAGCGGGAAGAAAGGAAATCGGAAAGGTGACCGGCGGCAGTTTAGCTTTTGTCCCCTGTGTGGCCAGGAGAGATTCGAAAAGCTCCTAGATACCCGAAGCCCTAAGGGTTACGGATGTTGCCGCTGTTACTGCGACCTAATGTAGGTAGTCTGCAGGTTAACAAAGTTTTCATTCACCAGTACCATCATTGACAATTCTTTTTCCAGCCATTATCCTATTATGCTGTAACTGTCTGGGGTATATTTTGTTTTAGAGCAGGCATGCGAGTTATTGCTGGTAAGGCGAAAGGGCATCAACTGAAAGCGCCGAAGGGCACCATCACCCGCCCGGCTACGGATTTAGTCCGCGGAGCGATATTTTCTATCTTGGAAAATATGACTGATGATTGGGCGCAGGTGCTTGATTTATTCTCGGGTAGTGGGGCGTTGGGTATCGAGGCTTTAAGCCGGGGCGCCGGCTGGGTCGATTTTGTGGAACGTGTGCCGCGATGTTGTGGTATAATTAAGCAGAATTTAGAGAAAACACAATTTAGTGCGCAGGCTCGTATTTATGGCTGTAGTGTGGCTAAGGCACTTTCCTTTCTTGATAAGGAGTACGGTATCATACTGATGGATCCTCCGTATGCTAATTCGACTATCGGGAAACTGATAGTGCAACTGGCAACCTCCAGACTGGTTGGGCCCGACTCAGTAGTCGTGGTAACGCATTCACCGCGCCTGTTTTTAAATCTAACTTATGCCACGTTAAACCTGATTAAAGAGCATCGTCATGGTGATAGCTGTATTAATGTGTATGTGAAAGGAAGTGCCGTTTGACGCTTGCGGTCTATCCCGGTACCTTTGACCCGATAACTAACGGTCATCTTGATATTGTCACCCGGGCCGCCAGGCTGTTTGATCGGATAATCATCGGGGTCTTTGCCCGGGCGAACAAACACCTTTTTTTCACTACGGAAGAAAGAATGGGCTTGGCCCGGCAAGCAGTGGTCCATCTGTCCAATGTGGAGGTAAAATCTTTCCATGGTCTTACGGTTGATTTTGCCAGACAGGAAAAAGCACAGGTGATGATACGCGGGCTGAGAATGAACGCTGACTTTGAGAAGGAATTTGAGATGGCCATGATGAACCGTAAACTATCTCCTGACTTGGACATGTTTTGCCTGATGGCCAGTCAGGAATACCAGTTCCTTAGTTCTAGTCTGCTTAAAGAGGTGGCCCGTCTGGAAGGTAATATCAGTGACCTTGTCCCCGAGCACGTCGCCGAAGCTTTAAGAAAGAAGGTTCAGAGTAAAATGTAGGAGTATTTTCTGCTTGCCGTGGTACCACTGGTATAAATTGGTTCTTAGCGGAAAAATGAGGAGGTAAATAAATTAATGGCGTACCTGATTAATGATGAGTGCATTAGCTGTGGAGCCTGTGAGCCGGAATGTCCGAACGAGGCAATCAGTGAAGGGGAGACGATCTACATAATTGACTCGGCTAAGTGTACCGAGTGCGTTGGCTCTTTTGAGTCTTCCCGCTGTGTGGAAGTTTGCCCGGTTGATTCCTGTGTACTTGATACGGCCCATGAGGAGAGCCGGGAGCAGCTGCTGGAGAAGTGGCAGAAGTTACATCCCGGTGAAACCTCGGCAACCTAGTAAAGGCCTTACCCGGTTCGAACCAATGGTAAAACTTATATCGTTGGCACTGGTGAACCGGCGGAAACCGACCGTTTTCTCTGGCGCTTAGTGGAAGAATGAGCGTATTGAGTTGAACTCTTCTGGTAGCAGGGCCAGTATCATCGGGAAGCGGTCTAATAGTAGGATGGCTAAGGCTGATTCGGCCACCGGGCCCGATGGACCGAGGAATTTTACCCAGGTGGCCAGCAGGGCGGCACAGAATATGGCCCCCATAACCAATCCGAAAACCGCGCCGCCGAGTCGGTTGACCCAGCCCAGCGTGACTCTTGACGTTAGCCACTTCAGCACGGAAGCGCTTACCCCGGTGATTATCATGACCACCACTAGGATAATGGCAAAGGCGGTAATTCTGGCGAGACTACTCTGTGGAATAAAAGTTAGCTGCTCGGCCAGAGTAACGTAAAAACGTCCGGCCAAGATGATCCCGATGATTAACCCCGTCAAGGTTAAAGCGGCCTTGATAAGCCCGGTCCTGAGGCCGGTCAAGGTCGGAATGGCGATCAGTACGATAATAACGATATCAAACCAGTTCATCATTGTTTAGCCTCACCCCCGGGATAATTTGGTGGCGTTATCTCTTTTCAACCATCTTTTAGTATGGCTAATTTTACCACATTTTTTATTCGTAGTGTAGGGCGTCAATGGGATTTAATCGGGATGCTCTCCATGCCGGGTACATGCCGGAGGCAAGACCGATAAAAATGGAGACCGAGAAAGACAGAACCACGATGTCCGGGGACACCACTGCGGCTAGTTTAAAACCGCCAAGGTCTAATTGAGATAATAAGAATGAAAGTGATATGCCGCTGGCTACCCCGATACCGCCGCCGACGAAGGTCAGCGCCATCGCCTCGAGTAGGAATTGTAGTAAGATGTCCCGCCGTTTAGCGCCAACTGCCTTGCGGATACCTATCTCTCGGGTGCGCTCGGTGACCGAGACCAGCATGATGTTCATGATACCGATGCTGCCCACCAGCAGTGAGATACCGGCAATTAATCCCAGAAAGCCGGATAATATCAGGGTTATCTGACCGACGATTTCCATCACCTGCTCTGGACTGACCACGGCGAAGTCGTTCTTGTCATCACCGGTCAGACGGTGATGTCTCCTCAGGATAGTTTCAATCTCATCGGTTACCTCGTCCGTGAGTTCAGTGCTGGTGATCTGAACGCTGATTGAGGCCACGGCGTCTTTACCGGTGGCGGTCTGTTGGGGGAACAGTCTGGTTTGGTAGGTGGTTATCGGCACGATGACGACATCATCAAAGCTGACCCCGAACATCGCTCCCCCTTTGGACTCCAAGGTACCAACGACGGTAAAACGCTGTTTTTTCAGTTTGATCTGCTGCCCTACGGGATCTTCGGCATCGAACAGGTCAGTGGCGACTTTACTACCTAGTACCACCACCATGTCCCTGCCGGCGACATTACGGTCGGTGATAAATCGCCCACTGGCTAGGGTATAATTCATGACGTCATTATATTCCGGGGTAGCGCCGTGGAGTAACCCTCCTTTACTCTCACCGCCGACAGTGATGGTGATGAAGTTTTCGTTTATAGGGGCCAGTGTCTCCACGTGGCGGACGCGCTCCAGCGCCCGGACATCATCCATGGTGAGGGTAGGTACCGCATAGGCCGGGGAAAGACTGAAGCCTCCCTTCATTTCCGGATTCCGAGGCATTACTTGGAGTAGGTTGTGGCCTAAATCCTCGTAGGCAGAGGTAATGGTGGCATCGGCCCCCCTCCCCATTGACACCAGAGTGATTACCGAGCCCACTCCGATAATGATGCCCAGCATCGTTAGCGATGAGCGTAATTTATTGGCGAGCAGTGATCTTATAGCAATGGTCAAGGACCCGATAACCTTCACTAGCAGGCTCCTCGGTCAGAAGTAATGATAGATTGTCTAGGTAACTTTCTCATCGCTGGCAATCTTTCCATCTAGGAGGCGAATAATCCGCTGGGTCTGATTGGCAATATCTATCTCATGAGTGACGAGGACTACGGTGATACCTTCCCGGTTGAGCTGACCGAATATGGCAATAATCTCGGCCGTGGTGGCACTGTCCAAGTTGCCGGTAGGCTCGTCGGCCAGGATGAGCGTCGGGTTGTTCACTAGTGCCCGGGCAATAGCTACCCGCTGCTGCTCACCGCCGGAAAGTTCAGTGGGTTTATGATTACTACGTTCCGTCAAGCCTACTCGCTCTAACGCAGCCAAGGCCCGCTGGCGCCTCTGCCGGCCACCACCGTAAATGAGAGGCAACTCAACGTTGGATACGGCGCTGGTGCGAGGTAGAAGGTTAAAGCTCTGAAAGACAAAGCCTATTTTCTTATTTCTCAGCACGGCCAGCTTGTTATCGTTGAGCCGGCTGGCATCAACCCCTTCCAGCGTGTATTTACCGACAGTAGGCTTGTCTAGAAAGCCGAGGATATTCATTAGAGTGGACTTGCCAGAGCCCGAGGCCCCGATAAGCGCCACCATTTCTCCCGGCTGAATATTGATCGTGATTCCCATGAGGGCGTTGACCCTCATCTTACCCATACGGTAAATCTTGGTGATATTTTCCAGCTCTATCATGTTACATCCTCAATCGCCGGTGTCTTTAAGTTTGTGGTTAGCGTCATCCCGGTTCCGGTGATTATCGTTTGATACGAGTTTCTATCACGGTCTCTTCCTCTCTGAGCCCGTTGATAATCTCCGTATTAAAACCGTCACTGATGCCGGTAACCACCGGTCTTGCCGTAATTTCCTCATCAATCACGACCATGACTACATGGTTGCCCTGGTCGTCTTTTTTAATGGTCCGGTCAGGCACCAGCAGGACATTACTTCGTCTATCGATTATGATGTCGGTCGAAGCGCTCATACCGACTTTTATATCGAAGCCCTCAGGAATATCAAGTTTTATTTTAACGTCATACAGCATTACCCCGCTGACTTCTTCGGGTAACGGCAGGATGGTGACTACGCTGCCCGTAAACTCGTCATCTGGTAGCGCATCAAAGGTAACGATAGTTTCTTGGTCTAATTCTACTTTCGGTATATCTATCTCATCTATTTCTACCGTTAGTTCCATACTGCTGATGTTGACCGCGTGGACGATGGTCATGGCGGTGGTGACCGTATCTCCTTCCTCGGCGCTGACGCGGGCAATGACCCCATCGAATGGGGCAGTGACGGTGGTCTCATTAAGGTCCTTCTTGGCTTGGTCGAGAGACTGTTCGGCCTGCTCTACGGACTGCCGGGCCAGTTCTATCGACTGCCGGGCCAGTTCTATCGACTGCCGGGCCAGTTCTATCGACTGATGAGCTTGCTCAACCGATTCTTTAGCTGACTCTACCTCCAGCTCCTTCAGGGCTATTTCATCAGTTAGCTTGTCAAGGTCTTTCTGGGCCTGCGCTTCGGTCATCTCAGTTGCCTCCAGCTCTAGCTTGGCGATGGCTACTTCCTCGGTATCGTAGCTGTTAATCATAGCGTCCAGCGTGCCTTCTGCCGCCGTCAGCCTTGCCTGAGCGTAAGTCACGGTTGCCGCCGGTAGATTCTGTTCCACAACGTAATTCACGTAGGCTTTCCACTTGTCAACATCTTTCTGCGCGACTTTAATCTCCGGCCAAGTATAGATATCCTGGGTTTCGTCCAGGTCCTTTTTGGCTGTCTTCACGTCTATCTGGGCATTGAATAAAGCGAGTTCCAGTGTTTCCTTCTTATCCAGAGTATTATTTAAGTTAAACTCGGCGGTTTGCTGGGCCAGTTGCGCTTTGGTCAGAGCTAACTGTTCTTGGGTTAGGGCTACCTGTTTATTGGTTAAAGCTACTCGTTCCTTGGTTAAGTCTACCTGTCCCTTGGTTAGGGCTACTCGTTCCTTGGTTAGGGCTAGTGATAAGGCATCAGTATTAAGCCTGGCGAGTATTTCGTTCTGGCTAACCTCATCACCCTCCTTGACAAATATCTCTTCTATTTGGCCACCGCTAGCAAAGGTTAACTCGGCTTCACTGACGGCTTTAATATTACCGCTACCACTAATACTAACGGTTAAATCTCCCTTCACCACTTTCACTAATTCCTCAACTTCCTCCGCCTCACCCAGTGGGTTACAGGCAATCAGACCGATTAAAATGAGACCTGTTAGTATACCGCTGGCTATTTTCCATTTTTTCATTTAGTACCTCTTCATCAGGCAGAGTGAGTAACTTGTTAGGGCTGTTTCGCCTTACCTATCTTCCTGCACGCTTGTTCCCAGCGCTCGAGTAGAGTAGGGAATTCCTGTTCAAAAAAGGAATATGTGCCTCGCATCTCCTCCAGCCACTGCCGGGTCAAGGGGTTTTTGTCTTTTACCAGTTCTAGCCCTCGTTCGGCGAGTTGTCGACTTGCTGTAATCTGATCTCCGCTTTGCTTTATCATGTGGTGCCAGGCACCGGGCCGGATGCGGAAGTAGTCACGCCGTACGCCGGGCAGGCTGAGCCGCTCAATCATACCGATCCGGATGAGGAGATGGGTCATGGTGCTGATTGAACCTTTACTGGCCATCAGGGCTTCGGCCAGATCGCTGGTGGACTGGTGCGGCGGGTCGGAGATGAGAAGCCAGCCGAGAATGCGGCCGGCCATGCGGGGCAGGCCGCTCTGTTCAAAGGACATGCCGACTTCTTCCACAAAGTGCTTTTCTTTCGTGTGTTGCCTATCGTCCATCTTATGCCTCCTTGGAGATGGGTCTTGATTATATCTTTATTTTAGCATGTTTTATA
This sequence comes from Dehalococcoidales bacterium, assembly GCA_002688435.1. Taxonomy (GTDB): domain Bacteria; phylum Chloroflexota; class Dehalococcoidia; order Dehalococcoidales; family RBG-16-60-22. Next base: position 41,954 of record NZCW01000030.1, read on the forward strand.
TATTTAGTTAAGACTAAACAAACTGAATTTAAAAAAGCTTTATAAAATTTGTGGTGGATAGTAAAAATGACTTAAGAAAGGTATTATTTGCATTTGGTTGATTTCCTACAATGCGATTGGATATACTCAATATATGACCAAAGGCTCTTTGGTATGCGTTCTTCTCGTGGTTCTTATAGGGATTATAGCTGGTGCTATTCTCTGGACTAGCGATGTTGCTCGTTTGTGGAAACATATTATGACGCTTGTTATTGGGGTAGCTGATATTATCCTTATTATGCGTATCTGCGCCAAGTAAAAACAACATCTTATTTAGCTTCCTGTGTATTCGTATGGAGTCAATCGTTGTGCCTAACAATATGGCCAACAAAGCAAAGGCAAATATCAGCGGCATTATTACCTCTAATGGTAGATTCATTACCTTCTCCTAATTTGTGATAACGATGTCGTTGGTGGCATAATGTGTGATTTACGGCGTATAACCCTAACCCGCTTTCGTGGTCTGCCGATATACGTTTCCTGCATACGCATAGTGCCACGTTCTACGTGAGCTACCGTGATAGGCTTTGATGGTTTGTGGCGGGTAATATCCGCCCAGTTCTTATAGGGGAAGTCTATCCCCGCCACTTCGGCGGGTGTCTTATCGTCTAAGGCTGTGTGCGGTCTGAGATAGTTATAGTGGACAAGCCAGCCATCGATGAAGTCTATCGCCGTCTCAATGTTCTTTAATCCCCTCATTACCTTTGTGCGTTGCTTCAAAGTTTCATGGAAGCGTTCTATCTTCTGGGTATTATCCTCAGCCCTTGCTATGCCACCTTGCCGATGCTCGGTATCTTTGCCATAACGCACGTCTAGGTATGATGCCAGTTTATCCGTTATCACGGTAGCAGGCTCTTTGCCCGCCGTCTGAACGGCTCTGTCGTATAGCATCTGGGCATCACGGGTTGTCCTGCTTCGTGATATGCGGGTTGCCAGTAAAAACCTGGTCTTATCGTCTATTATGTCCCATAGCCAGACATTCTGCCCATCTATCTCCAAAACGGTCTCATCGGCAATCCAAGTATCACCTATCTTTTTAGGCTGATAACCCTTAATACTATCCGTAGCATACTGGGTATATTTCATTATCCATTCGTATATCGTGGCAGTTGAAGGCATATTGCCATATTCCTGCTGTAAGTTCCTGCGGATTGCCTTAATGCTCATACCTTCGTAATACATATTGAGTGCCGATGATACTTGATTAGCGGGAGTTTTCATATGGAATAGGGTGTCATCGGCCTTAAACTTACGCTTACATACTTTGCACCAGTAACGCTGAACGCCTTTGTAAGTGCCGAATTTTACCACGCCTTCGTTATCACAATGTGGGCATCTTATTTCATTCTCCATTTCCTACCTCCAGTCCATAGGTTAAACTATTTTCAACCAAATGCAAATAATACCTTAAGAAAGCAATCTGGTAATTACCTGAAGCAGGATGATGGCTACCATCGGGGTGAGGTCAAACGTGCCGGTTCGAGGGATAATGCGGCGTAGTGGTGCCAGAATTGGCTCGGTGATTCTATCCAGAATATAGGTCGGCGTGTTGGGGCTGGTCTGAAACCAGGACAGGATAACCCGGAGAAAAATAGCGATGGTGAGCACTTCGCATAGAATACCGATAAATTTGAACAGGAATTCCATCGTTAGTTGCCTGCCAGTTCCCGGGATCGATGGTAGGCCGCGCTGACCGCCTGCTTGACTAGGTTGGTGAGGCCACCCTTTTCAAACTGGAGCATGGCGGCGGCCGTGGTGCCTCCGGGAGAGGTAACCAGGCGGCGCAACTCGGACGGTGGTTTACCCGATTTGCGGAGAAGGTGGGCTGAGCCCAGCATGGTCTGGAGTACCAACTCGGCGGCCACCTCGCGGGTCAGGCCGATGTCCATGGCCGACTCCACCAGCGATTCAATGAAGAGAAAGAAATAAGCCGGCCCACTGCCGCTCACCGCGGTGGCCATATCAAGATATTTTTCTTCATCGACATAGATTTCCCGGCCCATAGCACTAAGGATAGAGCCGGTCCGTTCTTTCTGCGTTGTCGTTACTTCCGAAGTGGCCGTCCACACGCTCATGCCTTCACCAATCTGGGCGGGAGTATTGGGCATGACCCGGACTACCGAGCGGTGGTTGAGTCCTTGACATAATGTTTCAAGTCTAGCGCCGGCGATGATGGACAGGACCAGCTGTTCGGGTTTTAGCTGGTCGCTGATTTCGGTCATTGGCTCGGTTAAATTCTGTGGCTTAACGGCTAGGACGACGATATCGCTTTGGTTCACCGCCTGTCGGTTGTTTTCCGTAACCGCCACCCTGTACTTCTGTGCTAGGTGATTGCGGCGGGTATCGCTGACATCGCTGATACAGGTCTCCTGGACCGTGGTCAGTCCTTTGCCCAGAACGGCGGACAGCATAGCTTCCCCCATCGCCCCGCCACCAATAAAGGTTATTTTCATAGTAAGGCCGTCCTGATTTCTATTACCTCATCACTAAGTTTACCAGCTTACCCGGGACATAGATTACTTTGGTCACCGTCTTGTCCGTCAGGTAGGGTTTTATTTTTGGTCTGTCCGGCGCCAGCTGTCTAGCTTCATCTTCGGTGATGGAAGCCGGTACCGTAATCCGGTCACGTACCTTGCCGTTGACCTGGACTACCAAGGTAATCTCTTCGTCTTTGGCCAGCGCCTCGTCCCATACCGGCCAGCTTTGATTGTGTATACTGTACTCACGTCCGGTTTTCTGCCATAGCTCCTCAGTCAGGTGTGGAGTAGTAGGCGACAGGAGACGGAGCAGCGTGTCTATTGACTCCTCCCAGTCTAGGGTGGTCACCGCCTGTGCTTCTTTTACTTTGCCTAGGTAGTTGGTGAACTCCATGAGCGCTGCCACCATGGTGTTAAAGTGGAGTCTTCCCAAGTCTTCGGTTACTTTTTTTATCGTCTGGTGAGTGGTGCGGGATAGTTCCCGGGTTGCTTTCTGCTTGGTGTCAAGGTTGATCTTTTCCTGCGGGTGGTAGTTTCCCAGCACCAGGTTCCATATCCGGTTCAGCCAGCGGCTGATGCCGCTGATGCCGCTGTCATCCCATTCGCCACCCTGTTCCCAAGGTGCCAGGAACATAAGGTAGGTGCGTATCGTATCCGCGCCCACCTCGGAGACGTAGTCATCAGGGGTAATCACGTTACCCCGCGATTTGCTCATCTTCTGCTTTTCGGCAATAATAATCCCTTGGTTGAACATGTGCTGAAACGGCTCGTCGAAATCCACCAGTCCCATGTCTCGGATTGCCTTGGAGAAGAAGCGGGAATAGAGTAGGTGCATTACGGCATGCTCGGCGCCACCGGTATAGATGTCTATGGGCATCCAGTATTTCACCTTATTGGCGTCAAAGGCGGCGGTGTCGCAGCCGGGGCTGGTATAGCGTAGGAAGTACCAGTTGGAGCACATAAAGGTGTCCATGGTGTCCGTTTCCCGTTTAGCCGGCGCCGAGCAGCGGGGGCAGGTAGTATTGACAAACTGCTCGTGGTACTTGAGGGGGGACTCGCCGGTGGGCTTGAACTCAGCGTCTTCCGGCAGCAGCACCGGTAGGTCTTTCTCCGGGACAGGGACGATACCACACTTATCGCAGTAGACTATAGGTATCGGCGCGCCCCAGTAGCGTTGCCGGGAAATTAGCCAGTCGCGAAGTCGATAGGTTATGGCCCGCTTGCCCCAACCCTTCTCTTCCAGCCAGTCACAGACCGCCTCCATACCCTGCTGGTAGGGAAGGCCGTTAAACTGGTCCGAGTTTACCATAGTGCCCGGTCCGGTATAAGCTTCCGCTAGCTCTTCGTCGGACCAGTCGGGTGGGGCGATGACTACTGGTATTGGCAGGTTATATTTCCTGGCGAAGGTAAAGTCACGCTCGTCATGGGCCGGTACGCCCATGACCGCGCCGGTGCCGTAGCTCAGCAGCACGTAGTCCGCAATCCAGATGGGTACCTTTTCCCCGTTAAGTCGGTTGAGGCAGTAAGTGCCGATGAATACACCGTCTTTTTCTTTCTCCGTTGACAGCCGTTCAATTTCGCTCAGGCGTCTTGATTGAGCGATGTAGTCCTCAACCTCGGTCTTCTTATCCGGTGTTGCTAGCTTGGCCACCAGCGAGTGCTCCGGGGCCAGCACCATAAAGGTAACCCCGAAGGTGGTATCAGGGCGGGTGGTGAAGACCCTGATCTCTTTTTCTGCTGCGCTAGGGTGGTCTAGAGCAAAGGAAATCTCGGCACCCTGGCTCTTACCTATCCAGTTACGCTGCATTGTTTTTACCCGCTTCGACCAGATGGTGTCTTTGTATTCTAGAAGCTCGTCGGCGTATTTGGTAATACGGAAGAACCACTGCTCTAGGTCTCGCTGACTTACCGTGGCGCCGCAGCGCTCGCAGAAGCCACCGTCCAGCACCTGTTCGTTGGCCAGTACTGTCTGGCAGCGGGGACACCAGTTGACCGGAGCTTTGCCTCGGTAGGCCAGACCGGCCTCATAGAGTTTCAGGAAAAACCACTCGGTCCACTTGTAATAGTCCGGTAGGCAGGTGACTACTTCTCGGCTCCAGTCATAGATGGCGCCGATGCTTCTGAGCTGTCGGCGCATGTTATCTACGTTCTGCATTGTCCAGATGAAAGGGTGAATGCTGCGCTTGATGGCGGCGTTCTCGGCGGGTAGGCCGAAAGCATCAAACCCCATCGGGTGAAGCACATTGTAACCCTGCATTCGCTTGAAGCGGGCGTGGACATCGGCCGGGGCCATGGCGTACCAGTGCCCGATGTGGAGGTCACCCGAGGTGTAGGGGAACATGGTCAGGGCATAGAACTTGGGCCTAGGGTCATCATCCTTGACCTGGTACAGTTGGTCATCGGCCCATTTCTGCTGCCATTTCGGCTCTATGGCCTGAGGATTATAATCAACTGTCATCCAAGTTCTCCGTCTGAAGAAAAGTTTTTGCGCCGTTGCGGTCTGAAGGTGACCACCTGTATTCCATCAGTGGTCCACAGGGTAGTCTAACTTAATTTGTCGAGGCTCGTCAATAAAGATGGTGTCCGTTAAGCCTAGGAGGCGTGAGACCGCCGTTATACCCTGCCGGTCACCTGTCCGGCGCTAGGTAAAAAAGCAGAAAGGCTGGACACCACTTTGGGTAAATATCCAGCCTTTCTGATAGGTTGGCTGCTTATATCTAATAAGAACTGGTTAGCTCTTACCTATGCGAAACATCTTGGTGCTGCAGTTGGGGCAGACACCCTGCGCTGCTGGTTTGCCATTTTTCATCGTGATGGACTTGGCATCCTTCATCTCGCGCTTGGTACGGCACTTCACACAGTATGCTTGCATTGCTTACCTCCTTCTTCTTTATTTGAGTTTAGCTAGGTAGGTTAGTAGCAAGGATAAACTATTCCTTCGCTAATGTCAAGAGCCGAAAGGGTTAAAATAGTAAAAAGTATACTAGTTCTTGTGGCCCCTTTTGTCTTTTTAGTTTGGACTTTTCGACGACTGTCCTGAGTTGTTTTATCGACCGGCCTGATTTGAATCGGTTCAGGTTAACAAAATCTCTGGTCCGGTTCATTGGCTTACTTCCTTTTGTCGGCTAAGGTGAAGATGTAAATTATGGGCAGTATGCCCAGCGTACTGAAGATGAACAGCACGATGAACCAGGTCAGATGACCGTTTCGGTCGGGCCCCGCCACAGAGTAATTCTTTTCCATGCCATTGACCACATCATGGTCAGAGAGATGGCTAGCCAGAGTAAACCGGTAGGATATGGGTATATCCAGTTAAACGGCATTTTTACCTCCTGCTAATCATGGCTTCTGACGGTGATGGCATAACCATCTGTTATGATAATTATACATCGTGGCGCCACGAGTCAAGTAGGGTAGTTTGGCATATTGCCCGTCGTAGGCCGTATCGTCTATAATGCAATGGAGAGTGAACGTAATTAATTTTATTCTGATAACCTCGGGGGTGTTTTTCTTATTTCAGGTATTAATTCGTATCATCAGGAAGCTTTATCATCTCCCAGCTCCGGCTTTCATTGGTTCATTCTTGGATAGCGATGCCCGGCGATGTTACGCCAGATAAAGCGTAAATTATCTCGGCCGGAGAACCAGAATATAGTCAATATTAAGATAAGACAGGCCAGCGCTTGTGGGCTGCCGTTTGAGGGCGGGTCTCTTGATCTAATCTACATGGTAACGGTACTGCCGGAAATTCCAGATAGAGATAGCGCCCTGCGGGAAGTGAAAAGAGTATTGAAGGCCGGCGGTATCTTGGCGGTGACCGAGTTTCAGCTTGACCCGGATTATCCTCTGCGTTCGACTACTATCAGGATATGCCGGAGTGAAGGATTTGTTCTGGATGGTAACTCCGGTAATTTGTGGGACTATACCGTAAGATTTAAGAAACCGCTGGTAGCGTAGCCAGTTAATAGCTAGCGGCGAAGGCCGCGTATTTATTAAATTTGCTCGTGGGGAAAATATATCATTGTTTTTGTCTTCAGGGCTTAAAGATAAACTATATTATGGCTGGGTGATGGTCTTCGCTTTCTGGGTAATTGGTATTACCCTTTACGGGATACACTTTTCTTTCGGTGTCTTCTTCAAATCTATCGAGAGTGAGTTTGGCTTGACCCGGGCGGTAACCTCCGTAATTTTATCGGCTAATATGATAATTGCCGGGGTATGCTCTTTTTTTGCCGGCTGGGCTCTGGAGCGGTATGGGCCGAGAATCGTTCTCCTCCTTATGGGCCTGTTTACCGGCCTGAGTCTGTTACTCACCAGCCAAGCTGATGCTTTCTGGCAGCTATTCTTGACCCATGGTATGTTACTGGCCATGGGAACTGGCCCTCTGTTTGTCGTGTCAATGGCAGCCGTCTCCAGATGGTTTGATAAGAAGCGGACTTTGGCTCTGGGTGTTTCCAGTTCCGGACTCGGACTGGGGCCGCTGGTGATGGCGCCGTTTGCCACCTACCTTATTAGTAACTTTGATTGGCGCACGGCGTATATCGTAATCGGAATTATTGCTTGGTTGGTTGTGATGCCTCTATCCCGGCTCCTGAAGAGAGACCCGTATGAAACAGGCGTACTGCCTGACGGGGTGAAAACCTCTTTGGAAAATATCGGAGATGACCATATCCCATCAGTTGGCTTTTCTTTTTTGCAGGCGCTTCAGACTAAAAGCTTCTGGCTATTTATAGTTACCTGGTTCCTTTATGCTTCTAATATCTTTTTAGTGATGACCCATCTGGTGCCTCATGCCACCGATATCGGATTTTCGGCGGTGCAGGCGGCGACTATCCTTAGTTTGATAGGTGCCGCCGTTGTTGCCGGCAGGATACTGATGAGTGTTACTGCCGACCGGATAGGTAAAAAAGTAACTGTCGTCATCTGCGTCTTGCTTCAGGCGGGGGCCATGATCTGGCTGATGTGGGCGCAGGACTTATGGATGCTCTATCTGTTTGCCTTGGTTTATGGTTTTGCCTTTGGTGGTGTGAGCCCGGCGATGGCCGCCTTGGTTGGCGATACTTTTGGCTTGGGTAGGCTCGGTTCGATATTGGGTATTCTGGAAGTTGGTTTTGGTGTCGGGGCGGCTGTCGGTCCGGTGGTGGGCGGACTCATTTTTGATATTAACCACAGCTACTTTGTGGCGTTCTTGTTGGGAGCGGTGGCGATGTTCGCGGTCGCTTTGTTTGTCACCCTAATCAGGCGGGAAATGAAAGGGAATTCGGTTAATGCGGTGAGTCGGTAAATGATTCCGTCAGGACGTAAGGATAGGCAATTTTATGGTTGGGTGGTGGTGGCTACTTTCTTTATCGCGGGCACCGCTATCTGAGGGATACGCTATACTTTTGGTGTCTTCTTTAAGTCGATAGAGGGGGAGTTTGGTCTGACGCGAGCGGCTACTTCCTCAATTTTCTCCGCCCAGATGGTGCTTGGCATGGTGTTTACTATCGTGGGTGGCTGGGCTCTGGACAAATACGGACCGAGGCTTATTCTATTCCTGATGGGTCTATTTACCGGTCTTGGTCTGGTATTGACCGGCCAGGCTGGCGCTTTGTGGCAATTGTTCCTGACTTACAGCCTGTTTTTGGCTATGGGTACCAGCATCATTTTTGTGGTGGTGATGACAACTGTCTCTCGGTGGTTTGATCGGAGACGAGGACTAGCCCTAGGCGTGGCTAGTTGCGGGGCCGGCTTGGGACCGGTGGTTACAGCACCTTTGGCCACTTACTTGATTGGGGAGTTTAATTGGCACACCGCATTTGTCATCATCGGGCTGATTACCTGGCTGGTGGTGGTTCCTTTGTCCCGGCTTTCGAAAAGGGACCCGTATGAAATCGGCGCTTTGCCCGATGGGGCGAAAGTACCTTCTGAATATGCCGGGCATAAACGTGTCCCAACGGCCGGCCTTTCCTTGTCGCAGGTATTTCGGACCAGAAGTTTCTGGCTGATTATACTTGTCTTCCTGTTTTTTGCGTTTAGTTTCTTCTTGGTGGTGACTCACTTGGTGCCTCATGCCACGGATATCGGTTTTTCTGCGGTGGAGGCAGCGACTGTCCTCAGCCTGACTGGTGGGGCGACTATCGTCGGTAGGCTGCTACTAGGGACGGTTTCCGATAAGATAGGTAGAAAAGCGGCGGCCGTTACCTGTGCTCTGCTGCATGTTGGGGCTATGGTCTGGCTGCTCTGGGTGCGGGACTTATGGATGTTCTATCGTTTTGCCTTGGCTTTTGGTTTCTCCTGGGGTGGTATGTGACCGACGATGGCGGCGCTGATTGGGGACACTTTTGGTCTGAGTAGACTTGGCGCGATATTGGGGGTGCTAGATGCTGGTTTTAACGCTGGCGCAGCCATTGGTCCGTATATCGGCGGGCTTATTTTTGACGTTAGCCGCAGCTACTCTCTGGCTTTCTCGCTGGGGGTGGCGGTAACGCTGCTCTCAACTTTGTTTATCGCGCTAATAAAGCGGGAAACAGATAGAAGTCCGGACGATGGATGAGGCCGGTCTTATTATCTCGGTCAACTAGAAGACGAAAATACGGGCGGCAAACTCGGCCAATAGCATGGCGAAGCCGGGGATAATACCGAGCAAGAGTACGCCGAGGCAGGAAAGGACTAGTCCCAAGCGCAGCGTTCCGGGGGAAGATATTTTTTCTTCGGAGGCGGCTTTGCCCAGCCACATTACATTCACCACCCGGAGATAGTAGTAAGCCGAGATGACGCTGTTGATGACGGCAATAATCACCAGCCACAGTAGGTTGGACCGTACGGCGGCGCTGAAGATATAGAACTTGGCCATGAAGCCGGCGGCGGGCGGCATGCCGATGAGAGAGACCAGACACAGCGTCAGGGCCAGTGCCACCAGCGGTGCCCGTTTCCCTATGCCGGTATAATCATCAATAAGGTCGCTATCCAGCTTATTGGAGATGGCGATAATGGCAATGAAAGCCCCCATATTGGTTAGGGCGTAGCTGGTCAGGAAGAAGATAATGCTGCTCCGCCCTAGGATATCCACCACCGGAGAAAACCCCATGGCGGCCATCCCCACCAGAAGATAGCCGGCCTGGGCGATACTGGAATACCCCAGCATTCGTTTAATATTGGTCTGAGGGATGGCAGCGATATTGCCCAGCGTCATGCCGATAACGGCCAGGAAGGCAAAGATAATGCCCCAGTTCAGACTCAGCCATTCCGGGAGTCCGAAGGCGGAGAAGAAAACGCGCAGGATAAGGGCGAAGCCGGCGGCCTTGCTGGCGACGGAGAGGTAGGCGGTTATCGGCGTGGGGGCGCCCTCGTAAACATCGGGCACCCACATCTGGAAAGGGACGGCGGCAATCTTGAACCCGAATCCGGTAATCAGCATTACCAGTCCTAAAGTAAGCGCCGGGAAGGAGAGTATGGTCTGCGGCGACATCGCCTGAATTACCCGGGCAATCTCGCCTAGCTGCGTCTGGCCGGTAAAGCCGAAAATCAGTGCCATACCGTAGAGCAGCACTACGGAAGCGATGGCCCCCAGCAGCAGGTATTTCAGCGAGGACTCGGTTGATTTACTGTCTTTGAGAAAGCCGACCAGCGCGTAGAGGGAAAGACTGGTCAGTTCCAGGGCGATGTAGATAGCGATTAAATCGGTGGTGGCGGCCATCAGCATCATGCCCAGGGTGGACAGGAGTACTAGGGCGTAATATTCACCTTGGAAACGGGCGAATTTCTGGGTATAGCTTATCGAGGCTAGGATAACCAAGAAGGCTACCCCTAAGAGCAGTAGCTTGAAAAACAGGGCGAAGTTGTCCACGGCCAGCATATTATTGAAGATGGCCGGGAAGCTCTCTCCCCACATCGCCAGAGTAACGCCGGCGGATATCACCAGTCCGGAGACGCTGACCTGTACCAGTAGCCTCTTCTGCTCGGTGAATAAGTCGAGTAGGATGACCAGTAAGGCAAAGACGGCCAAGGTCAACTCCGGTATGAATAGCGCTAGGTTCAACATTTACTCCTTACCATAGGCTATTAGCCACCCAATAAGCCCACTACGGGTGAGACACCAAGCTTGAAGACGTTGGTCAGGATGGGCGGATAGATACCGACCAGCATAATCACGGCGACAAAAGCAAACATATAGACTCGTTCCAGAATATCGGCGTCCGCGGTGCCGTTGTATTTTTCTAAGACCGGTCCGTAGAATACCCGCTGCAGCATCCACAGGATATAGCCGGCGGTGACCACCACGCCGAGCACGCCCAGCAGGGTGTAAAGCTGGATGCCGGGCACGGCGGTGGAGGTAAAGCTGCCGATGAAGACCAGAAACTCGGCGGCAAAGCCGCTGGTGGTGGGTAGTCCCAGGGAGGCCAGCCCGGCGATGGAAAAGACGATGGCAATAACCGGCACCTGCCGTGCTAGGCCGCCGAGGTTGCGTAGGTCGCGCTCGTTGGTATTATGCATGACCAGTCCTACCATGGCAAACAGCAGTCCGGTAACCACGCCGTGGTTGAACATCTGCATACTGGCGCCGATTAGGCTCACCTGCCCCAAGGCAAAGATACCCAGCAGGACGTAGCCCATATGGCTGATACTGCTGTAGGCAATCAGCCGCTTGAAATCAGTCTGTCTCATGGTAACGGCGGCGCCGTAGAGCACTCCTATTATTGCTAGTATCACCAGAAGAACGGCGTAGGTCTGGGCTACGTTGGGGAAGAGGGTGACGCATAGGCGAATCATGCCGTAGCCGCCCATCTTAATCAGCACGCCCGCTAGCATGACGCTGACCGCCGTCGGGGCGTCGGTGTGGGCATCGGGCAGCCAGGTGTGAAACGGGAAAACGGGCAGCTTGATGGCAAAGCCAATCAAGAGGAAGAAGAATATGACCGCTATTGGTATTACCGTCCGGAACGAGTCAAATCCGGTCAGGGCTAGGTCCACTATGCTCAGGCTGCCGGTGGTGAAATACACGCCGAGAATGCCCGCCAGCATAAAAGCGCTGCCGAACAAGGTGTAGAGGACGTACTTCATGGCCGAGTATTCCTTCCGCCCCGCCCCCCAGATGCTAATTAAGAAATACATGGGGATGACCTCTATCTCCCACATGATAAAGAAGAGTAACAAGTCGAGGGAGAGGAATACCCCTAGGATGCTCGTTTCTAGGATCAGGAGCCAGCCGAAATACTCGCGGAGTCTCAGGTCAATCTTCCAAGAGATGAGTACGGCTAGGAAACCGAGAAAAGCGGTCAGCAGGACTAAAGGTAAGCTCAGTCCGTCCACGCCTAGGTGGTAATTGGCGTTTAAGGGCGCAATCCACGACACTTTTTCCTCAAACTGGATGAGCCCGGCGGCCGCCGGAGATCGGTCAAAGCAGGCGAAGAGGATGACGGATAGGAGCAGTGGAATAAAAGTGAATACCGCCGCCGTCCACTTAATCGCCTTGGCGTTATTACCCAGTAGGAAAGCGACCAAGAAGGCTCCTAGCGCTGGCAAGAAGAGTATGATGGTGAGATAATTAAAGTCCAACTATATTAACTCCGGCCAAGATTTTTTTATTAACCTTACCCACCTCTTATTAAGGGAGAAGGATAAGGGTTAGATTAGAGGGATTTCGTCTCTCATAAGACGCCCTATATAATCATATCTTGAGGCTTTGCCTCTATTTGCTTCTCTATTCAGTACCTCACAAATATCTACCCGGCGAAATACAGTACAAGAACCAGCGCCAGTATCCCTATCCCGATGAACAGGCCATAGAGCTGGAGTTGGCCGGTCTGTGCTCGCCGAACGGCCCTGCCCCCAGCGATGGTTCCTCTGGCCACACCGTTGATGGCCCCGTCCACCACCTGGTTATCGAATTGCTTCAGGCTGCCAAAAAGTCCTTTGACTAGGGCGACTCTCACGATGATATTTTCATAGAGTTCGTCAAACCAGTATTTCCGGTAGAATAAAGTGTACAGCGGTTTGAAGAAATTGCCGGTTTTTTCCGGTGAAAGCCACTGTTTGCTGTACATAGCGTAGGCTAGTAAAATGCCCAGTCCGGCCAGTATTAGCGATATCCAAGGTAGCGGCTGGGTGAAGGGGTGAAAGAAACCGTAGGTAAAGCTGTGGGTTTGGCCGTGGCCCATAAAGGTACCAAAGTGTCCGGTGACATTCCACAGGCCGGAAACGACCGCTAGGATGGCCAGTACTACCATAGGGGTAACCATGACCTTGGGTGATTCGTGAGGGCGGCTACCGTGACCTCCGTGCTCGTTCTGGCTCCCGCCCCGGTAGTCCCCACCGAAGGTTATAAAGACGGCGCGGAACATGTAAAAGGAGGTCATAAAGACGGTTATCATTGCCAGGGAGAACAGGACGGGCTGGCTGGCGGTGCTGACCACTATCTCATCCTTGCTCCAGAATCCGGAAAGAGGCCAGATACCGGCAATACTCAGCGAGGCAATGACAAAAGTGGCATAGGTCCACGGCATTACCCGGCGTAGACCGCCCATGAGTCGCATATCAAAGGTGCCGGTGGCGTGGTTGATGCTGCCCGCTCCCAGGAAGAGCAGTGCCTTGAAAAAGGCGTGGTTGAATAGGTGAAAGATACCGATGGCCACGCCGCCAACGCCCAGCCCCAGCATCATATAGCCGAGCTGGCTGACAGTGGAGTAAGCCAGCACCCGTTTGATGTCATTCATCACTAGGCCCATGGAGGCGGCGAAAATAGCGGTAACCCCGCCGATAACGGCCACCGTGGTCAGGGCTTCCGTGGAGTGTTCAAAGAGAGGGAACATGCGGGCCACTAGGAAGACGCCGGCGGCGACCATTGTGGCTGCGTGGATTAAAGCGCTGACCGGGGTTGGACCTTCCATGGCGTCGGGTAGCCAGATATGGAGCGGGAACTGGGCCGACTTGCCTACGGCGCCGGCAAAGATGCCGATGGCCGACCAAGTAAGGATGGCGCTGGCCAGAGCTCCGGTGATGGCCAGTTTGTGCAGCTCGTGGATGTCAAAGGTACTGGTATTCAGGTACAGGAGCAGTATCCCGGCCAGGAAACCGAAGTCACCTAGGCGGGTCACGATAAACGCTTTCTTGGCCGCATCCGCCGCCTCCGGTTTGTGGAACCAGAAGCCGATGAGGAGATAGGAGCACAGGCCGACTAGTTCCCAAAAGACGAATAGGAAAAGTAAGTTATCGGCCAGGACTAGGCCTAGCATTGAAGCGGTGAACAGTGACATCCAGGCGAAGTAGCGGTGATAGCCTGGGTCGCCGTGCATGTAGCCCTGGGAGTAAATCTGTACCATCAGGCTGACTAGGGTGACGACAATCAACATCACCGCCGTCAGTGAGTCCGCTATTAGGCCGAGGTGTATGGTGACCCCACCCTCAATCACCACCCAGTTAATGTCCGGTACGGGTATTTCGTGGTGGGGCGCCGCCATCACGGATAACAGTGTCCAGATAGATAGGGCCAAGACCGTGAAAAGGGCCGTAATCAGGATATAACCGGTAATTCTCGACTCTGCTTTCACGAAAGGCCGGACGAAAAACGATATGATGATAAACGAGAAGACTGGCAGTAAGAATATCAGCCAAATAAACTGGGGCGTTATCATAATTTCCTTAATATGTCCTTAATCACGTGTTCTTTATCTCGTGGCACCAAGACGGAATAGTCCGTCTGCTCTTGGCCGGTGGGTAGGCCAGAGACAGGTAGGATGCAGGTGGGGATGCCCTCGCCTTCAAAGAGCTCCTTCCACATCTCGGCGACCATCAGGCTTTTCGCTTTTTTAACTTCTACCCACATTATTCCATTACTACCTTGCGACTACTCAACAGTGAAGTGGACTTAACTACCTCAGTCCCCGTTAGCTTTTTCCCTTTCAACTCTACCCCTTTCGTCAGGTTAAATTACCACTTCATTAAGTTGATTTTGGTGGCATCTATGCTCTCGATACCGCGATAGATGGCCAGTATTATGGCTACACCCATCGCAATCTCGGCGGCGGCGACAATAATGACGAAAATAGCGAAAATCTGCCCGGTCAACAGCTCCGGCGTTACGTAACGGGAGAAAGCGACTAGGGTGATATTTACGGCATTGAGCATCAACTCAATGCACATCAGGATAATTATGGCGTTGCGTTTGGCCAGCGTCCCGTATAGCCCGATGGCGAATAGGATAGCCGACAGTACCAGGTAATGTTCCAGCCCTAGGTTATTTAGCATCCTCTATATTATTTCTCCCTAGCTAAAACGATTGCTCCCAGAATGGCGGACAGTAGTAGGGCGGCGGCAATCTCCACTGGTAGAATAAAGCCCCCCTCGCCGAAGAGGCGGCTGGCGATGGTAGTGGTGGTCGGTACCACAGGTGCGGTGTCGGTTATCGGCCAGGGTGTGTTGGTTACCGTCAGGACCAGTACTCCCAAGAATAGTAGGGCGACGATGAATGCCGGGAGCTGTAGTTTGTTGGAGAGGTTGCCCCGTTGTACTTCACGGGTCATCATAATCGCTAGGATGATTAACACCGATATCGCCCCGACGTAGACCAGAATTTGTACCGCCGCTAGGAAGTCGGCGCTGAGGGTGATATAAATCCCGGCCACCATGAGGAAACACAGAATCAGCGATAGTGCCGCCCGGAAAATGTTCCGCAGCAGGACCACGCCCAGCGCCGCTGCGATGATGACGCTGGCTGATATCCAGAAGCCGATGGCCAGTCCCATTATTTTTTCTCCGTAATTCTCTCTAAAAGTAAGGTCTGTTTGGGTAGTTTGGCAGCGCGTTTTGGGGAGAAGTAGCCGCTGGCTTTCCTTAACGGGGATTCCAGCATCATTTCTTTGGTCTGCACCAGCTCACCACGCTGGTATTTAGCGCATTCGTAGGCGTAACCCAGGTAGAGCGCCTCGTAAGGGCAGGCCTCAACGCACAGGCCGCACTGAATACAGTAACCGGTGTCTATCTGATACTTATCGACGGTATATTTGTTTTCTTCCTGACTGGTTGAGGTGACAATTTCAATGGCTCCTTGGGGGCAGGCCTTGGTGCAGGTGCCGCAGCCGGTACACTTTACCTGGTCCCAGATGAACTCGTTGCCCCGTATGCGGCGCGAGGTATTGAGTCGCTGCTCCGGGTACTGTGAGACCGTTGGGTGGCGGAGCAGGTGCATGATGGTTACCATCAGACCTTTGACGATGCCGATTCCATAACGTTCAAACTTCAATTCTACCCCATCCTAACCGGAAGAAGAATTTTGACCATAGCAGCACCAGTACGGCCAGTATGGTGAAATTGACGATAATCATAACCAATGTCCAAGGTAGGGTGTCCGGCCAAGAGGCCAGTACCTGTATGGCGGTGATGATCAGATTGATGACGGCCAGCGGTAAGAGGAACTTCCAAGCGAGCGCCATCAGTTGGTCGATTCTTATCCTGGGTAGTGTCGTCCGCGTCCAGACCATGGTGAAGAAGACGGCCATTACCTTAGTGACGAACCAGAGCCAGGGCGGCAACAGGGGCCCTCGCCAGCCGCCGAGGAAGAGGGTGGTAATGATGGCGGCGATGGCGATGGCTTCGGCGTATTCTACCAGATAGAACATGGCGAATTTCATGCCTGAGTATTCGGTGTGAAAGCCGGCGACAATCTCGGAGTCAGCTTCCATCAGGTCGAAGGGGCTGCGGTTGATTTCGGCGCAGCCGGCGGCGAAAAAGAGGAAGAAACCTAGCGGCTGCAGTAGGATGAAGGGAATGTCCTGGGCAATGACAATTCGGTTTAAGGATAGAGAGCCGGCGATGAGCACAACGCCGACAATAGCCAGTACCAAGGGCATCTCGTAGCTCACGATGGCGGCGACATTGCGCATCGCCCCGAGGAGAGAATACTTGTTGCTAGAAGCCCATCCGGCCATGAAGATGCCTACGGTGGAGACAGAGCTGATGGCCACAATGTAGAGGATGCCGATATTCAGGTCGGCGAGGAGTGCGCCGTCCTGGAAAGGTATCACCGCGAAAAGCATCAGCGCCGGGGCGAAGGCCACCACCGGAGCTAGCCAGTGGACCAGCTTATCGGCTTTGACGGGCACGATGTTTTCTTTGAGCAGCACTTTTATGGCGTCGGCCACTGGCTGGAGCAGACCAAAAGGCCCGGTCCGGTTGGGGCCGAGACGGGACTGCATGCGTCCCATCCCTCGCCGCTCGATGTAGATAGCCCCCATGACCATAGTGAGGACAAAAGCGATGATGACTACGGTAAAGAAAAGCCAGTGCCACCAGAACCCGCCCGGCCAGTCTGGGGGTACGGCCGGTATAAACACTTGGTGGTGGATACCGAAATTAAGTACTGGCATCATCGGTCAATCTCACCTACAGTAATATCAATACTACCGAAGATAACAATCAAATCGGCTACCTTCCAGCCGCGTACCATATCACGGAGAGCGGTCAGGTTTATTAGGCTCGGGGGGCGGATATGGCAGCGGTAGGGGGCGATGGAATTGTCCGATACCAGATAGAAACCGAGCTCACCCTTTGGGGCTTCTAGGTGGGCATAGGCTTCCCCGACTGGTGGGCGGATCAGGTGGGGTACCGCGGCTTTCACCGGTCCCGGGGGCAATTGTGTCATAGCCTGCTGGATGATGCGCAGGCTCTGTCGCATCTCGGCTACTCTTACTCGGTAGCGGTCATAGCAGTCACCAACGGTGCCGGTGGGGATGTCAAATTCAAAGCGGTCATAAATGGAGTAGGGGTCTGCCTGGCGGATATCCCATTTGACCCCGCTGGCACGGAGTACCGGGCCGCTAGCGGCGCAGTTAATCGCCTGCTCTCGGGTTAGAATGCCGACGCCCTTGGCGCGGGCCAGTAGTATCTCGTTCTGCATCAGCAGCCGGTCGTATTCATCAATGAAGCCTGGCATCTGCGCCACGAAGGTGCGTAGGGCGGGCAGGAATTCCTCGGGGATATCCTGGCTGACGCCGCCCACTCGTATATAGTTATAGGTAAGGCGCTGACCGCTGACCATCTCTAGGAGGTCGACAATTTTTTCCCTTTCCCGGAACATGTACATAAAAGGGGTGAAAAAAGCGCCGCAGTCGTTCAAAAAAGCGCCGACGGCAATAAGGAAAGCGGCGATGCGCTGCAGCTCGGCCATAATGACCCTCAGGTATTCCGCCCGTTCCGGGACCTTTATACCCGCCAGCTTCTCCACGGCCAGGCAATAAGCCAAGTTATTATTCATTGAGGAGATGTAGTCTAGGCGGTCGGTCAGTGGGATTATCCCGGTGTAAGTGCGCTGCTCGGCCAGTTTCTCTACCCCGCGATGGAGATAGCCGAAGATCGGCTCAATATCCACCACTACTTCCCCATCAAGGGTTGTCCGCATGCGGAATACTCCGTGGGTGCTGGGATGTACCGGACCCATATTGAGTACAAAAGGTTCTGTTTTCAGCGCCATTACCGAAAGTCCTTTCGCATGGGATGTCCGGCAAAGCCTTCCCAAAGGAAAATACGCTTCATATTGGGGTGCCCTTCAAAGTTAATCCCCATCAGGTCGTAGATTTCCCGCTCCTGAAAGTCAGCCCCTTGCCACAGACCAGTCACCGAAGGTAGGGTTGGGTCCTCCCGGTCAGCACAGTGGGTCTTCAGGACCAGGCTGTGATTATGTTCCAGGGAGCTTAACCGGTAGACGACTTCAAAATAGTGGTAATAATCAACGGCGGTGATGAAGTTGAGGTAATCAAAGTTAAGTTCTGGGGTATCTTTGAGGAAGGCGGCTACGGCTAGTAAAGACTCGTTTTTCACTACTAGGTAGTCCTGACCGGACTCGATAATGCTTTCCGGAAACTTCTCGGTAAGCTGGCGGGCTATTTCTTTGCCGGAAAGGACTGCTGTCATGCCTGTTTAATCTTTCCCTAGGGTTAAGTTTCTTCGCTTGGCTATCTTCTTTTGCAGCATCTGTATGCCGTAAATTAGGGCTTCAGGGCGGGGAGGGCAGCCCGGGATATAGACATCAACTGGGATGATATGGTTATAGCCGGGAACCACGGCGTAAGGCGCTGAGGCGAAGATACCGCCGCTGATACCACAGGACCCCATGGCAATCACCCATTTTGGCTCCGCCATCTGGTTATAGATACGCTGGACATTAGGGGCCATCTTCCAGGTCAAGGTGCCGGCGGTAATCATCAGGTCAGCTTGGCGGGGCGAGGCGCGGAGGATTTCCATGCCAAAGCGCGCCAGGTCAAAACGGGGTCCGTTGGCGGCAATGAACTCAAAGGCGCAGCAGGCAGGGAAGCAGATGGCCGTCCAGAGGGAAGAGCGCCGTCCCCAGTTAATTAGGGCGTCCGCGGAAGTCAGGAGAATATTCTGGGACAGCTCCTCGTCAAGCCATTTATCAGGGTCGGGAATTGCCGGCTGGCTGTTTGCTTTCAGGTCTTCAATGCCTTGACCCTCTTCCCGGTCCAGCTCGATATCTGGGTAGATATAGGGCCGTATGTCGCCTACTTCCATTCTAGGACCTTCTTTCTCCAGGCGTAGATATAGCCAACAAAAATGATGGTAATTAAGATTAAGATGGTAATGAGTCCGGAGATTCCTAACTGCCGGAGGCTAACCGCCCATGGATACAGGAAGATAACCAGGACGTCAAGGGCCAAAAATATCAGAACGTAAAAGTAATAGTGGAAGTTAAACTGGACCCAGGTCTTACCGATGGTCTCCATACCGCACTCAAAGATAGAGTTCTTAACGGGGTTGGGGTTATCGGGGACGATACGGAGAAATCGGAGAGCGATAGGGATGGTGACCATGAGAAGAGTGAAAAGGATAACGGCGATAAGAAACAGTCCGATGTAACCGTAGTTTGCGATCAACAAAGGTCCTCGTTCTTTAAAAGTTGTTGCACCAGTATATCACACCCGATTGTTGGAAAGCAAGGATTTTAGAGGGCGGGTCCATGGTGGTTTTCTACGGAATTGACAAGTAATTTGGTAGCTGTATAAACTGGCTTTGATTGGAATGGTCAAACAATCGGCGTTTTTTTATGGGTGGGTCATCGTCGGTATCAGTGTCGCTGGGATGGCCCTCATTTATGGCATCAGGCACTCTTTCGCCGTTTTCTTCCCCCCGGTTCTGGACGAGTTTGGCTGGAGTCGGGGTAGCACCGCCCTGATGCTGTCTCTGAACATCTTGGTCTACGGGTTCACTGCGCCGGTGGCGGGCAGCTTGGGCGACCGCTGGAAGCCGTACCGGGTGATGCCGATCGGTGTTGTTTTTCTCGGCCTGGCGACCGTCGGCTGCGCCTTTGCCCGCGAGTTGTGGCATTTTTACCTACTCTTCGGTTTTCTGATGCCCGTGGGGACTGCCTTCAGTGGTTGGCCGCTGCTGTGTCCGGCCTTAGCCAACTGGTTCTCAAAGCGGCGCGGGATGGTGATGGGGATAGGGCAGATGGGGGGTGGCCTTAGTTTCGTTTACGGTGTGTTCGTGGAGTTCGTCATCTTGCAATTGGGCTGGCGTTACGCTTTCTTCGTGGTGGCCGGTGTTCTGACGGCTATCCTCCTGCCCCTGTATTTCTTCTTTTTCCACTATCGTCCGGAGGGTAAAGGCTTGAAAGCCTACGGCAGTGATGAATTGCCAGCTACCGGCGGCTTAACTCCAGACGTGGTCATCGGCCGAGGTTCTTCCATCAGTGACTGGACGCTAGGCCAGGCCGTGCGGACTTATCAGCTGTGGTGTCTGGTGGCAACTCAGTCGCTGTTCTGGGGTGTCGGCTGCTATATGGTGCTATCCCACCAGGTTCAGTTTACCCAGGACATGGGGTACAGTAGTACGTTTGCCGCTTCCATTTTTGCCCTCTTTGGCATTTTCATGATGGTAGGTCAGATCTCGGCGGCCATGTCTGACTGGATTGGCCGGGATAAGATGATGACGCTGGCCGTTGTCCTGTCCATCGGTGCCTTGGTTGCTTTGGTTTCGGTGCGGGACACTTCCCAACCCTGGCTCTTATATATCTATGCCATCCTATTAGGTTGTGGTGCCGGGCTTGTCGCCCCGGTAGTCTTTGCCGGGGCGGCTGACTTGTTTCACGGACGGCACTACGGCGTGATATCCGGTCTGATGCTGACCGGTTTCGGTATCGGCGGCGTTATCGGTCCCTGGCTGGGCGGTTATATCTATGACACTTCGGGCAGTTATATCAGTGCCTTTATTCTGTCAATGGTATGCTTTGGTATGGCTGGCATCACCTACTGGATAGCGGCACCGAGAAAGGCCGTCAAATTGCTTGCCCGGTCCTAGAGTTCGCCGTTCCCTCAAATTGACAATCAGCCTGATGGTTTTGTAAACTGGCGTCATTAAAGTATCTGCCCTGGAGAGAAGTGTTTATGACTATTAAAGATATTGGCCAGGAACTGGCTGGAGTTATCGGGAAATGTGATGCCGATTACGTGGAAGCGCATCTTGAGGAGAGCCAGACCAGCCATGTCGTCTACCGTGGCCGGGAACTGGACTCTATCGGGCGGGCTACGGCCATCGGCGGAAACGTACGGGCTATGGTGAAAGGCGGCTGGGGCTTCGTCAGCTTTAATGACCTGAATAATCTGCCGGAAAGGGTAGCCCTGGCCGTGAAGCAGGCCCGCTTTGTCGGCCGTGAGGCGAGCCAGCTGGTGGCGGCGGAACCGGTGGTGGCTACTGTGTCCGTGGAGGCGGATAGGGACCCGGTAGCCATACCGCTGGCGGAAAAGAAGCAACTGATGGATGAATACAACGATATCATCTGGCGTACTCCAGAGATACAGACGTCTACGGTGGGTTATGCCGATAGCCGCAAGCAGACTATTTTTTTGAGTTCGGCGGGTAGTTTTATTGAGCAGACAAGAGCCGATATTACCCTGCGCCTGGCGGCGGTAGCCGCCCGGGATGGCGATATCCAGCAGGTAGGGTTGAGCGTGGGCAGCCGCGGTGACTTTAGCATCTTGCAGAGTTACCATGACGAAGTAGCGCACATGGCAGAGCGTGCGGTGGTATTGCTCTCGGCACCGCAGATAAAAGGAGGGGAATACACCGTGGTGCTGGATCCGGTCTTGGCAGGTGTCTTTGTCCATGAAGCCTTCGGGCACCTGTCTGAGTCCGACTTTGTTTACGAAAACGAACGTGTGCGCCGGATTATGACTCTGGGGAGGCAGTTCGGTCACCCGGAATTGAATATTGTGGATACGGCCACGATACCGGGACTGCGGGGCAGCTACCAGTATGATGACGAAGGTATGCCGGCCACTAGGACCTATCTTATCCGCGAGGGTAAACTGGTCGGTCGGCTCCACTCTAGGGAGACGGCGGCCAAAATGAATGAGAAACCCACTGGTAATGCCCGGGCCATCAATCACCGCTATCCGCCCATTGTTCGCATGACCAATACCTATATCGAGCCGGGGGTAGTCTCCTTGGCCGATATGGTGGGTGGCATTAAAGAAGGGATTTACGCTAAAAACTGGTACGGCGGTACCACCAGTATGGAGATGTTCACTTTTTCGGCGGGGGAGGCCTATATGATACGCCACGGTAAAATTGCGGAGATGCTGCGCCCGGTGGTGCTGACCGGTAATGTGTTTAACACGCTGGAGAATATAGATGCCATAGGTGATGACCTGACGATGAACCAAGGTGGCGGTTGTGGTAAGGGAGGGCAGATGCCACTACCGGTGTCTAACGGCAGCCCGCACATTCGGATTAGCCGCTGCTTGGTGGGAGGCGGGTAAGTGGAAGATCTTCTGGCTCAGGCGGTAGTAGCGGCCGAGGAAGCGGAGGTTTTTACTGTTTCTTCGGAAGGGACTCTGGTCCAGTTTGAGGCCAATCGGTTGAAGTACCTCCAGACGAAACAGCAGACCAGCGTGGCCCTGCGCCTTATCCGGCAGGGAAGGGTGGGGTATGCTACTACTACCGATATAGGTGAGCGCCGTAACCTGGTTAGTAATGCCGTGGAAACGGCGCAGTTCGGCATGCTGGCCGAGTTTCAGTTACCGGCGTCGGGCGTCTATTCGCCGGTGGCCGTCTTTGACGCCGGGGTGGTATCGGTAGCAAATGAAGCCATGATTCAGCTCGGCGAGGAAATGGTCGCTTCGGTTACGGCGTATACCCCGGGTATTATCTGTGAGGCGGAAGTTGCCAAGGGTACGGTCTCGGTTAGTATCCGGAACTCTCGCGGGGGGCAGGCAGACTACCGGAAAAGTTATTTCAGCCTGGGCATCGAGGGCAGCCTGGTCAATGACACGGATATGCTCTTCGTCGGGGAAAGTGTCAGCTCCTGCCATCCTCTCTCGAATTCCGGAGCAGTCGCTGGGGCAGTGCTCCGCCAGCTTGAGCTGGCTAAAGACCGCGCCTCGGTGCCGAGTAAGTCTTTACCGGTGGTCTTTACCCCTGGCGGGGTAGCCAGCGCCCTGATAGAGCCTCTGATGGCGGCTTTTAACGGCAAAACGGTTTTAAAAGGAGCGTCGCCCATTGGTAATAAACTCGGGCAGGCGGTCTTTGACCGGAAATTCCGCCTGCGGGACGACCCGACGGTGGGCTATCGCCCCAGCAGCCGTCCCTGTGACGATGAAGGCGTGCCCAGTCAGTGCACCACGTTGGTTGAAGAAGGAGTGGTGACCGGTTTTATTTATGACCTGCAGACGGCGGCCATGGCTCATACTCACAGCACCGGTAACGGCAGCCGGAACCATGGCGGACTGCCGTTACCTGCACCCAGCGCTTTTGTCATTGCCCCAGGGGATACTGATTTTACCGAGATGGTACAGGACATAAAGGAAGGACTGGTGGTGGAGCAGCTCATGGGTGCTGGGCAGGGTAATGTTCTGGGCGGTGATTTCAGCGGTAATGTCCTGCTGGGATATAAGGTGGAAAATGGTAAAATAGTGGGTAGGGTTAAAAATACTATGGTCTCGGGGAATATTTACCAGGCGCTGAAACAGGTGGCGGCTATCGGTCGGGAGGCCAAATGGGTGGACGGCTTTTTGCAGACACCACCTATCTATTGTCCTGGTCTTTCGGTGGCGAGTAAGAGATAAAGGGGATGAGGTTACCTATAACCAGTAAGAGGCCGTTTAGCAACTCAAATTGTCATTGAGGGTGAAGCGAAATAATCTCACTATTGCTTGCCAAGATTGCTTTGGTACCTCGTGCCTCGTAATGACA
This sequence comes from Dehalococcoidales bacterium, assembly GCA_002688435.1. Lineage (GTDB taxonomy): Bacteria > Chloroflexota > Dehalococcoidia > Dehalococcoidales > RBG-16-60-22. The sequence continues at coordinate 65,647 of NZCW01000030.1, forward strand.
ACCAAACAATATCAGTAATAAAGGGAGGCGTGCTGAAATGAAAAGATTGGTTAAATTTCGGGCTTACCCTAGGCTCGATTCTCCGAATATGCTGGCGGCCTGGCCTGGCGTTGGTAACGTCGCCACCATAGTGGCTGCGTATCTGGAGAAGAAACTGGGTTTTAAAGAGCTGGGTGAGATTGAGGCTTCTCATTTCTTTGACCCCATCGGGGTACTGGTGAAAAACAGCGTTGTGGAAGCGCCCCAGTTCCCCCGGAGCAAGTTTTGCTACTGGAAAAATAAGGGCGGGGGGAGCGATATCATCCTGTTTATCGGTGAAGACCAGCCCGTCGCCAAAGGGTATGACCTGGCGCATTGTGTCCTTGATGTCTGCGTAAAGTATCAGGTTAGCCGGGTCTATACCTGCGCGGCGGCGATGACTCGCATCCACCATACCGAAAAACCCGGTGTTCTGGGAGTGGCCACCAGCCAGCAGGCGGCCGCCGATCTGAAGAAATATGACCTGATATCGGCCAGTAACCTGCAGATTGCCGGGTTGAACGGGCTGTTGCTGGGGGTGGCCAAAGAAAGAGGTATCGATGGTGTCTGCCTGCTGGGTGAAGTGCCAACCTATGCTACTCGGATACAGAACCCGATGGCGGCTCTGGCGGTGCTTGAAGTCCTGGCGAGAATGCTGGGTGTAGAAATTGACCTGGACGAGCTGGCGCAGCTGGTCAGGGAGGCCAGGGAGAGAATGAAGCAGGTGGCCTCTCAGGCGATGGGAGAGTACATTGACTATTTTACCGAACCCATATGGGAGAAGGAAGAGGAAGAAGAAGAGGAGTAGGTAATGGCGGACCTGGTATTGGATGAGAGTGGTGGCAAGGCGGGTTTTTCAATTTGAAACTGCGGGGCACAATATTATGATTATCGGCCGTAAAGTTAAGCTTCGTCAGAAAAAGTTATCCGATGCCCGTAGTGATTATAAATGGCAAACGGATACCGAACTGTTGCGACTTGATGCCATGCCGGCGCTGACGGCCTCTTTCCCGCAGTATTTACAGGGCTATACCAGCGAACTGCGTCGTCCCGCTCCGACCAGGCATATCTTCGCTGTGGAAACCGTTGGTGGCGAGCATATCGGTAACTGTGTCTACTATAACGTTGATGAAGCTAAGGGAGAGGTGGAACTAGGTATCATGATCGGCAACCGCGACTACTGGGGTGATGGCTACGGTGTGGATGCTGTGACCGTCTTGGTTAACCACATTTTTCGCCGGACGAAAATCAGGCGAGTCTACCTGAAAACTCTGGACTGGAACCAGCGGGCGCAGAAGTGCTTCCTGAAATGCGGTTTTACGCCCTGCGGGCACATGGTTAAAGGCGGGTATAGTTTCGTGCTAATGGAGCTCTACCGCCTACAGTGGGAAACCGGGCCGATGGAGCGTGTTAAATAGGGGGGCAAAGTTGAAAAAATCTGATAATCCCGCCATTGAGTGGCTCAGTAACCGGGTCCGTATCCTCGACCAGACCCGGCTCCCGCAGGCAGAGGTTTATCTGGAGCTAGGTGACTACCGGAGTATTGCCTCAGCCCTTACAGAATTGAAAATCAGGGGCGCGCCCGCTATCGGGGTAGCTGGAGCCTATGCCGTGGTCATGGGGGCGCTGAAAATTGAATCTACGGTGAGAGCCGAATTTCTGGAGAAGCTCCGGGCCGTCATCAGAACCATTGCCGACACCCGCCCCACCGCCCGAAATCTTTTCCGGGCGCTGGACCGCATGCGGCAGGTGGCCGAAGCTGGTGCGGACGTGGCCGAGATTAAAACCGCACTGGCGGACGAAGCCGTGAAAATTCATGACGGGGAAATGGCGGCAACCTTTGAGATAAGCCGGCACGGTGCTGCGCTGATAGAAGACGGTTTTACCGTCCTGACCCACTGCAATGCCGGGCCGCTGGCGACCACTGGTTACGGCACCGCCATCGGCGTTATTATGCGGGCAAAAGAGCAAGGTAAAAAGATAAAAGTCTTGGCCACCGAGACTCGTCCTCTGCTTCAGGGAGCGCGACTCACTACTTGGGAATTGAAGAAAGCGGGCATCCCGGCCACCCTGATTACCGATTCCATGGCTGGTTATTTCATGAGTAAAGGCGAGGTTGACTGCGTTATCGTCGGCGCCGATCGTATTGCCGCCAACGGTGACACCGCCAATAAGATTGGTACCTATACCCTGGCGGTGCTGGCCAGAGAAAATGATATTCCTTTTTACGTGGCGGTTCCCACTACCACTATTGACCTTTCCTTGGCTATCGGAGATGAAATCCCCATTGAGCAGAGAAGTGAGGATGAGGTAACCCATATTTGGGAGGTGCGGATTGCTCCGGAGGGCGTGGCCGCGGCTAACCCCGCTTTTGATGTTACCCCCCACCGTTACCTCACCGCCCTCATTACGGAAAAAGGTATAATAAGGAGGAATTACGAGGAAGGAATAAAAAAGATAATGTAATGACTACCGTAGATATTGTTATTGGGTCCGACGGTGCACTTACAATTGCGATTGGTTATTGGGCTAAAGAGAAATTCACTACATAGATCGCTACTGCCACATTTTTAACACAGGTATGAAAAGGCAATGGACAATTAGAACTTATATTGACCTATTTGCCGGTCCAGGTAAATGTCGGATCCAGAAAACAGAAAAGGGAATGAAAAGTTCTCCCATCTTGTCTCTCAGTTGCGAAGTTCCGTTCACACACTATTTTTTTAATGATGATCAGTCCAGTGTTATTAGGGCGTTGAAAGCTAGAGCAAAATCATATAGTTCTGCAAATGTAGATTTCTTCAATAAAGATTGTAATTTGGTTGTGGATGAGTTATTGCAAAAATTATCCTCCAACTCTCTAGACTTTTGTTTTATAGAGCCCTTTGACTGGGAAATTAAATATAACTCAATTTGGAAGCTAACTGAGAAGAGAAGAATGGATTCAGCTGTAACTTTCCATAGAAGTAAAAGACTATGTGCTTGCGGTAAATACTAGAAAAGCACCTTTATATTATCGGATATTCGCGAGTAAGTATTCTAGAGGTGCGGATTGTTGAGATAAAATTACTGAACGTTCAGAAGTAAGGTAATTAAGGATGAGCGTGTAATATAAGATGGCTAATTGAGAGAGGAAGTGTCTAGTTTGAGGATCATTACTCGGCAATATGAGTTGTTGGATAGGTCTACAACCACGGTAGTACATTAAGTAAAGGAGGTCTCTGATGCCAGAAGCTAAAATCGGAGTTATCGGCGGGAGCGGGCTGTATGATATCGAGGGGATGGTGGATGTTGAGGAAGTTGACATAAAAACACCATTTGGTCAGCCGAGTGACACCATTGTCGTCGGTAAACTGGAAGGGGTGGGGGTTGCTTTCCTACCTCGACACGGGCGGGGGCATCGTATTCTGCCCACTGAAGTCCCGGTCAGGGCTAACATCTACGCTTTAAAGTCGTTGGGGGTGGGGCATATCATCGCCATTAACTCGGTGGGCAGTCTGAAAGAAGAATTTCAGCCCGGCGACCTGCTGATTCCAGACCAGCTGATTGACCGCACCCGCAGTCGGATTAATACCTTTTTTGGGGAAGGTGTGGTCGTTCACATTCCCTTCGGTGAGCCGGTATGTCCGGACTTGAGCCAGATGGTCTACCAGGCGGCCAAAGACGTCGGTACCGCTACGCACTGGGGCGGTACTTACGTAGTTATGGAGGGGCCGGTCTTCTCCACCAAAGCGGAATCGCTGCTCTACCGCGCCTGGGGGGCGGACGTTATCGGTATGACGGCGCTACCCGAAGCTAAGCTGGCGCGGGAAGCGGAAATCTGCTACGCTATTATTGCCTGTGTTACCGATTATGATTGCTGGCACCGGAAGCACGAGGCGGTTACCGCCGAGATTATCTTGAATACTTTGCGCCAGAACATTGACACCGCCAAAAATATCATCAGGCTGGCGCTGCGTAGAGTGCCGACGAAGCGAGGCTGCGGATGCGGCTCGGCGCTGAAAACGGCTATCGTTACCGCTCCAGAGCTGATACCAGATGAGCAGAAAAAGAAACTCGATTTGTTAATCAGCAAGTATATCAGAAAGGACTGACATTATGCCCGGCGTAGAATTCAATTTTTTGCCGACGATTGTTGGTAGTATGCCCCAGACGGACCCGCTGGCGGCGTGCACCCAGATTGTCCATTACCTCAGGGACATCCCGGCTTGGCCTCAGCTGCCAAAGAAGTCTTTCCAGGAGAATATGTATGTCCAGTACAGCCAGGGCTTCCCCGGGGTGGTGGTCGAGGAGGACGAGGAAAAAATATACATTGACCGTAACCGGGGACTGGAGGCGTTGGAACGGCTCTACGCTGCTTACCTGGAGAATGACTTCACCAAGTATGCCATCAGTCCGGAATATGCCGCCGGACTGCACCAGTTTTTGTCCGTGACTACCCAGTCACCCCTGGCGGTCAAAGGGCAGGTGACCGGGCCGATCACCTGGGGGCTGACGGTAACCGATGATACCGGCAAGGGTATTCTTTATGACGATTTTCTGGGTGATGCCGTGCCCAGGCTGCTCCGATTGAAGGCGGCCTGGCAGGAAAAAGAACTGAGTCGCTTCTCTAAAAACACCATTATCTTTGTGGACGAGCCGTATATGTCGGCTTTCGGATCAGTCTCAATGATGCTCTCCCGAGATCAGGTTATCAATTTGCTTGAGGAGGTCTTCAGCGGTATTGGCGGTCTGAAGGGAGTCCACTGCTGCGGCAACACCGACTGGTCCTTACTACTGGAGACCAGCGTTGATATTATCAGCTTTGACACTTACAACTATGCCCAGTCATTGAGTCTTTACCCGGTGGAACTAAAGAAGTTCCTGGAGCGAGGAGGTACGGTAGCATGGGGAATCGTCCCTAATGAAGAAGACTTATTAGCTAAAGAAACGGTTGCTAGTCTTAAGGATCGTCTGGAGGAAGCGATGGCGCCCTTTACCCGGCAGGACATCCGCTTCCGGCAATTGATTGCTCAGGGACTGCTTACTCCCAGCTGTGGGCTGGCGTCTCTGGCTACTGAGGAGGCAGCCGCCCGTGTCTTGGAGCTACTGAGTGAGCTATCCGAAACGATAAGGAAACGCTACACTTAGAGGGGTGTATCCTGATGGAATGTAACGTTGAGTCCAATAACGTCAAATGTGCCTGTGACTATGAGTCCTGCTCTCGGTAGGGTAAGTGCTGTGAATGTATCACCTATCGTCTGGAGAGTAACGAGTTGTCTGGTTGTATCTTCCCGCCCGAGATAGAGAAGACCTATGACCGTTCCTTTACCCGGTTTATTAGAACCTTTAGCACCTGAGTGGCGGAAAAGGTTAATTTGAGTTAAGATTACTGGTGATGAATAAGAGTAAGAGAGTGGCTACCCTGAAACACCGGCGCAAGCAGAAGAAGCTGAAGGAAAGAAGAAAGACGGCGCAACCGGTTCCCAAGTAGTCATTCCTGTCGGGTGAAGGTAATGACCGGATGCCGACGATGAAGCGGGTTGATTTGCTTACCGGTCGGCCGAGGACAGGAAAGACCAATCTTATCCAGCAGGCAGTAGCGGCGTTTGAGGGCAGGGTCGAAGGTTTCTACACCGAGGAGAGATACGGAGTCGGGATACGAGACTCAGTTTCAAACTGATGATACTGGATGGACAGGAAGTGGTACTGGCTCACGTGGATATTTACAGTCGCTATCAAGTGGGCAAGTACGGCGTTGATATTGGTAGCCTGGATCAGGTGGGTGTTTCCTGTACTGGGCCGTCCGGCAGTGTGATTGAATCGTCGTCGACGAAATCGGTAAAATAGAGCTTTTTCCGACTGACTTCCGTGAAGCCGTCCGGCAGGCAATGGGCAGCAGGGAGAAAGTTCTGGGCACAATCATGTTTAATCCTCATCCCCGGGCGGACGATATTAGGCACTAGCCTCAGGTAAACCTGGTGGAAGTGACCATGGCCGACCATTCCCGGGTACTGATTGACCTGCGGGAATGGATAAGAGCCATATGATCCCCTCAGACACTATGGGCTGGGAGGGGTTGCGGTATATTCCGAGAGAGGAGGAGGAAAGGGAGAAATGTCACCACTACCGGAAATAATCCAGGCACTACTTGACCCGCAGGCCTATCCTGACCCTCCCCAGAAAGTTGAGCTGGCGCAGACCCAGATGTCATTTGTGTTCCTGACCAATGACTACGTCTACAAGGTCAAGAAACCGGTAGACCTAGGTTATCTGGACTACACCACTCTGAAAAAGCGCTATTTTTACTGTCAACGGGAAGTTGGACTTAACCGACGACTCTGCCCGGATACCTATTTGGGTGTCCTGCCCGTGACCGGGAGTGGGGATCGGATTTCTTTCGGAGGGCGAGGCGAGGCTCTGGAGTATGCCGTGAAAATGCGCCGCCTGCCCCAGGAAAAGATGTTGAATGTCCTGCTGGCCGAGGATAGAGTGTCACCAGAAATGCTAGCTGGCGTGGCGGACAGACTGGTCGAGTTCCACCGGCAAGCCGAAATCGGCGTCAGCATCAGTACCTTTGGCGATATTGACGCTATCACCGTAAATACCGAGGAAAACTTTACCCAGACCGAGAAATATCTGGGCCATACTATTTCCCGGGAGCAGTACCGGCGTATTCGGGATTATACTAACCTCTTTATTCAGGGAAACACTGGTTTATTTAAAAAGCGGATGGCCGAAAGCCGGATAAAAGATTGCCATGGTGACCTTCACGCCGCTCATATCTGTTTTTGTGATAGTATCTGTATCTATGACTGCATTGAATTTAATGACCGATTCCGGTATTGTGACGTTGCTTCCGAGGTGGCTTTTCTGGCAATGGATCTGGATCACTACGGGCGGGCTGGTCTGTCCGACGACTTTGTTAAGGCTTACGTAACGCGGAGTCAGGATCAAGAGCTGATGACATTGCTTGATTTCTACAAGTGCTACCGGGCGTACGTGCGAGGGAAAGTGGAGAGTTTCAGGCTGGATGATCCGTATATCTCGCCGGAAGAGAAGACGGGAGTTTTGATGGTGGCCCGGCACTATTTTGAGCTGGCCGGATCATATATTGATATATCATAGAATGGCGTAAGCTAAACTGAATCAGGTCGTGCTTGGTAACTATTTGGAAACTGAGAAATGAAAATAACGGTGTTTTTGAATGGGTAAAGAGAGCTGTCTCAGAGTTTGTTGGCGAGGTGGTGTTTCATGGGATTGATACCTTTGATAAAGAGATCTTTTTGGAGTGGTGAATTAGCGATGCTTTGTTTTTTGGCGACAAATCGGTGAAAGTAGTACCGCCTCCTTCATACGAGCAAATAAAGAAACCCATCGCTAAAAGAGTGAAAAGACTATGAGGTCTTGACTGTTTTTGAATAAAGAGATTATAACTCACCAGAGGGGAAAACGATATCTGAGTAAAGTATTATGACAAAGTGCATACATCTTCATACATGAGAGGTGGTAATTGAAAGAATCCTTTAGACCGTTCATCGAAAAAGAGCTGGGTCCCGGTTTTGTGCTGATTGCCTGCGGCCTGCCTGGTACCTGGAAGACGGAGACGACCGAGGAAGTAGCTAGGCTTAAAGGATGCTCACTCTTGCGCTCCGACCTGATTCGGCTGGAGGTATTGAAGAATGAGGACGTCTTTGACGAGAAGACCGCCGCCAGTATGGACAAGCGTACCATGGTCTATGACGAGATGTTCCGGCAGGCTGATGAGACGCTAGCCCAGAGCGGCTGTGTTATCCTTGATGCCACCTTCGTTACCCGATCGTTAAGAGAGCGCGCCGCGGCCGTCGCCGGTAAATATAACCTACCTCTGGTTATCCTGCAGACCGACTGCCCGCAGGAAGCGGCCATCGCCCGTATCCTGAAGCGGACGAAAGAGGACTATGTCTCTAATGCCTTGACCGAACAGGCCTATCTCAACAATAAAAAGCGGTTTGAGCTGGTGGACCTGTTAGAGCTGAAAGCCTGCTATCCCTGTCTTGCTATCGTCCACCTGACGGTCGATACACGGTACGACTCACCGGAAGATTGGTATATCGTCGGTGTGGAGAGGAGGTAGAGGAGACTAGATATTTTCTCCCTGGTAGGTCCCTCGGTAACCTTCTGTCTGCCGGGTCAGCCGTAGGAAAACAAGCTGTATCATTCGGGCGTTTCTCTGCAAGCGAATCCCCTGGGGATGATAGACCACCAGCAGCGACTGGGAACGGCCTGAGTAACCGGCGTCCCAGACCGCCGTATTGACCGTGGCCCCGCAGCGCAGCAGGCTCGATCGAGGAGTGGCCAGCGCCATGATCTTTCTGGGTAGGTGGACAATCTCGTTATAGGTGATGCTGTAGGCCCCGGGCATCAGGTCGATAAAACCCAGCCCGTCAAAGACCAGCGGCGCCAAGTCAGATACCAGACGCTGGTGATTCGTCGTCGCTATCCGGCCCGGTGATTGCAGCAAAGCTACCTCGTACAGGGTTAGGTCAATCCCGTTGGGTTGTACCTGCTGCTCGAGGTCAATCCAGCCTTCCACCAACGGAGGCTTTTGCCGTAATAATCGGTGAATGTCTGCTTTAGCTAAAACGGTGGTCATTGACAAGCCCCTTTAATATGGTCCTGGTCAATGATACCAGTTCCATTACTTCTCGACAATAAATAAGAGTACACTTCCTTTTGGAAATTTATTTACGAGCTTCACCCTTTTGTGGAAAAGGGCTGTTTTGCTACCTAGAAAAGGCATCCCATCCAGCCAGGGTGTCTTATCACTCTCAGCTACTAATTTACTTGTATCCTCATCATCAGGGGTCTTTATAAGCTCTACAGAGTTGTAATCGCTCATTAAATTTTAGCCATAGAAGATCAATCAGTTCCTGATCTTCACCTATTGTTATCGTTCCGTCCGGCTGGTTTCTACGATGGTGACTCCCTGGTTTAAGAGGATTTTAGCTTCGCGTAGCTTACTGATGATTTGCTTGGGTAAACAGGTTTTCTTGGCTATGATTTGCTTCCTGTCTTAGGTCCCAATCTAACATTATAACTGGACTCCTTATTGAAAAGTAGGTCAGGAGGATGGGGTTAATAAAATAAAGACCAAAAGAGGATGAAGCCAATAAACAATTTCTCAAATCCATAATTGACCTTCGTCTAGAGATAGGCTAAAATAAGAGAACGGGTGAGCGTGCTGATTCTGCGCGGGAAATTATGAAGGAAGATGGTGAGCGAGCAGCCTTCCTTTTTGCTGCGGAAAAGCAAGGACTTATTGGAGGTTAACTTATGGAATCGTTGATGCTGCGAATACTGGTACTGGCGGCTGGGGCCATGGCTCTGGGGTTCGTGGGTTATCTGGTAACTACTATCGTGCGCGAGAGCCCGGGTAACGAGAAGATGAGGGATATTTCCCTGGCTATCCGACAGGGAGCGATGGCCTTCCTGCGCCGCGAGTTCACTTACCTGGCAGTCTTCACCGTGATCGTGTTTGCTATCCTGGCCGTCTTTATTGAACCCAGACCTTACGTGGCCATAGCCTATGTCTGCGGTACCTTCACCTCGGCCCTGGCCGGCTGGCTGGGAATGAACATTGCCACTCTGGCTAATGCCCGGACCGCTCATGCCGCCATTGGCAGCTGGGCGAAAGGGCTGAAAATCGCCTTTTCCAGCGGTGCGGTGATGGGTTTCTGTGTGGTCGGACTGGGTCTGCTGGGCCTGTCTATCATCGCCTTCATCTGGGATGACAGCCATGTCTGGCTAGGCTTTGCTTTCGGCGCTTCTTCGGTAGCGCTGTTCCTCAGGGCGGGCGGCGGTATTTTCACCAAAAGTGCGGACGTTGGTGCGGACTTGGTAGGTAAGGTGGAAAAAGGCATCCCGGAAGACGACCCTCGGAACCCGGCGGTGATTGCTGATAACGTGGGTGATAACGTCGGTGATGTCGCCGGGATGGGCTCCGACCTGTACGAGTCTTATGTCTCCGCGATTGCCGCCTCTATGGTCTTGGGAGTGATTGTCCTCGGGATGGCGAAGGGTATGCTTTTACCGTTGCTGCTCAGCGGCGCGGGCATCGTGGTCTCCATTATTGGTGCCCTCGCGGTAAGACCGAAAGAAGTTGAGGCCGGCTTTGAAAAGCAGGTTGCCCGGGCGCATGCCACCATGAATAGAGGTGTTTACGTCAGTAATATCCTGATGGTAATCGTTAGTTTCCTCATTATCCGATTTTACGTGGGGGAGCTGGGGCTTTTCTGGGCATTAATCTCGGGCCTGATCGCTGGCTTTCTGATTGCGCAGGCCACGGAATACTTTACCTCGGCGGAGCACGGTCCGGCCAAGAAGATAGCGCGGGCGGCCGAAAGCGGCGCTGCGGTCACTATTATTGAAGGCATTGCCACCGGCCTGATGAGTACGGTAATACCCGTAATTTTGGTGGCCCTGGCTACCGTGCTGGCCTATCTCTTCGGTGGGTTGCTGGGCATAGCGGTAGCCTCTATGGGGATGTTGATTAACCTAGGGATGTTGTTGGCCATGGACTGCTATGGCCCGATAGCCGATAACTCGGCGGGTATTGCCCAGATGGCCGGCTTGGGTAAAGAAGTGAGGGCGCGCTGTGAGGCTCTGGACTCGGTGGGTAATACCACGGCGGCCTTGGGTAAAGGTTTTGCTATCGCCTCGGCGGCGCTGGCCTCTTTGGCCTGGCTGGCCACCTACTTCAAAGTGGCTAATATTGACGTTGCTAGCCTGACCAACGTGGGCGTGATTGCCGGTGTGCTCATTGGCGGCATGCTGACTTTCGTCTTCAGCGCCTTGGCGATGAAGGGCGTCGGCGCGGGTAGTTTCGCCATTGTCAACGAGGTAAGGCGGCAGTTCCATGGGATCAAGGGACTGATGGAGGGCGAGGCTAGGCCGGACTACGTCAGCTGTGTCGACATTGCCACCAAGAGAGCGTTAAAGTCAATGATGCTCCCCGGCGTACTGGTGCTGGCGGTGCCGCTTATTCTAGGTTTTGCCTTGGGACCGGAAGCAGTCGCCGGGTTGCTGCTAGGAGCACTGCTGACCGGGTTCCTACTGGCGGTGATGATGGCCAATGCCGGCGGTGCTTGGGACAATGCCAAGAAATTCATTGAGGCAGGTCACTTGGGCGGTAAAGGTAGTGACGCGCATAAGGCGGCCGTTATCGGCGATACCGTAGGCGACCCTTTCAAGGATACCGCCGGGCCTTCCTTGAATATACTGATTAAGCTGGTGGGTAAGGTAGCCGTGATTTTCGGGCCGGTCTTCGTCATGCTGGTAGCACTGTAAGCTTGGTTATAATTTAGAGATAACCAGGGCGGAGGTTTTCACCTCCGCCCTGCCCTTTTTAACCTTGGAGGAAAGGATTGGCCTGGCGCTCGGTGCCGATGGTGGTCTCCGGGCCGTGGCCGGGGTAAACAGCGGTGTCGTCGGGTAGGGACGTAAAGAGGGCGGCTAGGCTGTTCATCAGCTGCTCGTAGTTACCGCCGGGCATGTCAAATCGGCCGATGCCGTAGTTGAAGAGGGTATCGCCGCTGAATAGGACATTGTGCCTCAGGAGGCAGATGCCGCCCGGCGTATGTCCTGGCGTATGCCTGACCGAGAAGTGAAGGTCTCCGATATTCAGGCTCTCGCCACCGTTAAGTAACCGGTCGGGGGGAGATGGTGAGGGGTAGGTCGGCCCGAAAGCGAAAGCCAGTGGCTGGTTCAAGAGTGCTTCGGTATCATCGGTATGAATCACCACCTCGGCGCCAGTGGCTTCCTGGACTCCCTTCAAAGCGCCCACGTGGTCTGGGTGCCCGTGGGTGAGCAGGATAAGCTTTATCTCCAATCCCAGCTGGGTAACATTCGTCAAAATTCTCTCCGCCTCATCGGCGGGGTCAATAATCATTCCCTCTTTGGTGGCTTCCGAGCCAGCGATATAACAGTTGGATGCCAGCGGTCCGACGACCAGTCTTCTTAGAATCACGGCGTCTCCCTTTTCTCCGGATACCGGATAAAGGATGGCTGCGCCGTTGAGCGCAGACACCGCATTCTACCATTAAACTGACTTATCATCAAGACAAGCCTCTTTACCTTATTACTCTGACGTGCCCCCCAAAAACTGTACCAGTTATAATGTTAGAAAAACGAAGTCAGTAAAAAGGGGGGAATTAGATGGTAAGGAAAGG